>CAZJBN010000072.1:0-25362 GCA_964543955.1 uncultured Bifidobacteriaceae bacterium
AAGGTGGACGAGGAACGCAAGGCCTGGGCGCTCATCGACGCGGGCTACGACGGCTCGTTCACCGGAACCGCCTACTCGTCGGTGTTCTTCCAGAATTCCAACAACTCCGTCCGTGCGAGCGACGAGTTCATGCGTGCCGTGCTCGACGACGGGCTGTGGCAGACCCGCGCCGTGACGAGCGGCGAGGTCATGGACACCTACCAGGCGCGCGAGCTCATGCACCTCATCGCCGAGGGCACCTGGGTGTGCGGCGATCCGGGCATGCAGTTCGACACCACCGTCAACGAGTGGCATACCTGCCCGAACACGGCACGGATCAACGCCAGCAACCCGTGCTCGGAGTACATGTTCCTGGATGATTCGGCGTGCAATCTCGCGTCGATCAACCTGATGAAGTTCGTGGCCGACAACGGCGAGTTCGAGGTCGACGCCTTCCGCGCCGCCTGCCGCACCCTCATCACGGCCCAGGAGATCATCGTCGACAACTCCAGCTATCCGACCAGGGCGATCGAGAAGAACAGCCACGCCTTCCGCCCGCTTGGCCTGGGCTACGCCAACCTGGGCGCGCTGCTCATGTCGCGCGGCCTGCCCTACGACAGCGAGGGCGGCCGGGACGTGGCCGCCGCCATCACCGCGGTGATGACCGGCGAAGCCTACGCGCAGTCCGCGAGGGTCGCTCGCGATCACGGCGGTCCGTTCGCCGGCTACGAGGTCAATCGCGATCCGTTCCTCCGCGTCATGCGGAAGCACCGCGAGGCCATCAAGGGCATCAACCAGAAGCACGTGCCCGCGGATCTCTACAATGCCGCGACGCAGGCCTGGGACGATGCGGTGGAGCTCGGCGAGGACTTCGGATACCGCAACGCGCAGGCGACCGTGCTCGCCCCGACCGGAACGATCGGTTTCATGATGGACTGCGATACGACGGGCGTCGAGCCCGACATCGCGCTCGTCAAGTACAAGAAGCTCGTCGGCGGCGGCATGATGAAGATCGTCAACCAGACGGTGCCCATGGCGCTCAGGCGCCTCGGCTACGCCGCCGGCCAGGTGGACGAGATCGTGAAGTACATCGACGAGCACGAGACGATCGAAGGGGCGCCGCACCTGATGGAGCGCGACCTGCCGGTCTTCGACTGCGCGTTCAAGGCGGCGCGCGGCGAGCGGTCCATTCAGTACATGGGCCATATCCGGATGATGGGCGCGACGCAGCCCTTCATCTCGGGGGCCATCAGCAAGACGGTCAACGTCCCGAAGGACGCCACCGTCGAGGACATCGAGCTCGCGTACCTCGAGAGCTGGCGGCTTGGCGCCAAGGCCATCTCGATCTACCGCGACGGCTCCAAGCGCACGCAGCCGCTCAACACGTCCCGCGAGGGCCAGGGCTCCGCTGCTGCGACCACGGTGCCGAAGGAAGTGGTGGACGCGGCCGTCGCCTCGGCGCTCGCCTCGCGTACGCCCGTGCGCCGCAAGCTTCCGGACGAGCGCCAGGCCATCACGCACAAGTTCGATATCTCCGGCCACGAAGGCTACATCACGGTGGGCCTCTTCGAGGACGGCATGCCGGGCGAGATCTTCCTCGTCATGGCGAAGGAAGGCTCGACCATCTCGGGCTTCGCCGACGCCTTTGCGCAGGCCGTCAGCTACGCACTCCAGTACGGCGTGCCGCTGCAGGCGCTCGTGGACAAGTTCAGCCACGTGCGGTTCGAGCCGTCGGGCATGACCCGCAATCCCGACGTCCGCTTCGCCAAGTCCATCGTCGACTACATCTTCCGGTGGATGGCCTCGAAGTTCCTGTCGCCGGAGGCGCAGTACCGCGCCGGCGTCAACAACCGTGACGATGTGGGGGATGCGAACGGGCACGCGGATGTGCCGGCGTCGAAGCCATCCGTGCCCGTGCCGCCCGTCACGCTGAGCGCGAGCGGCGCCGTCATCCCCAACGCCTCGTCGTTTGCCGCCATACAGAACCAGGAGGACGCGCCTCCATGCACGACGTGCGGGTCGATCATGGTGCGGAGCGGCTCCTGCTACAAGTGCAGCAACTGCGGCACGACATCAGGCTGTGCCTGATGTCGTGCCAGTCCTGAGCCGGTCGAAGGGCGGCACGGCACACTCTTCAAGAGGGCGCGCGAGTACGTCGACCTGGACCCATCCGACTGCTTTGCCCTGGCCACTTACAAGATCTCTGCGGCCCTCGAGAAACAGCAGGAGGAGAGGCTTCCGTTTCTGTTCCTGATCATCAGCGTTCCCGACTTCCCCCGTGAGATCATCGAAGCACCGATATCGGATGACTGGGCCTGGCTGGCCTCGATGTCCGGACGAGCAGTCGAGGAGGCCATCGTTTCGCTGCTGTCGGCGGAGAGGTGGGTCCAGCCTGTCCGCGAACGGATTGCAGAGGCCGAGTTTCGCGTGCTGTCGGCGCGCCGGGCCTACAACCTCATGCGGGACCAGCTGTTTACGCGCGTCCACGCGCTGAGGCTGCGCGGATTCAACCGGTTGTTCAGGGGCGCCGAGATCAACATGCACCTGTCGCTGTCGCACGGAATGATCCCCTATCGAGATCTCCTTGCACTGCTCGCCGACCGAGGACCTGTCGAAGTCGCCTTGCGTCTGGACCGCGGCGAGATCTGAAGAGGCGTCTCGTTGCCTTCGAAGAGATCCAGCAGGTCGTCTGGCAGCGGATCGTTGAAGTCGTCCGGCACGACGAACTCACCTTTGGCGAGGCCCCAGGGGTCGCAGGCCGCGCGTCGGCGCCTTGACGGGCCGCAGTTCCGCGACCGACTGGTTCCGGCGCGTGATGGTCACCGTCTCTCCACGCTCGACCCGGTCGAGGAGCGCCGAGAGTCGGGCCTTGGCCTCGGTAGCGCTGACCGTTGTCATGGCTGTAGTGTAGCTTGGGCCCGATGGTCAACGCGCTTCCCGCCATTCTCGAACGCTACTGGGGCTACACCTCGTTCCGTCCCCTCCAGCGCGAAGCCATGGAGGCGGTCGTCGTGGGCCGGGACTCGCTGCTCGTCCTGCCGACCGGCGGGGGCAAGTCGCTCTGCTTCCAGGCCCCGGCGCTCGTCCGCGACGGGCTGGCGATCGTGGTGTCGCCGCTCATCGCCCTGATGAAGGACCAGGTCGACACGCTCGTGTCGAACGGCGTGCCGGCCGCGTGCCTCAACAGCGCCATGGCCGCGGACCAGCGGGCGGCGGTGACGGCGGGGCTGCGCGAGGGCCGGTACCGGCTGCTCTATGTCGCGCCGGAGCGCATTGCCGGCGAGAGCGGCGGCTGGTTCTCGTGGCTCCTCGACACCTGTCCCATCAGCTTCGTCGCCATCGACGAGGCGCACTGCATCAGCCACTGGGGCCACGACTTCAGGCCGGAGTACCGGCAGATCGGCGCCCTCAGGGCACGGCTGCCTCAGGTGAGCTTCCACGGGTTCACGGCCACGGCCACCGCGCGCGTGCGGCAGGACATCGTGGCCGAGCTCGGGCTGAAGGACGCGCTCACGCTGGTCGGATCGTTCGACCGGCCGAACCTGCTGTACCGCGTGCTCCCGCGGACGTCGCTCAAGCCGCAGGTGCTGCAGGTGCTCGGGCGTCATGCGGGCGAGGCCGGCATCGTGTACTGCCCGACCCGGCGGGAGGTCGACGACCTGGCGGCCTGGCTGCAGGACGAGGGCTTCCGCGCGCGCCCGTACCACGCCGGCATGAGTGACCAGGAGCGGCACGCCAGCCAGGACGCCTTCCTCAACGAGTCCATCGACATCGTCGTGGCGACCGTGGCCTTCGGGATGGGCATCGACCGATCGGACGTGCGGTTCGTCGTCCATGCAGGCGCACCGCAGTCGCTCGAGCACTACCAGCAGGAGGCCGGCCGCGCCGGCCGCGACGGGCTCGAGGCCGAGTGCGTGCTGATTGTCTCGTCGGCGGACTTCATGCGCTGGCGGGACATCCTCTCGAAGAACAACGAGCTGACCGAGGCGCGCCAGTCGCTGCTGCGCGACATGGAGCGCTACGCGGCCAGCGTCGGCTGCCGGCATCGCCGGCTGATCGGCTATTTCGGCGAGACGTACGGCAAGGACGACTGCGGGGCGTGCGACTACTGCCTCGGGGAGCTCGAGACCGCGCCCGACCCCGTGACGCTGGCGCGCAAGATTCTCTCGGGCGTGGCCCGCGTCGGGCAGCGTTTCGGGGCCGCGCACGTCGGGAACGTCCTGCGCGGGCATGCCAGTGACCAGGTGCGGTCACGCGGCCACGACACGCTGTCGGTGTTCGGCCTGATGGCCGGCACGTCGATCGACGAGATGCGCGGCTACATCGATCAGCTGATCGCGCACGGCCTGCTGCAGCAGTCCGGCGATCAATATCCCGTGCTGCAGCTGAGCAGCAGCGGGGCGGCGCTGCTGAAGGACCCCGGCGCCATGCCGGGGCTCTCGCTCGCGCGGCAGCGCAAGCCGGAGAAAGGGCGGCTCCCGCGGCGATCGCGTGTGGAGGCCGAATCGTGGGAAGGCGTGGACCGGACGCTCTTCGAGGCGCTGCGCGACCTGCGGCTCCGAGTAGCCCGCGAGCGCGGCGTGCCGCCCTACGTCATCTTCCACGACACGACGTTGCGCGAGCTGGCGCGCCTGAAGCCGGCGACCCCCGAAGCGCTCCGCCACGTCTACGGCGTCGGCGTCCGCAAGGCCGAGGACCTGGGCGAGATGGTCCTGGAAACGATCCGCTCGGCGTAGTCGCCGGCGGAGGTGCGTCGATAGGGCACGGACGTCAAACACTGCCTTGCGACGGTATACCGTCGTACGGTATAGATGCCTGGTGCCCGACTATCCGCGCCGCCGCCCCGCCAGCGACCACCTGCCCCTGACGAGCCCGGTGTTCCAGATCCTGCTCTCGCTGAGCGACCGCGAGCTGCACGGCTACGCCATCATTCAGGACATCCGCGAACGTACCGGCGGCGAGGTGAACCTCACGGCCAGCACGCTCTACGCGGCCATCAAACGGCTCATGGACCTCCGCCTGATCGACGAGTGCCCGACGCGGCCGGGACGAGACGACGATCCACGGCGCCGCTATTACCGGATTACCGACTACGGCCTCGACGTGGCACGGCTCGAGACCGCGAGGCTCGGGCGGCTGCTGGAGATGGCGCGCCAGAAGAAGCTGACGCCTCGCAAGGCATGACCGGAATCTATCGGGTGGCGCTTCGACTGCTTCCTCGGGACGTTCGCGACCGGCACGGCCCGGAGATGGCGGCCGTGTTCGACCAGCAGGTCGTCGAGGCCCGGCGTCGCGGCGGTTCGAAAGGACTGCCTCGCCTGTTCGCACGGGAGCTGGCCGCGCTCGTGCGGTTCGCATGGCGCGAGCGGCGCGGTAAGTCGCCGTCGCGACGTGTCGACGATCAATCGCTTTCGTGGCCCCAGGAGAGACCATCCATGCTGGCATCCATCGTCCAGGATCTGCGCTACGCCGTGCGCATGCTGGCCAGATCGCCGGGATTCGCGCTGATCTCGGTGGTGACGATGGCCCTGGCCATCGGGGCCAACACGGCCATCTTCAGCGTCGTCAATGGCGTCCTGCTGCAGCCGCTGCCGTTCCATGAACCCGACAGGGTCGTGGTCTTCGGACAGCGCACCGACGGAGGACAGGCGCTCGACAGCACGACGCCGGGCAACGTCTACGACTTCATGAAGAGCGCGACAGCGTTCGAGTTCATGGCCGGCTTCGCGCCGACCGAACGCATCGTCACGTGGAATGGCACCGCGGAGCGCATTCGGGGCGGGCTCAGCGTCGGCAACATCTTCGACGTGCTGAGCCGGCAACCGGCGGAAGGCCGCGCGCTGGCCGTGACAGACGACGAACCTGGAGCCGCTCCAGTCGTGGTGCTGAGCACGAGCCTGGCACGCCGGCTGTTCGGGACCGCCAGCCCGATCGGTCAGCCGCTGACCATCAACGCCACCCCGCACACGATCGTCGGCGTGATGCCGCCGGACTTTGCGTTTCTCGACTTCGACTACGAGTACTGGCTGCCCGCACGGTTCGACGCCGCATTCCGGAACAACCGGGATCAGTACTTCCTCGCGGGTCTGGCGCGGCTCCGGCCGGACACCTCGATCGACCAGGCCCAGGCGCAGTTGAACACCATCATGGACGGGATACGCCGCGAGTATCCGCAGCACACGCAGAATGCGACGGCCGCGGTGGCCCCGGCCAGGCAGATCCTGCTCGACGGCGTGGAAACGCGGATGCTGCTGCTGATGGGCGCCGTCTCGTTCGTCCTGCTGGTGGCCTGTGCGAACCTCGGCAACCTCCACCTCGCGCGCGCGTCGACGCGACGGCAGGAGGTGGCGGTGCGCCAGGCTCTCGGGGCGAGGCCCTGGCGCCTGGTACGGCAATTCCTGACCGAGAGCGTGCTCCTGGCCGTGCTCGGAGGAATCGCGGGGATCGTCCTGGGCTCGGCGCTCCTCCGCGTTCTCGTGACCTCGCTCCCCGACGACCTTCCGCGCCTGAAGGGCGTCGAGCTCGACACGACCGTGCTGGGTTTCACGGCCGGACTGTCGATCCTGGCGGGTCTTCTGTTCGGCGCGTTCCCGGCCCTGCAGCTCCTGGGCCCGGCGACCGCTGCTGCCGTGCGCGAGGGCGCGCGCGGCAGCCGCAGCCATCGGCGTCTGCGGAGCGTTCTCGTGGCATCGGAACTGGCCCTTGCGTCGATCCTCCTCGTCGGCGCCGGGCTCCTCGCGCAGAGCTTCGCGCGTTTGAGCCACGTGCCGCCAGGCTTCCGCGCGGAGAGTCTTCTGACCTTCACGGCCACGGCGCCGCCAGCGTATCGCTCCGGTGTCGAGCGCTCCGCTCTCTTCGAGCGGCTGGCGACAGAGCTCGAAGCGCTTCCTGGCGTCCGTGACGTCACGCTGACCACGACCTTGCCGGTGGCGGGCCGAGGCACCGGCGCCTGGTTCAACATCATCGACCGGCCGCTTCCGGCCCACGAAACACCGCCGGCGGTTCCCTATCGCATCGTGCGCTGGAACTACTTCGCGACGTTGGGCATCCCCATCCTGCGAGGGCGCGACTTCACGCCCGACGATCGCCTCGGACGGACCAGCGGCGTGCTCATCAGCGAGTCGGTCGCCCGCCGCTTCTGGCCAACCGAGGACCCGCTCGGCCGCCATGTCTACCTGGGCGCGCCCGACAATCGCATCGTGTCGGACGCGGAAATCGTCGGTATTGTTGCGGACGTCAAGCAGGCCGGCCTCGACGAGGACCGCTCCGAAGCGGTGTACATCCCGCAGGGTGCCGTGGCGCCGTGGCTGTCGAGCCTGACCTTTGCCGTCCGGACCTCGACCGACCCGGCCGCCATGGGCGGCTCCGTCCGGGAGCACGTGAGGCGGATCGACCCGGCCATTCCAATCGTGAGGATGAGCACGATGGACGATGTCATCGCACGAGCGACGGCTCCAGCGCGCTCGTCCATGATGCTGGTTGGCCTTTTCGCGCTCGTGGCGCTGGTACTGGGGATCGTCGGCGTCTTCAGTGTGTTGTCCTACACGGTCAACCAGCAGACGACGGAGATCGGCATCAGGATGGCCCTGGGCGCCACCGGCCGGAACGTGACGCTCCTCGTCCTCGCGCAAGGCATGGCGCCCGTGGCGGCGGGGGTGGCCATCGGCGCCGTGGGCGCGCTGGCGCTGACGCGTTTCATGGACACGCTGCTCTTCGGAATCGCGCCCACCGATCCGGCGACCTTTGCCGCCGTTTCGGCCCTCTTGATCGGTGTGGCCGCCGCGGCCAGTTACATTCCGGCCCGCCGTGCGACGCTGGTGGACCCGGTGCGCGCGCTCAGGCAGGAGTAGCGCGCGTCAGCGGCGGGCATAGCGGCCCGCAGCCTTGACCTCGCGGATCTGCATGATGTGGCGCTGCGAGTGCGTCGAGATCATCAGGAACCACTGGTAGACGTCCATGTTCCCTTCGAGGAGCTTCCGGCCGCGGAAGTCGTCCTGCGATTCGCGCGCTGCCTTCATCATCGTCGCGCGGAGGGCGCGGAAGGACCGCAGCGCCTCGGCGGCCGTCTTGAAGCGGCCGTCCGGCACCCGGGCCTCGCCCGTGGTCGCGCGGTTCGTCCTGTCGATGCCGTACCAGAGGATGCCCGCGTCGGTCGCCTCGGGCTTGTAGCCCGGCGTCACCGGCGTCTTCAGCGAGTCCTGGACCCGCTGCCAGTACTGCGGTTCGGCGATGCCCAGGTGCTCGACGACGTCCTTGATGGACCACGTGTCCGGCGTGGCCCGGAACGTCAACTGAGCCTCGGAGAGCCCCTCGAGCTCGCTGACGAGCCATGCCTCGGTCATCTCCAGGTGGGCGATGAGACGCTGTCGATCGCCGGCGGTCATCGGGTCGGCAGCGGCTGGCACGGCGGCGGCCACGACGAATCCGAGTGAGAGGGCGACGAGGCGTGGGCTGGGCATGCCTGAGACCATGGTCCGGGCCTGCGCCGGCGTCAACACATCTGGGACCGGCAGCGGGCCCATGACGTGAGCGCTGCTGAGCCAGGTATGGGGCCTCGGGGAAGCATGGCCTCGCGCGGACCGGACAGGGTCGACTCCGGGGTCGCCAACCCAAATCGTTGCCCGATCGTCTATGGCTATGTAGTATTGCTACAAAGCCGCACGGATCGCGGAACCGCATGAGACGACTGACCATCACCGCTTCGAGCGTGCTCCAGGCCATTGCCGACGGCGCTCGTTACGGCTTCGACATCATCGAGCGCACGGGACTGCCGAGCGGGACCGTCTACCCGGCGCTCGGCCGTCTCGAGCGGGACGGCTATGCCAGGTCCACATGGGAAGACGAGGCGGAGGCGCACGCCGAGGGGCGTCCGGCGCGGCGCAATTACCGCGTGACGGCGCACGGGCTCCGCGCGCTGGCCGATGCCACCGCACACTACCGCGCGCTGCTGCCGGGGCTGGCGCGCAGGCCGGTTCGGGGCAAGGCCTGATGCTGGCTGGCCTCGCCCGGCGGGTCGTACGCGCGGCCGCCCCGATTGTGCCTGCCGACACCCGCTCCGACTGGCGCCGGGAGTGGGAGGCCGAGCTGCAGTTCGCCCGGTCTCGCGGCGTCCATCCTGCACGGCTTGCCCTCCGCGCGCTCGGCGCCTGGCCACACGCCTGCTGGCTCCGCTATGACCGCTGGAGGTGGGAGATGCTCTGGCACGACCTGAAGTTCGCGACGCGAACGCTCATCAAGCGACCCGGGTTTGCCGTCGTGGCCGTGTTGAGCCTGGCGATCGGCATCGGGGCCAACGCGGCGATCTTCAGTACCGTCCGGGCGGTGCTCCTGCGGCCGCTCCCGTTCCCGAATCCGGATGCGGTGGTCACGATCTCCACGACCACCTCCGAGCGCCCCGACCTGGCGTGGGGCGCGAGCGCGCCGCCGGACTTCGTGGACTGGCGGCGGGACACACACAGCTTTGCCGGGATGGCGGCGATCAACGTCGGCGCGAGCGCGCTCACCGGAACCGGCGCCGGCGCCGCCGAGCAGGTGCCGAGCGCCAATGTCACGGGCGGGTTCTTCACCGTGCTGGGCGTACAGCCGCTGCTTGGCCGCACCCTGCTGCCGGACGATGACCCGGTGGGAGCGGCCGACGTGGCCGTGCTCAGCCACGCACTCTGGACTCGTCGATTCGGCGAAAGCCGCACGGTGCTCGGGACGATGGTCGAGATTGACAGCCAGCCGTACCGGGTGGTGGGCGTGATGCCCGACGGATTCTCGTATCCCCTGGGCACCGAGATCTGGGTCCCTCAGCGCTTCTCCGAAGAGGAGCTTCGCACGCAGCGCGGCGCGCAGTATCTCGACGTCATCGCCAGGCTCCGCGATGGCACGACGCTCGCCGAGGCCGGCAGCGAGCTTGGCGCCTACGCCGGCCGGCTTGCCGTGCTCTACCCGCGAACCAACCGGGAACGCATCGTGAAGCTTCATGTCCTGCGCGACGCGCTGGTCGGCGACGTGCGGCCGGCGATGCTCCTGTTGCTCGGCGCGGTCGGCTTCGTCCTGCTCATCGTCTGCGTGAACGTGGCCAACCTCGTGCTCGCGCGTGCCCTGGGGCGGCAGCGGGAGCTTGCCGTGCGCACGGCGCTTGGCGCCGGCCGGGGCAGGCTCGCTCGCGGGCTGCTGGTCGAGAGCGCGCTTCTGGCCGCGGTCGGCGGAGCGGCCGGTCTCCTCGCGGCCGTCTGGGCGACGCGTACCATCGCAGGCCTCGACGAAGGCATCGCGATTCCCTTGCTCGACCAGACCCGCGTGGACGGCAGCGTCGCGGCCTTCACCGCGGGAGTCGCCGCGTTGGCCGCCGTGCTGTTCGGGACGCTTCCGGCGTGGCAGGCGTCGAGGCGTCTGGACGTTGCGCGGAGCATGCGCGAGGACAGCGGCACGACGACCGGCGATCGACAGCGACACCGCCTGCGCGGAGGCCTCATCGTCGCCGAGACGGCCCTGGCGGTCGTCCTGCTGGTGGGCGCTGGCCTGCTGATGAGAAGCTTCATCGGTCTTGCATCGGTGGAGCTCGGCGTGGTTCCCGATCGCGTGCAGACCTTCAACCTGTCCCTGCCGGACTCCGCCTATCCGACGCCGGTGGCCCGCAGCACCGTGGTGGACACCCTGCTCTCACGCATCGCCTCGCATCCGGAGGTCGAATCCGCCGGGGCGATCTTCGGACTGCCGCTCACCAATTTCCGCTACGGCATCACCATGAGCACGCTGGACGGCCGCACGTTGACTGACGACGAGCAGACCGAGCGGATGCTGCAGGTCCGTGTGGTGACGCCGGACTATTTCCGCGCGATGGGGATTCCCCTTCGGCGCGGGCGGTTGTTGAGCGGGTCGGATCGCCAGGGCAGTCCGCCCGTGGTCGTGATCAACGAGACCGCCGCAGGCCGCCTCTGGCCCGGCGACGATCCGCTGGGTCATGAGTTCACGCTCGGTACCAGGCTGGGGCAGGGGGCCGACCGTGCCGGTGGCGCGGTCGTGGGCGTCGTCGCGGACGTTCGGGACTATGGCCCGGCTGCACCCGTGCGGCCAACGGCCTACCTTGCACATGGGCAGTTTCCCGTCTCGTTCCTCACGTTCGCCATCAAGACCCGCGGCGAGCCGCAGGGGCTCATTGGCCCGCTGCGACAGGTACTGGCGGACCTCGACTCCGACCTGCCGATGTACGGCATTCGCACGATGAACCAGCGTGCGCGCGATGCGGTTGCGCAGCCGAGGCTCTTCCTCCTGTTGATTGGGCTCTTTGCCGCGGCCGCGGTCTTGCTGGCTGCGGTCGGCATCTACGGCGTGATGGCCTACAACGTCAGCCAGCGCAGCCGCGAGATCGGCCTGCGCCTGGCGCTTGGCGCCGAGCGCGGCAGCGTCATGCGGATGGTCGTGCGGCAGGCCATGGTCCTGGCGCTTTCCGGGCTCGGCATCGGCCTTCTGCTGGGCGCCGGGACCGCACGTCTGATGCAAGGGCTTCTCTTCGGCGTCGAGCCGGTGGACGGCGTCACATTCGCGGGCGTCGGCATCGCGTTCACCCTGGTCGCGCTTGTCGCGAGCGCCGTGCCGGCGCTCAGGGCATCGCGCCTGGATCCCATCACGGCACTTCGGAGCGAGTAGCGCCGCCAGCCTGGTCGAGCGCGGGGTGCCGCGATATACAATTGCGGCACCCACATACATGACCAGGCAGTATCGCCACATTGGCTCCCGCACGATCGCCTACCTCGATTCCGCCCCCGGCGCCGCCGACCACCGCACGCTGGTGCTCCTGCACGCGTTTCCGCTCGGAGCGGGCATGTGGGAGCCGCAGATGCGCGCGATCCCGGACGGCTGGCGGTACATCACCCCCGATCTGCGAGGCTTTGGCGGCACGACGGACCCGGGCGACCAGCCGCCGTCCATGGATGACTACGCGCAGGACGCGATCGACCTGCTGAGCGAAATGGGGATCGCGCATGCGGTCATCGGCGGGTGCTCGATGGGCGGCTACGCCACCTTTGCCGTGTTGCGCAGGGCGCCGGCCCTGGCCGAAGGCGTCGTGCTGGTCGACACGAAGGCCGGCAGCGACTCGCTCGAGGCGCGTGCGAACCGTCGTGCCATGCTCGCGCTCGTCGACCGCCAGGGCGCTTCCGGCGTCGCCCGCGAGATGATGCCGAAGCTGCTCGGCCAGACGACTCGCGAGACCAACGCGACGATCGAGCCGACCGTCCGTCGTCTGATCAAGCAGCAATCGCCGGAAGCCATTCGCGGCGCCATTGCCCGCATGATCGAGCGCCCCGACTCGATGCCCGTCCTGGCGGGATTGAACCTGCCCGTCCAGGTCATCGTCGGCGAGGAGGACACCTTGACGCCAGTGGAGGAGTCGCGGCGAATCGCGGAGGCCGTGCCGGGCGCGCGCCTCGACGTGATTCCCGGCGCCGGCCACCTCTCCAATCTCGAACAACCCGAGCGCTTCAACGCGGTGCTGGCCGCCTTTCTCGCTTCGCTATGATCACACTCACGCGCATGGGTCCGATCCTCGCCGCTCTCGTGCTGCTCGCCACGCTCGCCGGCGCGCCGCTCGGCGCGCAGGACGCGCCACCCTCGGTCGATCCTCTGCACAAGTCGTTCGACGGCGTTCTCGACATCTACGTCCGTGACGGCCTCGTGTACTACCAGGCGCTCCGGCAGGAGCGCGCGTCCTTCGATCGCTATGTCGCCAGCCTCGGCGCGGTCGCGAGCGCGGACGAGGCGTCGTGGAGCCGGGAGCGCCGGCTGGCCTTCTGGATCAACGCCTACAACGCGTTCGTCCTCGATACGGTCATCGACAACTACCCGATCCGCCGCCGGTCGCCGGAGTACCCCGACGGCAGCATCCGCCAGATTCCCGGGGCCTTCGAGAAGCGACCGTTCAGGGCGGCCGGGCGGACGGTGACGCTCGACCAGATCGAGCGCGACCTCATCGTGCCGATGGGAGAGGTCAGGGCGGTCCTTGCGCTCGGCCGCGGCGCGATTGGCGGAGGACGGCTGAAGAGCGAGGCCTACACTGCCGCCCGGCTGGAGGACCAGCTGTCGTCGATGGTGCGCGACGCCGTCGATCGGCGCGAGATGATCTACCTCAACACCGCCGCCGATACGCTCAGCGTCAATCCGATGTTCTCGTGGCGCGAAGCCGCTTTCGTGAGCGCCTACGCCGACAAGGCGCCGAGCCTCTTCGCCTCGCGCAGTCCGATCGAACGGGCCGTGCTCGGCCTCGTCAGCCCGGTGCTCCTGTTCTCGGAGAAGGAAGCGCTCCAGGCGAACACGTTCCGCGTGGTCTTCCACGAGTTCGACTGGCGGCTCAACGACTTGACACGCAGGTAGGGCACAGGTTCGAGCACGGGGGTCGGAGTGCGCCGTGGGGCGGAGCTTCGTTGGGTCGTAGGGTGGCGCTTCGGCAGGTCGTAGGGCGGAGCTTCAGCTCCGCCTCCGGGGGTTCAACGCACGGAGGTTCTGAGCGACGATGGACTTGGGGCTGGTCGGGAAGGTGGCGGTCATCACGGGCGGAAGCCGGGGGCTGGGATTTGCGGCGGCGCAGGCGCTCGTGGCCGAAGGGGCTCATGTCGTGATTGGCGCGCGGGGTGAAGGGCCGTTGATGGACGCGGCCCGGGACCTTCAGGCCCGCGCCACGAGGAGCGCGAGGGTCGTGCCGGTCGTCTGCGACGTGTCCACGCCAGAAGGCGCCGATCATCTCATCGAGACGGCAACCGTGGAGTGCGACGGCATCGACGTGCTCGTCAACAACGTGGGCCTCGGCCGCGGGACGACGCTCGAGTCCACGACCGACGCCGAGTGGCGCGAAGCCTTCGATCACACGTTGTTTCCGGCGATCCGCTGTTCGCAGCTGGCCGTGCCCCACATGCGTCACCGCGGCGGCGGCGCCATTGTCATCGTGTCGTCGATCTTCGGCCGCGAGGCGGGTGGCCGCATGACCTACAACGTCGTGAAGGCCGCCGAGATCAGCCTGACCAAGTCGCTGGCCCAGCAGCTCGCGCGCGATCAGGTTCGTGTGGTTGGCGTCGCGCCGGGCTCGATCCTCTTCGAAGGCGGCTCCTGGTGGAAGCGCCAGCAGGAGGACCCGAAGGGTATCGCGGACTTCGTGGCCCGCGAGCTGCCGTTCGGCCGCTTCGGAAAGCCCGAGGAAGTGGGCGCCGCCATCGCCTTCCTCTCGTCCGCCAAAGCCAGCTGGATCAGCGGCACCACGGTGGTGGTGGACGGATGCCAGAGCCGGATGTTCTAGGAAGAGACTGGGGAGTTCAAAGTTCAAGTTCAAAGTTCAAACACCTTGACGATGACCATGGCTTCGGAACGCCGTCGTCGTCGGGGCGCACCGTGCGGATCGTCGTCACGCTTGAACTGTGAACTGTGAACTTGCAACCTACCTCCTGAACGCAAGCCAGTACACCGGCAGTCCGGCCAGCACCACGCCAAACGTGATCGATGTCCACACCGGGTCGGTGATGAGCGCGTTCACCACCAGGTACAGGGCCGCGGCGACGAAGATCGCCGGCACGAACGGGTAGCCGATCACCTTGTATGGGCGGTGCAGGTGAGGCTGTGAGCGGCGCAGGCGATAGATGGCGGCGACGCTCAGCGCGTAGAACGGCCACATGGCGAGCACGAACGTGTCGGTGAGCTGTTCGAAGGTCTGGGTCATCACCATGGCCGACCCGAGCGCTGCGGCGAGCGAGATGGCCACCCACGGCGTGTGATAGGTGGGATGGACCGCGGCAATCGGTTTGAAGAACAACCGATCGTCGGCCATCGCGAAGAAGATGCGCGGCGACGCCAGCATGCTGCCCATGAGCGATCCGAAGGTCGAGATCATCACCACGACCGCGATGAACGACACGCCCGCCTGGCCGAAGATCGCGCCCATCGTGTCGGCGGCGATGAGCGGCGAGTTCTGCAGCTGCCCGATCGGAATCACGTAGAGATAGGCGGCGTTCGCCAGCAGGTAGATGGTGATGATCGCGATCGTCCCGAACACGATGGCGCGCGGGAGGTTCCGCTGCGGATCCTTCACTTCGCCGCTCGCGAAGGTCAGGTCGGCGAACCCGTCGTACGCCCACATCACCGAGATGAGCGCGAGGCCGAAGAGCCCGGCATTGATCGAGTCGCCGGTGGGAGCGAAGTTGGTCATGCTCGCACCGGCCGTGCCGCCCAGGAGGAACGAGGCGAACACGAGGAATCCGAGGGCCCCGAATTTCGTGACGCTCGAGAGTCCCGCGAGGAGCGCGCCGAACTGCACGCCTGCGATGTTGGTACCGGCGGCGATGAGGATGGCGGCGACAGCCAGATAGTCCGCCCATTGCGGGTGGAGCGCAGGGTCTATCCCGACGACGCGCAGGAAGTACTCGCCGAAGACCGACGAGATGCCGCCGAGGGCCGCCGCGCGGATGAGGACGAGCTGCGCCCACCCGTACAGGAACGCATAGGGCCGCCCCCATCCTTCTCTCAGGTAGACATACATCCCCCCGGTCTCGGGCATCGATGCCGACAGCTCCGCGAACGCCAGCGCGCCGCAAAGGACGATGAGGCCGCCGAGCACCCAGACGGCCATCATGAGCATGGGGTCCGGTACGCGCGTGGCGATCCCGGCAGGCGTTCTGAAGATGCCGCCGCCGATGGTGATGCCTATCACGATGCCCATCGCACTCCAGAGCCCGAGCCTGCGCACGAGTGTCGCCATATGGCTCGCCACTATAATGGAAACGTGCCCAACGGCGCAGGCCTCGAAGGTTCTTCCATCCTGCAGTACCACGTGCTCGACCGCCTGGGCAGCGGCGGAATGGGCACGGTCTACCTCGCCGAAGACACGAAGCTCGGTCGCCGCGTCGCGTTGAAGTTCCTCTCTCCCGCGCTCGATGCCAGCCCCGACGCACGCGCGCGCCTGGTACGCGAAGCACGTGTGGCCGCGCAGCTCAGGTCGCCGCACATCGCGGTCGCCTACGACCTCATCGAGCATCCCTCCGGGCTCTTCATCGCCATGGAGTACGTCGAGGGCGAACTGCTCTCGGCCCGGATCGCACGCGGCTCGCTCGAAGTCGTCGAGAGCCTCGACATCGCCATGCAGGTGGCCGACGCGCTCGACGAAGCGCATGCGCTCGGCATCGTGCATCGGGACATCAAGAGCTCCAACCTGATGCTCACGCCGCGCCAGCTGGTCAAGGTGCTCGACTTCGGCCTGGCCAAGCCGTCGGAAACCCGCGATCACTTCGTCACCCAGGCGTCGCTGACGATGGCCGGGACCGTCGTGGGCACGCTCAACTACATGCCGCCGGAGCAGCTGCGCGGCGCCGACGTCGATCACCGCTCGGATCTCTTCGCGCTGGGCGTGGTGCTCTACGAGATGTTGACGGCGCACCTGCCGTTCGCCGGCAATTCGATGGCCGACGTCGCCGATCACATCCTCAATCGCGATCCGCCGCCGATCGGCCGCTACAGCTACACGGTGCCCGGCGAGGTCGAGGCCATCGTCCGCAAGGCGCTCGAGAAGGATCCCGCGCTCCGCCATCAGTCGGCCCGCGCGCTCTACGTGGACATGGCCAACGCGCGGTGGCGGCAGCGGAATCCGGCGCACACGGCCAGCTCGGGCCTGCGGGGGCCGATCGACTTCTCGGATCCTGCGGCCGGCATGCCCAGCGGGCCGCCGCCGGCCGAGTCCCGGCTCGTGGCCGTGCTCGGCTTCACGAACATCACCGGAGACGCGGCCGACGACTGGGTCGGGCAAGGCATCGCCGAGTCGCTCACCGCGGACCTGGCCAAGATCGGCGGCATCGCCGTCATCCCGCGCGAACAGGTCTTCGATCTCCAGCGCAACCTGAGCGCGCACGGCCGCGCGGTCTCCGAGAACCAGTCGATCGACCTCGGTCGGCGGCTGGGCGCCACCTTCGTCGTCACCGGCGCGTACCAGCGGATCCGCGATCGCGTCCGCATCACGGCTCAGGCCGTCGAAGTCTCCGGCAGCCGGCAGGCGGCGACGGTCAAGGTCGACGGGATGATGGACGACATCTTCGACCTGCAGGATCAGCTCGTGAAGGACCTTGTGGAGCGCGGGCTCGGCCAGGAGATCGACTCTGGAGAGCGCGAGGCGCTGGAACAGAGCACCAACGTCTCGGTCGAGGCGTTCGAAGCGTACTCGCGGGGCATGCACAACCTCCGCCTGGCCAGCCGCGAGGCCGCGGAGCGCGCCATCACGCTGTTCGAGCGGGCGCTGGAGCTTGCCCCCGGCTACTTCGACGCCATGATCGCTCTCGCCAGGGTCCTGGACCTGAAAGGCGCGTTCCTCTCCAGCCCCGGCATGCTGGAGCGCAGCCTCGAGCTGCTCGAGAAAGCGGTCGAGGCGCGGCCCGACTCGGCCGAAGCACACATCCGCCTGGGCGAGACCCTGACCGACATGGGACGCGTGGACGACGGCATCGCCCAGCTGCACGAGGGACTGCGGCTCAATCCCGACAGCGCGGTGGCGCACTCGAACCTCGGGCGCAACTACTGGATGGGCCACGCCGATGTCGAGAAGGCCATCGCCCACTTCCGCCGGGCGCTGGACCTCAACCCGGACGCCGGCTACACATACCTGCAGCTCGCCCTGCTGTACGCCTTCATGGGAGACCTCGACGCCGCCGAGCAATCCGCGCGCGACGCCGTCGTCCGGCAGGAGCACGCCATGTCAGGCACGCAAGGGCTGCTGATCGTCGGCGCCAGGTCGCGGCTGGGATACGTGCTCTACCGGAAGGGACGTTACGACGAGGCGATTCGCGAGTACCGCCGCGAGCTCGACTTCGTCCTGATGGGCGACCACGCGCTCCGCGAGCGGCAGACCATCGAGCTCTACCAGAAGCTCGCTGCCGCCTATCACCGCAAGGGCGAAGCCGACACGGCGAAGGAGTACTTCGACCGCGGCATCAGGGCGTTCGATCAGAGGCTGGCGATGGGCGCCGACGATCCCTTTACGCGCTACTACATGGCGGCGCTCGTGGCGCTGTGGGGCGATGCGGAGCGATCGCGGCGACACCTGGACTTGCCGCTCGAGAAGCTCGGCGTCTTCACGCGGTGGCGTCTGCCGAGAGACCCTGACTTCGACCTCGTTCGAGACACACCGCTCTTTGCCGGGCTCGCGTAAGTGGGACCCTTCAGGTGGGACCTCCGGGTGGGACCGCGCTTCGCGCGGCGGGGGACCTTGCAGGCCGCTCTCAACGCCGGTTGTTTCGCCCGTTCTTCGTGTAGGATTGCACACGAATACCCATGTCCGCGAAACAGGTGCCGCCGCTGCCGGCCGCAAGGCCTCAGGAACGCAAGGAATTGGCCCTCCAAGGCGCGTTGCAGGTGCTGGCACCCGGCGGTGCCGTTGACCGGCCGGATACCCCCGACGGCGTCGTCACGGCCGTTCGGCGCATCGCGCCGACCCCCGCGCAGTACGAGGCCTTTCCCGACACGATCGATGCACGGCTGCGCGAGGCGCTCGGCCGGCGCGGCATCACGGAGCTGTACTCTCACCAGGCCGAAGCCTTCGACCACGTCGCGAACGGTCGGCATCTCGTCGTCACGACGCCGACGGCCTCGGGCAAGACGCTCTGCTACAACCTGCCGGTGCTCGACGCGATCCTGAAGGCCCCCTCGACGCGCGCGCTCTATCTCTTCCCGACCAAGGCGCTCGCGCAGGATCAGATGGCCGAACTGCACGAGCTGGCCCGCGCCATCGCCGACGCTGGCGGCGGCGACGTGGGGGTGCACACCTACGATGGCGACACGCCGCAGGACGCGCGCCGGACCATCCGGACCAGCGCGCATGTCGTCCTCAGCAATCCCGACATGCTGCACTCCGGCGTCCTGCCGCACCATCCGCGGTGGGCGAAGCTCTTCGAGAACCTGCGCTTCGTGATCATCGACGAGCTTCACGCCTACCGGGGTGTCTTCGGAAGCCACCTGGCCAACGTCCTGCGCCGGCTCCGGCGTGTGTGCCGCCACTACGGGTCCGATCCGCAGTTCATCTGCTCGTCGGCCACGATTGCCAACCCGGCGGAGTTGGCCGAGCGGCTCGTGGAGCACCCGTTCTCGCTCGTCGAGCGCAGCGGCGCGCCGCGTGGCGAGAAGATCTTCGTCTTCGTCAATCCTCCCGTCGTCAATCGCGAGCTCGGCATCCGGCGGTCGTACCTGAACGAGGCACGGCGCGTGGCGGGCGAGTTCCTTCGCCGCAACCTGCAGGTCATCCTCTTCGCGCAGAGCCGGCTCGCCACCGAGATCCTCACGACCTACCTGAAGGAGGACTTCGAGGACGTGCCGGGCATGCCGGAGAGGATTCGCGGCTACCGTGGCGGGTACCTGCCGCTCCGGCGCCGCGAGATCGAGAAGGGCCTGCGCGACGGGCAGGTCCGCGGCGTGGTGTCGACCAACGCGCTCGAGCTCGGCATCGACATCGGCGCGCTCGACGTGTCGGTGATGGCGGGCTATCCGGGGACGATTGCCGCGACCTGGCAGCGTGCCGGCCGCGCCGGCCGCCGTGCCGCGCGCTCTGCCGCCGTGATGGTGTCATCGAGCGCCCCCATCGATCAGTTCGTCGTGCGGCATCCGTCCTACTTCTTCGACGCATCCCCGGAGCACGGGCTCGTCAATCCCGACAACCTCAACATCCTGGTCAACCACGTCAAGTGCGCGGCGTTCGAGCTGCCGTTCACCTCCGTCGAGCAGTACGGCGGCGT
The DNA here is from genome assembly GCA_964543955.1 of uncultured Bifidobacteriaceae bacterium. Lineage (GTDB taxonomy): Bacteria > Acidobacteriota > Vicinamibacteria > Vicinamibacterales > UBA2999 > VFZN01. Next base: position 19,716 of record CAZJBN010000072.1, read on the forward strand.
GGATGTGCAGGAGGTGCTCGGCGTGCTCCAGGAGGCCGGGCTCGTTCACCGATCCGGCGACCCGGAGTCCGACGTGCCGGGACAGTGGCACTGGACGAGCGAGTCCTACCCGGCCGACGCGGTCAGCCTCCGCTCGGTGTCGTCGGACAACTTCGTCGTCGTGGACGAGACCGGCGAGCCGCGCGTGATTGCGGAGACCGACTTCACGAGCGCCCTGTCGATGCTGCACCCCAGGGCCATCTACATCGTCGAAGGCCGGCTGTTCCAGGTCGATCGGCTGGACTTCGAGGGACGCAAGGCCTATGTCCGCTCGGTGAGCTGCGACTACTACACGACCGCGATCGACTACACGAACGTCACCATTCTCGACCGCTTCGCGGCCGACGAGTCCTCCGTCGCCCATCACGGCGAAGTGCACGTGGTCTCGCGTGTCGTCGGTTTCAAGAAGATCAAGTTCCACACCAACGAGAACGTAGGATCCGGCGAGCTGGACCTGCCCGAGCATCAGATGCACACCACGTCGTACTGGCTCGAGGTGCCGGAGGGGGTGATGACCGCGCTGCCGTTTGCGGCCGACGATCGCCGCGATGGTGTCATGGGGCTGGCCTTTGCCATGAAGAACGTCGCACAGCTGCTGCTGATGTGCGACCTTCGCGACATCGGGCTGTCGGTCAAGACGCCTGGCTCGCTCGCGGCGCGTGCGCTCTCCGGAGACGAGCCCGGCGCCGTCTCGCGCATCTTCCTCTACGACGCCTACCCGGGCGGCATCGGCTTCAGCGCGCCGCTCTACGGCATGCACGCCGACCTGCTTCGGCGCACGTGGGCGCTCATTGCCGGCTGCGGCTGCGAGAACGGCTGTCCGACGTGCGTAGGGCCGGTCGGCGAGACCGGGCCGCTCGCCAAGACCGTCGCGTTGAAGACCTTGTCGATGCTGCTCGACACGGCCGGCGTCGACGTTCCGGTGCTCGAAGGGTACACCGATGGCGATCGCCTCGCGGTTGGCGACGGCATTCACCGTGATGGAGCACGTCGCGCGGGCATTGGCCCCACGGGCATTGTCCCGGACGACGTCCCGTTCTGAGACGATGAGCACGAGCCTCCAGGACCGGCTTCGCGGCATCGTGGGCGGCGGTGCTGTGCCGCGTGTCGCGCCGGACGCGTTGATGCCGCAGCCGGCACTGCCCGTCGCCGTTGGGTGCACGGCTGACCTGTCACGGAGGGCGGCCGATGTGCTCGGCGGCGTCGTGGTCTCGGCCGAACAGGGGCCGGTTGTCGTCGTCGATCGGCTGTACGCCGCGTCGGATCGCCACGGACGGACAGCCGTTAGCGAGATGACGGACACACTGCTCGGACTGACCGACGCGCTGCAGCTTCTCGCGCGCGCCTGGCCTGGTCGTGGAGACAACCGCGCGCCTGATCGCAGAGGCGAACGTGAGCCCGATCGTGGTGGCGACGGTGAGCCCGATCGTGGAGGCGACCGCGAGCCCGATCGTGGAGGCAACCAAGCCTCACCCGATCGTAGAGGCAACCAAGCCTCACCCGATCGTAGAGGCAACCCTTCAGGGTTGCCTGATCCCTTGTGGTTCCTGGACCTCGAGACGACGGGACTGGCGGGCGGCGCTGGTACGCAGGCCTTCCTCGTCGGCTGCGCGAGCGTCGATGCGAGCGGCATCGCGCTCCGACAGTTCCTGCTGCCGGGCTTCGAGCACGAGCGTGCGCTGCTGTCGGCGGTGGCGGAGTGGGCGGTGGGGCGCGGCGCGGTCGTCACCTTCAACGGCAAGTCGTTCGACCTGCCGCTCATCGAGACGCGCTACCTTTTTCACCGCGTGCCCTTCCCGATGGAGGGCGTGCCGCACGTCGACATGCTGCACCCGGCCCGGCGGTTGTGGCGCGCGCGCGGCGCGGTGGCCGGCAGCGCCGATGCCAGTTGTTCGCTCGGGACGCTCGAGCGTCTGCTGGCCGGCGTCCATCGGGTGGGCGATGTGCCCGGCTTCGAGATCCCGTCCCGTTACTTCCAGTTCGTCCGCGACGGAGACGCGCGGCCCCTCGAGGCCGTGCTCGAGCACAACCGCCTGGACCTGGTGTCGCTGGCGCTGGTCATGTCGAGGGCGCTCACCCTCATCGATCGCGGGCCTGGTGCCGCGGCCGACGCGTACGAGTGCCTCGGCCTGGCGCGTGTGTACGATCGGGCCGGCCGGCCGGACGAAGCGGAAACCTGCTACCTGCGGGCGATCGAGCGGCTCGAACATGTCGGCCGTGATCCCGACACCTGTGGCGATGCCTTGCGGCGTCTCGCGTGGTGCCGCCGGCGCGCGGGACGAATCCGCGAGGCGGCCGAAGCCTGGCAGCGGATCGTGGATCTGCCACGCTGCCCGGTTGCATTCAGACGCGAAGCGCAGGAGGCGCTGGCGATCCACCACGAGCACAGGTCTCGCGATCTGGAGACGGCTCACGCCTACGCGCAGCAGTTGCTGGAAGTGGCGATCGGCGGCAGGCGGCGGCAGGCGGCCGAGCACCGCCTGCGCCGGCTGGAGCGCAAGCGCGAACGCGACGCTGGCGCCGCGAGGCTCTGGCCTGTCTAGTTGACCGCCGTCTTGCGGGCGGGCGCCTTCTTGGCCGCCTTGGCATCCTTGGCCGCCTTGGCAGCGGTCTTCCGCGCTTCGACCGTCTGGGCGCCGTACTTCTTGGTGAACCGGTCCACGCGGCCCTCGGTGTCGATCAGCTTCTGCCGGCCGGTGAAGAACGGATGGCAGTTGGAGCAGATCTCCAGGTGGAGGTCCTTCTTGGTGGAACCGGTCTGCCACGTGGCGCCGCAGGCGCAGTGGACCGTGACTTCGTAGTACTCGGGATGGATGCCGGGCTTCATGGTCGTGTCCTTGGCTGCCGGATCCGGGCTCCATGGGGCGACCCACGGTCCACTTTCCGGCCGAATACGAAACACCCCAGTATAACAGGACCCGCGCTTCGCGCGGGTGGGCCCTACGGGTGGGACCCTGCGGGTGGGACCTGCGGGTAGGACCCTGCGGGTGGGAGGCCCGCGCTTCGCGCAAGGGGACCTTACGGGGGACCCTTCGGGTAGGATTCGAGGGGTGGGACCGGCCCTCACGTGCTGGCCGTTCGGCTGATCGAGCTCGAGCCCGCAGGTATTGGCCGATCTCGCCTGGCTGCGAAACAAGGGCCACTGACGTTGCTTCTGGCTCACTCCAGTAGGTGTATCTCCAATGTTACGAATCCTGAGCGATTGGGCATCTGGGCGAGCTGCGTACCGCAAAGCCAGAGAAGAACGGTCTGACTACAAGGGCACCTGGCAGCGGCTCTCGCGGGACGAGGACGAAGCAAAGACTTTCGTCGCGGGGACCGTAGATGAGGCACATTTCACGAGTAGCGCGGCCGTCACCCTGCAGCTCCTGCAGGCGTTCGTCCAGATAAAGCCTACCGACGTCGTGCTTGAAATCGGGTGCGGCGTCGGCCGGGTTGGGCGCGTCGTCGCCCCACTGTGCCAGACGTGGATCGGCACCGACATCTCCGGGAACATGGTGGCCCACGCACGCCGGCGCCTCCAGGACCTGAACAATGTGAAGGTCGTCGAACTGAGTGGAGACGCTCTCGCCGAGATCCCGGCTTCGTCGGTCAACCTGGTCTACTGCACCATCGTCTTCACGCACCTCTACGAATGGGACAGGTGCCGATACGTCTACGACGCCTATCGCGTGTTGAAGCCTGGCGCCCGCATCTTCTATGACAACGTCGACGTTGCGAGCCCGCACGGCAAGCATCTGTTCGACGAGGCGCTGTCGGTCGATCCGAGGCACCGTCCCGCGCACATGGGCATGACTTCGAGCGGCGACGAGCTCGAAGCCTACGCCAGGTGGGCCGGATTCGAGAACATCGAGGTCCACCGTTGGAGCGACGCCTGGGTCGGCGTGGCAGCACGGAAGGGCGAGTGAAAGCCTTCTATCCCTCTTGTCGATGCTTCCTGAACAGAACCCATGCCCTGACCGCCCAGGACAGGCCCAGCCAGACGGTGACAATGCCCACCGGGACCGCGAGGACCCTGGGCCAGAGAAACCCCACGATGCCCACCCCGATTGCCAGGAGCGCGCCGTTCAGGAGAATGATGGCTTCGGCCGGGCCGACCGGCCGTTTGGCGGTGATGGCTGCGCCGAAGGTGCTGCCGATGCGGAGAGCGCCGGCCGTAGCGCGCGACGTGCTGCCGCGGCGCCCGGTTCGCCGGCGGGCCGTCTGTGCTCGACTGCCGGCCGCCGGGGCGGGGACGGCCCGCCGCCGGCCCAGCACGATTTCGGTGGAGCCCGCGAGATCCGCGAGGTACATCGCGTCCATCTCCGCCCCGAAACCCTCATCCTCGACGGCCACGTCCATCTCCCAGTTGCCCAGCCAGCTCTGCACGTTCAGGTTGGTCGAGCCGACGCGCGCCCATCGTCCGTCGGCGACGGCGGTCTTCGCGTGCATCATGGACCCGTTCCACTCGAAGACGCGGACGCCACGCTCGAGCAGCGAGCGGTACCCGGAGCGCGTCATGCGCTGGACGAGCGCCAGGTCGCTGCCGCTGCCCGGGACGAGGAGCCGGACGTCGACCCCGTCGGCGGCGGCGGCCACCAGCGCCTCCACATAGGCGGGGAGGCCGACGAAGTAGGCGTCGGTCACCCAGAGCGTACGCCGCGCAACCGACGCCACGAGCTGATCCAGACGGAGCATGCCGCCCGTCACCGGCTCAGAGGCGATGACGCGCATCGACACGTCGCCCGCAGGCGGGAGGGACCCGGCGTCGACCAGTTCGTCGGCGGGCAGCGGGGCGCCGGCCAGCGCCCACACGTCGGCAAACGCGTGCTCCACATCCGCGACCGCCGGCCCGACGATGCCGATGCCCGTGTCGCGCCACGGGTCGAGGCCCTTGTCGGGGTTGCCGACCCACATGTCGCCGATGCACAGCCCGCTCACGAACGCGGTCTCGCCGTCGACCGTCATCACCTTGCGGTGATCGCGAGCCACCCATCCAAGGGGCGAATCCAGCCGCGGGGCATTGAACCTCCGCACGTCCACACCCTGGGCGCGAAGGTCCCGCCAGTACTTGCGCGATGTCGTTCCGAAACCGCCCATCCAGTCGTACAGCAGGCGCACGCGAATGCCTTCCCGCGCACGCGCGGCGAGCGCCTCAGCGAAGCGCCGCCCCGTATCGTCGTCGTGGATGATGTAGCTCTCGAAGTGAATCCACTTGCGAGCGCCGGCGATGGCGTCGAGCCAGGCGGGGTAGTTCTCCTGCGCGTCGCGCAGCAGCTTGACGGCGTTACCGGGCACGAGCGGCGCGCCCGCCGCGCGCGAGAAGGCCTGGTCGGCGAGAAGGCGCAGGTGATCGGCCACGACGACATCTTACTTATTGGGGCTCGCGCTTCGCGCGAGTCCCGGCAGGTTGCCCGAAGTCGGAACTTGAAGTGAGAAGTCAGAAGTGAGAAGTCAGAAGTCGGAAGTGAGAAGTGAGAAGTGAAAAGCAGCGATTCCCGCAGATTTCCAGTGCGCTTCTCACCTCTCACTTCTCACTTCTCACTTCTCACTTCGAATTCCGGCTGCTGCTGCGTCAGGCAGTGAATCGCACCGAGCCCCCAGATGAGCGCGCGGCAGTCGACGCCGA
>CAZJBN010000073.1:0-17650 GCA_964543955.1 uncultured Bifidobacteriaceae bacterium
TTGTAACTTTGAACTGTGAGACTCTGAAATTTCTGCAACACCCGAGCCCGTGGGCGGTAGCGGTTTTTGATTGGTGGTGCATCGCCGGGGCGCTGCTTGCCTGTAGCGGGACATGGCAAGCCGTTGCTCCAGACCACGGGCGTAGCTTCAACCTCGGACGCCCGGCGGCGGACCCTAGCGCTGCAGGCGCGCACGTTCACGATGACTGAAGGCGTGTTGCAGGCATGCCCAAAGGTCATTCCCGATCTGGCCAGTCGCGAGGTATGGCGGCAGCTGGTGCGTTCGGCATGCGGAAGCGCAGGGAACCTCGAAGAGGCCGACGAGGCCTCGAGCGACCGAGACGTCGTCAACAAGATGAAGGTCGCGTTGCGGGACTGTGAAACTCTGAACTCTCTTCTGTCCCTCACCTCCCGATGACCCCCACCGCCCTGAGCGGGGCGCCGCTTCCTCCGCCGATCTTCATCGGGAGCGCGACGATGTGCGCGCCGCGGTGGGGCAGGCGATCGAGGTTCGTGAGGTTCTCGAACGCCGGAATGTTGGCGGCATAGAGCGCCCGATGCGATTCGTAGAGCGTCGACTGCCCATGGTCGATGCTGGCCGTGTCGATGCCGACGGCCTTGATCGGCCGATTCTCGACAAGCCATCTGGCCGCGTCCGGGTGGAGGCCGGGGAAGTGCAAGTCCTTGACTGCCGCCTCTCCGCGCGCGGCCGTGCCGAGGTAGCGGGCCGCATCCGGCCATCGCCTCGAGAAGCCCGTACGAATGAGGACGATGCTCTCCGGTGATATCGGACCCTGCTCGCGCTCGGCGCGCTCGAAGTCGGCAACCGTCACCTGATAGTCGGCATCCTTCTCGCTCTCGGCCGTGACATCGACGACGACGACGGGGCCGAAGAAGCGGTCGAGCGGAATCTCATCCACCGCCTGCGCGCCCTCGGCAAAGTGCACGGGCGCGTCGAGATGCGTGCCTCCGTGCTCGGAGGTGGCGAAATTGTTCGCCGCGTAGTAGTACCCCTGCGGTGTGACGCCGTCGGCCACCTTCTCCAGGCGGAAGTCTTCCGCCGTCGGCCAGAACACGGTTGTCTCGTCGTAGGTATGTGAGAGGTCGACGAGCTCGCCAGCGGGGAAGAGCGTCTCGGCCGGGGCGGGCGGCTGGGCGCAGGCGGCTGCAAGGATGGACAGGAGGAGGAGAGGGCGCATCATCTGGTGATCTCTCGAGGTGGTGACGTGGCGATCGATCTGTTGGCGTGGTGATCTTGCCAGAATCTATCTGGTGATCGGCGGATCTGTCGATGTGTTCTCGGGCCGTGGCGGAACTGACGTTCCGCCCTACAGTGACCTCCCCTGACCCACTGCGTCGTATATCCTCGCTCGATGTCCCGCGTTGTCATCGCAGACCCCGCCGCGTCGATGCGGCTGTCCGCCGCCCGGGCGTTCGTGCGGCGGCAGGTTGCCGATGGGCGTGATGCGCTCGTGGTCGGTGTCTCTCGTTCGGCGGCCGACGAGCTGGTGGCGGGCGTCGCGGCGGAGCAGGGCGGGCTGGTCGGCGTGTCGCGGGCGGGCGTGGGAGAGCTGGCCTTGCGACTCGCGATGCCGTCACTCGTGGCACGCGGCCTGCGACCGACGCCTGCACTTGGCGCCGAAGCACTGGCCGCCCGCGCAGCCTTCGAATGCCGCGGCGAGCTGCACTACTTCGCACCCGTGTCCGACATGCCCGGCTTTGCCCGCTCGCTCGCACGCACGCTGAGCGAGCTGCGGCTCGCCGGAGTACGGCCGGACGCGATCGGGGGCGACCCCGCTCTCGAGGACCTCGCGCGCCTGCTCGCTCGTACGAGCGCGGAGGAGGCGCGCGGCGGCGTGGTGCACCAGGCCGAGTTGCTGGAGGTTGCGGCGGAGGCGGCGCCGCACGAAATCGGGAGCCTGGGTCTGCTGCTGCTCGACGTGCCCCTGCATTCGATGGTCGACGGCCGGTTCCTTCGCGCGCTCGTCGGCGGAGCGGCCGATGCGCTCGTGACTGTGCCATCGGGGGACGTGCGAACACTTCGGGCCTGGCAGGAGGCCGGCCTTGATGCGGCGCCGGCGGGCAATGGTCATGCTGCCGCCGCGACGGCGCTCGAACGGCTCCAGCAGCACCTGTTTGCCGACGCCATGCCCCCGGTGGGCGTCACGGACGAGAGCGTCCACCTCTTCTCGGCGCCAGGTGAAGGGCGCGAGGCCGTGGAGATCGCGCGCCGCGTGCTGGCCGAAGCCTCGCGTGGCGTGCCGTTCGACGAGATGGCCATCCTCGTTCGCGCGCCGCAGACCTACCTGAGCCTCTTCGAGCACGCGCTCGAACGGGCGGGCGTTCCCGCGTGGTTCCACCGCGGCACCCGGCGCCCCGACCCGGCGGGACGTGCGCTCCTCGCCCTCCTCGCGTGCGCCGAGGAAGGGCTCTCCGCGCGACGGTTTGCCGAGTACGTGTCGCTTGGACAGGTGCCCGCGGCGGCGGCCGCCGGCGCGCCACCGGATGAACCCTGGCAACCCGCTCTGGACGATGTGGTCGAGGCCGTCGTGCCCGACCGGGACCGCGTCGACGAGATGCAGCCCGAGGAGGAGCAGCAGGAGCAGTCCCGTCGTCCCGCAACAGAGGACCAGGTCGCGGGCACGCTGCGCGCGCCGTGGCGCTGGGAAGACCTGATCGTCGAGGCGGCGGTCATTGGCGGAATCGACCGGTGGCGCCGCCGCCTCGCCGGGCTGGAGAACGACTACCGCACGCGGCTCAGGGCCCTCGACTCCGAAGACGCCCAGTCCTCGCGGGCGCGCGCCGTCAGGCGCGACGTGGATCAGCTTCGCGCGCTGCAGACCTTCGCGCTGCCCGTGCTCGCCGAGCTTGCGGAGTGGCCCGATCGACAGACATGGGGCGAGTGGCTTGCGGCGCTGAACGCGCTGGCGCCGGCCGTGCTGGCCCGGCCGGCCCGTGTGCTGCGCGTGCTGCAGGAGATCGCTCCGCTTTCGGCCATCGGACCCGTCACCCTTCGCGAAGTGCGCGACGTGCTGGCTCCGCGTCTCGGCACGCTCACCTACGAGCCACCGAGGCGACGCTTCGGGCGCGTCTTCGTCGGCACGCCGCATGCCTCGCGCGGCCGGTCGTTCCGCGTGGTCTTCGTGCCGGGGCTGGCCGAGCGCGTGTTCCCGCAGCGCATTCGCGAGGATGCGCTCCTGCTCGACGATCGACGCGCGCAGGTGTCCGAGTCGCTCCCTCAGCAGTCGTCGCGTGCCGCCGACGAGCGGCTGCAGCTGTCGCTGGCCGCGGGTGCCGCACGCGAGCGGCTGTATCTCTCCTATCCACGCGTCGAGCTCAACGAGTCGCGGCCGCGCGTGCCGTCGTTCTACGTCCTCGATGCCGTGCGAGCGATCGAAGGCGCCATTCCGCCCGCGGCCCGCATTGCCGATCGGGCCTACCAGGAAGGGGGATCGCGCCTGGCGTGGCCCGCCCCCGACGATCCCACGCTGGCCATCGACGCGTTCGAACACGACCTCGCCACGATTGGCAGGCTCCTGGCATCGCGCGACACGACGGAGGTCAAGGGGCGCGCACGCTATCTGTACGAGCTCAGTCCCGAGCTGCAGCGATCGCTCACCTCCCGATGGATGCGGTGGCATCGCCGGCAGTGGGGCGCGGCCGACGGCCTCGTGCGGAGTGTCCCCGAAACCACGGCGCCCGGGCTCGCGCGTCAGCGCCTTGGTGCGCGACCCTATTCGCTGACCGCGCTCCAGCGCTTCTCCGCGTGCCCCTATCAGTTCGTGCTCGCGTCGGTCTTCCGGCTGGCCCCGCTCGACGATCCGGCGCCGCTCCAGAAGCTCGACCCGCTCACGCGCGGCGATCTGTTCCATCGCATTCAGGCGCACGTGCTCCGGCGCCTGCAGTCCGATGGTCTCCTGCCGCTCTCCGCCGAGCGCCTGCCGCGCGCGCAGAAGCTGCTCGAGTGGTCGGTGGCCGAGATCGGCCGCGACGCCTACGACGAGCTGGCCCCGGCGATCGATCGCGTGTGGTACGACGAGGTCGCGGCGATGAGCCGGGACCTCAAGATCTGGCTGGAGATGCTGGCGGCCGAAGGCGCGGAGTGGACCCCGGAGCGCTTCGAGTTGTCGTTCGGGCTCGAGGCGAGCGACACGCGCGATCCGCACAGCTCGCCGCAACCCGCCAGCGTGGACGGACGCTTCCTGCTCCGCGGATCGATCGACATGGTCGAGCGCCACCGACAGACCGGGCTCCTCCGCGTCACCGACCACAAGACCGGGCGGAACCGTACGCAGGTGGGCCGGACCATTGTCGCCGGCGGCCGCGTGCTGCAGCCGGTGCTGTACGGGCTGGCGCTCGAAGCTCTCGCGCCGGACGAGCGGGTGTACGCCGGCCGCCTGTCGTTCTGCACGGCCGCCGGCGGGTTCAGCGAGCATGAGATCCCGCTGCTCGATTCAGCCCGCTCGACCGCCCTCGAAGTGCTCACGATCGTCGATCGGAGCATCGAGCACGGCCTCCTCGCCGCGCGGCCGGACCGTGAGGCCTGCAAGTACTGCGACTTCCTGGCGGTGTGCGGGCGCGAGGAGGAGCGGCGCACGGGCCGGAAGGACCCGGCCACGTTCGCGGACCTCGACGCGTTGAGGAACCTGCCGTGAGCCGGACCAATGCGGCGACCGGCACGGCGGCGGAGAACCGGCATCTCATTGCCACTGCGCTGGAGCAGACGCTCGTCGTGGAGGCGGCCGCCGGCACGGGCAAGACGACCGAGCTGGTCGGCCGGATCGTCCGGCTCCTGGAGCATGGGGCCACCACGATCGATCAGATCGTGGCTGTCACCTTCAGCGAGAAGGCTGCCGGCGAGCTCAAGCTCCGCCTGCGAGAAGATATCGAGCGCGCGCGCGGCCGTCATTCCGCCGGTGTTCCCGAGAGCGATCGGTTGTCGCGCGCCGTGTACGACTTCGAGGAAGCGCACGTCAGCACGATCCACGGATTCTGCGCCGACCTGCTGCGGGAGCGGCCCGTCGAATCGTCGGTGGACCCGGCGTTCGTCGTGCTCACCGAGTCGCAGGCCGGCGCGCTCTTCGACGAGGCCTTCACCACCTGGCTGCATGCCACGCTCGCCGCGCCGGGCGAGGGAGTACGGCGATCGCTCCGGCGGCCTGTCCAGTGGAGCCGCGACCACGATGACGAGAGCGGTCCGATCGATCGGCTCCGCCGTGCGGCGTGGGAACTGAAGGAGTGGCGCGATCACGAGGCCGCCTGGGCCGGACCCGGCTGGGATCGGCGGTCGACCATCCTGGCCCTCGTGGACGAGCTTCGCGAGTTCGCCGCCACGACCGCCCGTCCGATCAAGAAGGGCGACAACTTCTCGGTCGACACCCTCCCGGCCCGCAGGACCAGTGCCGAGATCGAGCGCCTGCGGCGCATCGACGGCGAGGATCTCGACGCGTGGGAGGCCGCTCTGGTCATCCTCCTGGACGACTGGAAGTTCGCACACGCCAGGAAGGGTTCCGGCGCGGCCTTTGCCCAGGGCGTGTCCCGTGATCAGGCGCGTGCTGCCTACGACAGCCTCCTGCAGAAGCTGCACCGCTTTCGCGAGACGGCCAACGCCGACCTTGCGGCCCTGCTGCGCGAGGAGATGCGCGATTGCCTGCACGGGTACGAAGCGCGCAAGCAGAAGGCCGGCGCGCTGGACTTCCTGGATCTGCTGATCAAGGCGCGCAACCTGGTGCGGGACAACGCGGATGTGCGCGCCGCCTTCCAGCGGCGCTTCCGGTTTCTGCTCGTGGACGAGTTCCAGGACACCGATCCCCTGCAGGCGGAGCTGCTGCTCCTTCTCGCCGCAAACGAGGACGGTTCCGCCACGCGTGCCGGTGCCCTCTTCATCGTCGGCGACCCGAAGCAGTCGATCTACCGCTTCCGGCGGGCGGACGTCGGCGCCTACGCGCGGATTGCCGGGCGGTTGTCGGGCCACGGAGCCGAAGCCGTCCAGCTGCAGACCTCGTACCGCGCGGTGCCCGGCATCCAGCGCTTCGTCAACGCCGCGTTCGCCGCGGAGATGGACGGCAATCCGGTCACGCTGCAGGCCAGGTACGTGCCGCTCCGGCCGCATCGCGAGGATCATCCGGAACAGCCGTCCGTCATCGCCCTGCCCGTGCCGCGTCCGTACGGCCGGCGCGGCGAGGTGACGCAGCAGGCGCTCCTCGAATGCCAGCCGAGGGCCATTGGCGAGTTCGTGCGATGGCTGACCTCGCCCGAGTGTCCGTGGACCGTCGACGCGGCCGATCCGGAACGGCCGGACCGGCGCACGCGGCGCCGCATTGCGCCTCGGGATGTCTGCCTGCTCTTCAGGCGTTTCCTGCACTACGGACGCGACATCACGCGGGACTATGTGGACGCCCTCGAGGCGCGAGGCGTGCCGCACCTGCTCGTCGGGGGCAAGACGTTCCACGAACGGGAGGAGGTGGACGCGATTCGCGCGGCACTCACGGCCATCGAGTGGCCGGAGGACGAGCTCTCCGTCTTCGCGACGCTGCACGGCCCGCTGTTCGCGCTCGGCGACGAGGAGCTCCTCGAGTATCACGCCCTGGGCAGCGGCTTTCACCCCTATCGCACGCCCGCCGATGTTCCCGATCGGCTCGCGCCGGTCGTCGGCGCGCTGCAGACGCTGCGCGATCTCCACGCGTCCCGAAACTACCGGCCCGTCGCCGACACCATCGGCCGGCTGCTGGCTGCCACGCGCGCCTACGCGGGGTTCATCCTGTGGCGGGGCGGCGAGCAGGTCCTGGCCAACGTGCTGCACATCTCCGACCTCGCGCGCCGCTACGAGAGCGAAGGCGGCATGTCCTTCAGGGGCTTTGTCGATGCGCTGCGAGAGGCGGCGGGCAGCACCGAAGCGCCGGAGGCGCCGATCCTCGAAGAGGGCAGCGAAGGCGTACGGCTGATGACGGTCCACAAGGCGAAAGGGCTGGAGTTCCCCATTGTCGTTCTCGCGGACGCCGGGTGCCGGCTCAGCCAGGACGCTGCGTCGCGTCACCTGGATCCGGATCGGAACCTGTGCGCGATCCGGATTGGCGGCTGGGCGCCTCTCGACCTGATCGAGCACAACGCGGAGGAGGCCGCGCGCGACGCCGCCGAGGGTGTCCGGTTGGCCTATGTCGCGGCGACACGGGCGCGCGATCTGCTCGTTGTCCCCGCGGTCGGCGACGGTCCATACGACAAGGGCTGGCTCCGCCCGCTCAATGCCGCGCTCTATCCGCCCGTCGCCGATCGACAGGATCCGACGCACGGGCCCGGCGTCCCCGCGTTCAAGGGCAAGGACACGGTTCTGGATCGTCCCGATGGACAGCAGCCGGACGCCTCCACCGTCCGTCCCGGCGCCTACCAGATGCACGACCCGGCCACTGGAGAACCGTACACGGTGGTGTGGTGGGATCCGCTGCTTCTCGATCGTGAATCGGACGAGGGCCGCGGCCTGAGGCGCGAGGATCTCATCGCCAGGGACGCGGCGCCGGAGCTTGTCGCGGCGGATCGGGCCCGGTTCAATGCGTGGTCGGCCTGGCGCGCGTTCGCGCGCGAAACCGGCGAGGCGCCCTCGCTCCTCATTCGCACGGCGACCGAGTTTGCGTCGGATCCCTCGTCACCAGCGATTGCCGCCGAGGGCGACGTGCCCATCGAAGACGCGGGCGTGATCGAGTCGCGCCCGTCGGGCCGGCGATTCGGCGTCCTCGTGCACGCCCTTCTCGCCAGGGTGCCGCTCGACGCGTCGGCCGAAGAGATCGAGCACGCGGCGGAGTTCCACGCCCGACTCCTCGACGCGCCGGATGACGAGCGGACCGCGGCCGCGACCTCCGTCGCAGGTGCACTCGCGCACCCGCGGCTCGCGGAGGCACGGGAGGCGGGCCGTGCAGGACGCCGCGTCCTGCGCGAGGCGCCGCTCTCCCTTGTCGTCGATGGAACCCTGGTGGATGGCCAGGCCGACATCGCCTACGAGACGAGCGAGGGCTGGGTCGTCCTCGACTTCAAGACCGACGTCTCTCTCGTGTCAGACGATGCGTACCGGAGGCAGGTGGCGCTCTACGCGGAGGCGCTTGCCCGTGCGACCGGTCGTCCGGCGCGCGGCGTCATCGTGCGCGTGTAGGAGCTCACGGTCTCGCGAGGTCGTCGCCCGTCCGACACGGCCGATCGGCCCTTCCGGCATCCCTCGCCCGGGAGAGAACGTGCTCTGTCCGTCTGACCTGTTATATATACTGCCGGGCTCCTGCGCGGCGGCCGCATCACGCCGCGGCGCGGATTCGGCGAGGGACGGCAATGGCTCATCACTCCGACGACGGCAGGCTCGTCCGGTTCGGTGTGTTCGAGCTGGATGTCTGCCGGCGGGAGTTGCGGCGGGGCGGCCGCCGGATCCACCTTCAGGACAAGCCCTTCGATCTGCTGGCGTGCCTCGTCGCCCGGCCGGGCGAAATCGTCTCGCGCGACGACCTGCAGCACCACTTGTGGCCCGACGGGACGTTCGTCGTCTTCGACGACAGCCTCAACGCCGCGGTGCGGAAGGCCCGCGAGGCACTTGGCGATTCCGCCGACGTGCCGCGCTTCATCGAGACCGTGCCTCGTCGCGGCTACCGATTCATCGTGCCGGTCGAGCGCGCGCCCGGGCGGCCTGCCGACCTGGCCGGAGGAGTGGAGGCGCCACCAGCAGCGGTTCAGAGATCCCCGGCTTCTGAACCGGCGCGGACGCCATCGAGAATCCGCCTGATCGTACCGGCCCTGGCTGCGGCGCTCGCCTTTCTCGCCGGCGCGAGCTGGTCGTTCGTGTCGCTCGCGCGAACGAACGGCCCTGCTGATTCGACCGTCCGGTTCAGGCTTTCACCACCGCCGCAGACGCACTTTCCCACCGACGGGCCTCGCGTGGCCGTGTCGCCGAACGGGCGCCATATCGCGTTCGTGGCCGAGCCGGGACCGCCACCCGCCAGCCGGCTGATCTGGATCCAGTCGCTCGACTCCCCGGCGCCCCGGCCGCTCGCGGCGACCGCGCACGCCTTCGATGTCTTCTGGAGCCCTGACAGCCGCGAGATTGCCTTCGTGGCATTCGGCATGCTGCACAGGATGGCGGTCGACGCCGATGCCAGCACCCCGCTCGGTCCGGCTCACCAGTCGAGCGGCGGCGCCTGGAGCGCAGCCTCGGGGATCCTGGTGCCTCGGGCCGATGCGGCCGGCCTGGATCTCGTGGCAGCCGACAGCGCCGAGAGGACGGAAGTGTCGGCGACCGACCTGGCGCGCGACGAGTACGCGCACCGCTTTCCGCAGTTCATGCCGGATGGGCGCACCTTCATCTATCTGGCGCTCAGCCGGCGGCCCGAGCTGAGCGCCGTGTACCTTCAGCGGCTCGGTTCGCCGGAGCGCACGTTCCTGATGCCGGCGCGCTCGAAGGTGGAGTTCGTCGCGCCCGGGACGTTGTTGTTCGTCCGGGACGACCGCCTCTTTGCGGTGCCGTTCGACCCCGCCCGCCGGGCGCTCGGCGGCCGCTCGGTCGAAGTGGCGTCCGGCGTGTTCGTGGGCGTCGAGGGCACGGCCTGGTATTCGGCTTCGGCGCACGGCGTCCTTGCGTTCACGGGACCGGTCGTTCCCCAGAAGCGCGACATCCGCTGGGTGGGCCGGTCCGGCCAGTTACTCGGGACGCTGAAGGGTCCGGATCATTGTGTTGCCGTGTCCCTGTCGCTGGACGATCGCTGGGCGGCGCTCGAGTGCCGCGACCCGGTTACGTCGGCGCCCGACATCTGGCTCAGCGACCTGGCGGCCGGGCGTACGTTCCAGGCCACGACGAGCCCCGCCAACGACGAGCGGCCCATCTGGTCGCACGACTCGAAGTCCATCGTCTACGCGAGGCACGGGGCCATCGAGGCCCCCGCCGACCTGCACGAGATGGAGGTCGCCACTCCAGGAGAGGGGCGGCCGCTGCTCGTCACCGACCACCACAGCGAACACCCGTCGAGCTGGTCGGCAGCGTCGAACGTGATTCTCTACGAGCAGGAAGGCAATGCCGGCCGGCAGGACATCTGGATGCTCCCGGTTGGCGCACGGCAGCCGCGGGCGTGGCTGGCGACACCGTCCCACGAGCAGGATGCCGTGATCTCGCCGGATGGCCGGTGGGTCGCGTACGAGTCCGACCGGACCGGCCGCCTGGAGGTCTTCGTCCGGGCGCTCGACAAGCCGGACGCGGGGGAGTGGCAGATCTCGATCAAGGGGGGACGCCGCGCCCGCTGGCGGCGCGACGGCCGTGAGCTGTACTTCGTCTCCCCGGAATGGCAGATCATGGCCGTGGCGATCACTTGGAGCGAGACGCTCGCTCATGGAACACCCCGCGCGCTCTTCGAAGTCCCCGGGCGGATCGCGGCGGCGGGCACGGCGCCTGCCTTCGCCGTCACGTCGGACGGCCGGCGGTTCCTGATCGCGGCCCCGGCCGACGTCATGACCGACCCGCCCGTCACCGTCGTGACGAACTGGCATCCGTAGCGGCCCGTGGCATTTCGCCACGCGCGCCGTGTAACCTCCCGCCTCTTGCTGGATATCACCTCTGACCGCATGCTCGACTTCGACACGCTCTATCGGGAGCACGCACCCGCCGTGCGACGGTTCGTGCTCTCGCTCTCCGGGGATGCCGCACTCGCCGACGACGTGACGGCGGAGACCTTCGTGCGGGTCTGGTCGACGCGGGATCGCGTGAGACACGAGACCGTGCGGGCGTTCCTCTTCACCATCGCGCGCAACCTGTGGCTGCAGGGGATCCGGGGCGCGTGGCGGCAGCGTGCGCTGGGCGAGACGGACGTCGATCCCGCGCCCGGTCCCGAGGTGGAGGCAGGAGGTCGCGTCGACCTGCAGCGAACGCTGGCGGCACTGGCGACACTCGATCCCGATGATCGTGCCGCCATTCTGATGAGAGCACAGGAGGAGCTGCCCTACGAGGAGATTGCCCGGTCGTTCGGCATCTCGGTCGGGGCGGCCAAGGTGAGGGTGCATCGTGCGCGCAGGCGGCTGTCCGACGCGCTCGACGTGGAGACGAGGAGGAGACCGTGAACGTGGAGATCTCGAAGGACGTGATTCTGGACCTGATGCCGCTCTATCAGTCCGGCGAGGCGAGCGCGGCCACGCGCGCGCTCGTCGAACGATGGCTTGCCGATGATCCGTCGCTCGCGGCGGAGGCGTCGCGGGATGCCGTCGGCGACGCGCTCCGGCGTCCGGCCGCGGCGCCCGACGAGTCCGATCGGCGCAGCGCGCTGGAACGGACCCGTCAATTGCTGAAGCGGCGGCAGATGTTCTTTGGCGTGGCGCTCGCGTGCACGCTGCTGCCGTTCTCGTTTGCGTTCAGGGACGGGCGGATTGCCTGGTTCATGTGGCGCGACGCGACCGACCTGGCCGGCGTGTTTGCCGGCGTCGCGATCGGATGCTGGATTGGCTTCCTGAGGGCCCGCCGGCAACTGCGCGTGGCTGGGATGTAGGGGGTCGACGGTCAGGGCGGATCGCCTTCGGTCTGCGCGAGAAACGCGCGCACCAGGAGCGGCGTCCGGCCGGCACCAACCGATACCACACCCGGCCTCCGTTGACGGTCACGAAGCCTTCTGCTGCAACCATGCGTGCCTCATGAGTACCTGCGGGCCCGGTACCGGGTCGACTTCCCGAGATGCTCGACCTCATGCGCTTCGGCGGGCGCATGGTTGACCGCGCCGCGCTTGACGGCATCTCCCGGCTGAACCGTGCCGTCTGGAAGCGTGAAGCGAAACGGGCCGCCGTCCGTGAGGAATATCGCGGTGTACGGACGATGCTCATGCATCGGGGACTTCTCGCCCGGCCCGTACACCACGCGAAGCACTCGGACCTGTTCGTTCTCGAACTCGACCCTGTAGTGTCGGGGGTCGACCTTCACCGGGTCCTGAGCCTGAAGCACAGCGGCAGAGGCGAAGGCACCGGCCGGGGCGTGGGCGGTCTCGGTGACGGTTGTCCCTGCCGCGACGAACTGGCCCAGAACCAGGACGCCGATCGCGCTGCCGATGAGTAGGGATCGTCGCATTCTGCGTCCTTTGGGTGCCGAACGCTCCATGAATCGATGGACCGGCCGTTTCGTGCTGCCGTGCATCACCGAGTCACGGTTGAATCGACGCCACGTGTTCCCGCGCGCCCTGATGGAACGGTTGCGGCGGCTGCCAGTCGCGCCACCGCTCTCAGCGGCTGCGGCCGTTCCGGATCGTGTACATGTTGTCCTTGTGCATCGTGCACAAGGGCGCCAGCTTCTCCCTCCAGCCCGGTGAAGCGGCGTCGAGGCGTTTGAGATACTCGGCCCAGAAGTCCAGCCATGCGCGATGGCTGTCCCCGATGGTGACAACGCCGCTGTTCCATTCGTCACCCCACGCATGGCTCAGGAAGTACCACGTGCGAATCATGCCCTTGGCTTGCAGGTCGTTCAGGACCGGGGCGGATGTTTCGTCCATCAACCGGTTGAAAGCGCCCACGTGCTCAGGTGAGCAAACGAACATCTGATGCACCATGAAGCCGGTTTCCCGACCCGGCTGGTCGGGTTGAGCGCCGGCGGGACCAATGGCCGCAAACAGCACGACGGCGGCGAGTATCAGGCGATCCATGATGTCCTCCAGGGTTGGGAACGAGTGAGCAACCTGCGAGAGACGCGAGAACGAACGGGGCTCGGGACGTTTGCAGCCCGGGGCCCCTGGATTGCCTGAAGCGGAGCCAGCACGACGCTCAACACCGTCGCCGCCATCACACCAATCAGCGTGCGCGTCAGCGGTCTCATCGGTCGCCGCGCGCCCTGTCGCTCGGCTTCACATTGCCTCATCATCGGTGCTGCTTCTCCGGCGCGATGTTCCATGTCTCACGCGCGATCTTCCACGAGCCGTCCGGCTGCCGACGCACCACGGTCATGAACTTGCCGCCGACCGTGGCCGGCGTGCCCCCGGCTTTCGGGGTGACCTTTCCCTGCCACGTTCCCCACGCGATACCCAGATCGCCGAGCACGTCCACCCCGGCCACGGTGGTCGTGCCCTGGAAGTCCTCTCGCGTGAACACGTCTGCGAAGAACGCGCGCGCGGCGTCTGCCCCGGACGTAATGGCGCCTTCGGGCGGCACGATGACGACGTCGCTCGTGTAGAGCCGCATCTTCGCGACGACATCGCGCGAGTTCTCCACCTTGTCGTAGTCATCCGTCAGGAGCTTGCGAATCGCCTGCTCGTCCTGGGCCCAGACGACCGAAGGCACGATCAGGCATCCGAGCCACACGAACAGCGCGCACAACCGAACTCGAGTCGTCATTCGCATGGGTGGGGGCGTGAGTCGATCGGGCACGGGTCACCTCTGGTTCTGCCGCCGCCGCGCGTCACCGGGCCCGTTCAGCGGGATAGATGCGGAGAGCCGAGTGGCGCCACTCGCCGCCGTCCCGCACGAGGACCGTCGTTCCCCGATTTGACGGACCTTCGCTGAACGTTGCCGCCGTCTCGACGATGGCCACGTCGGGCGATGGAAAGCGGATGCTCGTCACGGTGAGCGTGGCGTGCAACCCCGCCGGCAGCTCGGGAAGGCTGCTCTCGAGCGTGTGCTGGATGGCGTCCAGTCCGACCACGCGCGCCTCGTCGAAGTAGACGAGATCGCCATCAGCCGAGTACAAGCTGGCGATCGCCGCAGCGTCACGCTCGTTCAGGGCCGTCTCGTAACGAGCCACACGACCGCGGATGGCCTCCTCGTTGGCCGTCCTGCTCTGACCGCCCGGTGCTGCCGGCGCAGTCGCCGTGCACGACGCCACGACAGCGGCCAGGGCGAGAACGAGCGGTGCTCCAGATGCTTGCAGCATGGAGCCTCCTTGTCTATTCCGCGAACGGCCGGGCTCCTCCCCCTGCTTGCAGTGGCTGGCTACCCACCCGCCGGAAGCGTGCTGTTCCAGATGTTGTATTTCACCTTCCACGAACCGTCCGCCTGCCGTTGCCAGATGGCGAGGAAGTGACCGCGGTCTTCGACCTCTGCGGCAGCTCCGGTTGGCGCGACCTTCCACACAAAAGAGCCGCGTTCGATGCCCAAG
Source organism: uncultured Bifidobacteriaceae bacterium (assembly GCA_964543955.1). Taxonomy (GTDB): domain Bacteria; phylum Acidobacteriota; class Vicinamibacteria; order Vicinamibacterales; family UBA2999; genus VFZN01. The sequence goes on from CAZJBN010000073.1 coordinate 14,077, forward strand.
TCGCCAACGACCATGACCTCACGCTCTGGAATCCTCACGCTCACGGTGCGGGCGTGCTTCACCACCCCGGCAAACCAGGCAACCACGCCTTGGCGGCCGACGACCGGCGGCTGGTGCGGCGGCATGAGCACCACGTCCGCGGCGGCTACCCGGCCCAGCGCTTCGGCGTCGTTCGCTGCCATCGCGTCCAGCCATTCCAGATGTCCCGTCTCGATGGCGTCCTGGCTCATTGTGGCCCCCTGCGAGTTGATACCGCAGCAGCCGGGTCCAATGCCATGACCGCGAGGTGAACTGTTGCCGACCCTGCAAGCTGCGGTTGGACAACCGCTTGCGGCCGCACCTGACCTGATCGCGGCGGCGGGCGCTCGGCCCTCCAGGTGTCGCCCGGCCCTTTGTATGATCGCCGGATGCGATGTATCTGTGTGTTCTGCGGGTCGGCCGTGGGCGCGAACCCGGCCTATGCCGACGCGGCACGCGACATGGGCCGGGTGCTTGTCGAGCGCGGCATCAGCCTCGTCTACGGCGGTGGCCACGTCGGCTTGATGGGCGTGATTGCCGACACCGTCCTGGCGGCTGGCGGCGAGGCCATTGGCGTCATCCCGCACGGGCTGGCCGTCCGCGAGGTCGCGCACAGCCGGCTGACGAAGCTCCACGTCGTGGGTTCCATGCACGAGCGAAAGGCGATGATGGCCGAGCTCTCCGATGCGTTCATCGCGATGCCGGGCGGCTTCGGTACTTACGAGGAGTTCTTCGAGGCGGTGACGTGGACCCAGCTCGGGGTCCATCGGAAGCCCTGCGGGCTGCTCAACGTCGAAGGCTTCTACGACCCGATCGTCGATTTCGTCGATCGGGCGGTGTCCGAGCAGTTCGTGAAACCCGAATACCGGGCCGCTATCCTGGTAGACAGCGACCCGGCGAGACTCGTCGAGAAGCTGGGTGCCGCAAATCTGCCGGAAGTGGCTCGCTGGATTGGACTTGCGCAGTCATAGTGGGGTCGGGGAGGTCCGGAAGGTCCGGCGACTGCCGTAGGGAGGAACTTCAGTTCCGCCTCGAGCGGCGGGTCTGAAGACCCGCCCTACGTTCCGCCATCGAATGCCAGTACTATCGAACGAGACGATGAAACACCCGAGCGCGCGCGGCTTCTTGATTCTTCTCGGCTTGATTGCCGTGGCGGCGGCTCCTGCGTCGGCACAACTGCGGCGCATCCCGGCCGAGGTAACGACCATCGTCGAGAGCGATGGGGTCAGGGCGGGTTCGACGGTCCGCAGTGCGCTGCAGGTGTCGCTGCCCGAAGGGTTCCACGTCCAGTCCAACAAGCCTCGCGATCCGCTGCTCATCCCGACCGAGCTCACGATTGACGCGCCGCAAGGCGTGCGCGTGGTCGAGCTCGTGTTCCCCGACGCCTCGGACTTCAAGCAGGAGGGGCTCGACGAGCCGCTGCTCGTGTTCGATCGGGAGTTCGTCATCGGCGTGCAGTTCGCGCTCGACGCCGGCATCCCTCCTGGCGAACTGGTCGTGCCCGGACGTCTCAGGTACCAGGCGTGCGACGACACGATGTGCTTCGCCCCGAGCAGCGCGCCCGTTCAATGGACGCTCGGCGTCGTCCGTGCGAATGCCGCCGTGACTCCGCAGCATGCGGACGTGCTTGGTGCAATCCCGTTCGGCACGGGCGATGCGCCCGATGCCGGCGACGTCGTGCCGGAGGCGGCCGCACCGGCAGCCGAGGGTGTCGAAGCCGGGCTCGCACGGCTCGACCGGTTCGAGATGATGGCCAGCACCGGCGGCTACCTTGGCACCGGCGACTTCCTGACGTTCATCCGGAACGCCGAGGCGGGCGTCAAGGAGACCGGGTGGTTCGAGGGCCGCGGTCCGCTCGCGATTCTGCTCATCGTGTTTCTCGGCGGCCTGGCGCTCAACCTGACGCCGTGCGTGCTGCCGATGATTCCCATCAACCTGGCGATCATCGGCGCCGGCGCTCAGGCCGGGTCGCGCCGCCGCGGATTCCTCCTCGGCCTCACCTACGGCGGGGCGATGGCCTTCGTCTACGGCGTGCTCGGCCTTGTCGTCGTGCTCACGGCCAGCACGTTCGGGACGATCAACTCCTCGCCCTGGTTCAATCTCGGCATTGCTCTGCTCTTCGTGGCGCTCGCGCTGGCGATGTTCGACGTGTTCGAGATCGACCTCTCGAAGTTCTCGGGCGCGCTCGGCAGCGGGGCCGGACGCGGCACGTTCCTGCTGGCCTTCACCATGGGCACGGTCGCGGCGCTCCTGGCCGGCGCGTGCGTGGCGCCGGTGGTGATTCAGGTGGTGCTCTTCGCGAGCAATCTCTACGCGACGGGGACGACCATCGCGCTCGCGCTGCCGTTCTTTCTCGGCATCGGCATGGCCGTGCCGTGGCCGATTGCCGGCGCGGGCCTCGCGTCTCTGCCGAAACCCGGTCCGTGGATGGTGCGCGTCAAGCAGGGCTTCGGTGTGGTCATCCTCGCGACGGCTGTGTACTACGGCTACCTGGCGTACGAGCTCTTCGCCAACCGCTGGGTGGATTCCGCGGAGGTGGCGGCAAGCGTCGAAGCAAAGCTCGAGGAAGGCTGGCACTCCTCGCTCGAGTCCGGCCTGGCCGCTGCGGAGCGCGAAGGCAAGCCGGTGCTCATCGACATGTGGGCCACGTGGTGCAAGAACTGCCTGACGATGGACAAGACGACGCTGGCGGATCCGTCGGTGACCGAAGCCCTGGACGGCTACATCAAGATCAAGTTCCAGGCCGAACAGCCGGACGAGGCGCCGACGAGCGACGTGATGAAGCGGTTCAACGCCGTGGGCCTGCCGGCATATGTGATCCTGCGCCCCTCCGGATCGGCAGGGGCAGAGTAGGGCGGGACTTCAGTCCCGCCTCCCGCCAACCGAACTTCCCAGCGCAGCCGATCGCGAGGCTTCTTTCGGGTCAGGCCACGTTCAGCGAGAGCCTGCCTTGAGTGCCGCTCCTGTTCGCGGCAAGATCGCGCCCACAGGAGGGTTCCCCGGATGAAGACGATCGCTTGTGCTCTGCTGGCAGCCTGCTTCACATTGCTTACTGCGTTCCCCGCAAGCGCCCAGACCATCGGGACGTTCCGCTGGCGGCTGGAGCCGTACTGCAACACCCTCACGCTCACCGTGATCCAGGACGCCGGCGGCTATCGCATCCAGGGCACCGAAGACCTCTGCGACCCCATTTACGTCACCCAGCCGGTTCATGGCATTGCGGTCATCGACAGCGATGGGTTTGCGGTGCTCAACCTGACGACTGGTTACCCCGGCGGCGGCACGTCCTGGGGGTCCCGCGTGTCGGGGCGATTGAGCCCGGCGACGCTCCGCGGTTCGTGGTCCGACGATGTCGGGCGCAGCGGGGCACTGACGCCAACGGCCGCCCCGTCCACGCCTGGCATGCAGCGCGGCGGCATTCCAATGAGCTTCGTGCACGAGGTCTCCAGCGCGACGCGGCCGTCGATATCGAGCAACATCTCGTGCTTCAACCATCCGCTGGCCGACGGCCATGCCGGAGCGCTCATCCAGGTCACGCAGAATCGCGGAAGCCAGA
>CAZJBN010000073.1:17750-25195 GCA_964543955.1 uncultured Bifidobacteriaceae bacterium
CCATCGTTCCGCCGCTGCCGCCTTCACCTCCGCGAGCTCGTCGAAGCCCCTGGTCTCCAGGATTGGGTGCACCACCGGCGAGCCGCGGCCCTCCTCGAGATGCCAGTGGAAGGCGGGCTCGTCGTCGGCCGAGCAGATGATCGGCTCGGGAACTTCGAACCGGTTGGACACGGGAGGCTCTCTGCTTTACTTTCTGGCACAATAGTAAAGGAGTCTGCCATGGTCGAAGAAGTCACGCTCTCGAGCAAGAATCAGATCGTCGTCCCGAAAGAGGCGCGCAAGGCGCTGAGGCTCAAGCCCGGTGACAGGATTCGCGTCGTCGTCATGGACGACCGCGTCATTCTGCGACGGAAGGTGAAGGACCCTGTCGAGGCTGCCCGCGGCTCGTCGCTGGGCTTGAGGTACCCAGCCGACTACCTCGATCGCGAGCGCGAGGACTGGTGAGTCCGGGCAGGCTACAGAATTTTCTCCGCAGGCATCGCCGAATCGGTATCGATACCAGTCCGTTCATCTATCACGTCGAGAATCACCCCATCTACTCGGCGTCGTCATTGGCGCTGTTTCGCGGGATCGCCCGAGGGACGGCCGTCGGCGTCACCTCCACGTTGACGATGACCGAACTGCTGGTCCTGCCGTACCGGAGCGAACGTCCCGACGCCGCCCACAATGCGTTCTCGGCGATCGTCCAGATGGCCAACATCGAGTGGCTCTCCCCTTCGCTCGGTGTCGCCGACCGTGCCGCCCGGGCTCGCGCCAGGTATGGCCTGCGCACTCTGGACGCCATTCAGCTGGCCACCGCACTCACCGCTGGCGCCACGGGCCTGGTCACCAACGACAAGGACTTCCAGCGCGTGAGGGATCTCGAAGTGCTGATCCTGGACGACCTGATCTCATAGGGCGGCACTTCAGTGCCGCGCCTCCAGCTGGTCACGAGTCGGTGGCCTTGGTCGAGAGGCGCTCCGCCTTGCCGACCTATGTGAGGGAGCCGCTCGAGCGCGTCGACCGATTCCTGCAGCGAGCCGACGCTCACCTGCACTTGCCCGTCGGCGCCGGTGACCTGCCGCGACTCGTCGAATGCGTGCGGTGCAGGGCGGACCGCCGACTGACAGTGGCGCTGGCCGGGCAGCCGCGAGTCGGGACGGTGCACCGGTCGCCTACTCCCCGCGCCGTGCGGCGAGTGTCGCTTCGAGCGCCGGGAGCGCCGCACGATCCTTGGGACGGTTCGTCGATCGTTTGCTGGCGATGACCCGTTCCAGGGGCAGGATGCGAACGGGGACGCCATCGATCTCGCGCGCCGGGGACCGTGAGTACTCCAACTCGAACGGGTCCAGTCCATGGGCTGTCAAGACGACGCCGAGCCGTTCCAGAGCCGCCCCGCCGAACGCGGGAGGCTGCATGCCGAAGCCGCTCAGCCAGAAGCCGCCGGCGTCATGCGCGGTCGCCGCCACGCGCTCATCGGCCGGGTGTTCGAGCCACAGGTCGATAGCCTGGGTGGCGACTGGCGCCCTTCGATGAGTGCGGCTCCGAGGCCGACGACCAGGAAGCGGACACGCTGACGATTGAGTGCAGCGAGCAGCGCCCGCTCAGCGGGGGTCAGCGCGAAGGCGTCCACGAGTGAGACCATTGCGCAGGCGTTCGGACGGCGTAAGCTCGAGGCAACGCAGGGCGTGATACATGTCCGAAGCGTCGCACTCCGGGTGCAGTGCGGCCAGTGCATAAGCCCGTCGCCAGAGGTCCTCGGAGTGCCTGGCCCACGCCCACTCGTCCACCGTGAGATCGGCAGTGCGCACAGAGCGATGATAGCATCCGTCCGCCCGTCTGAAGCCCGGACCCGAGGCTGGGACGCGGACCCTGTTGACGCCGCTCGGCGGCGCCGACCGTGTCTTTCAGCGCCCGTGCTTCTTCATCGCCTCCATCAACCTGTCCTGCGGCAGCGCGTACACCCGCAAGCCGTTCCCGCCCTCCATCGTCTCCGCCGCGAGCAGCGCGTTGAGAATGGCTTCTTCGGTGGCCTGCACGGTGGCCTGAAAGAGCGGCGTGATGCGCGGGTTGGCGAGCATCTCCACCTGCGCACGATCGGACGCCGTGCCGGTCTTCGCGTTTGCCGTCGAGAAGGCCAGAAAGATGTCGCCGGAAGAGTTGCCGCCGAACCCGCCCATCCGCCCGACACCGAGGGAGACGCGCGTCGCGATGCGCTTCAGCTGATGCGGCAGCAGCGGCGCGTCGGTGGCCACGATGACGATGATCGAGCCGAGCTCGTCGTCTTCGCCTCGGCTGGCGCGCGGCATGTCGCAGGCACGCTCGTTCGGCGCCCCTGTGGGTCGGGTCGTGCAGGGCAGGAAATCGGGTATCTCCGCGCCTACCGGAACGCCCGCCACGCTGAAGCTCGCGCGCGTGCCGTAGTTGCACTGAACGAGCACGCCGACGGTGAAGCCGCCATCCGCTGCCGACAGCACGCGCGACGCCGTGCCGATGCCGCCCTTGAACTGATGGCACTGCATCCCCGTGCCGCCGCCGACGTTCCCCTCCGTGACACGCCCGCCCGTGGCGCCGTCGAGCGCCTGAAACACGTGCGCGTCCGTCACGTGGAACCCGTTGATGTCGTTCAATCCGCCGTCGTAGGTCTCCGCCACGACGGGCAGTCCCCACGGCTGCATGCCGGGCCGCGCCACCTGCCACTTCAGAATCGCGTCGCGCACTACGCCAACGCTGTGCGTGTTCGTGATGGCGACGGGCCCTTCGAGAATGCCGCTCTCCTCCAGCCACGTGGTGCCGGTCATCTCGCCGTTGCCGTTCAGCGTGAACCACGCGCCGAACACCGGATCGGCGTTCTGCTTCCCGCGCGGATGAACCACGGTGACACCGGTACGGACGGGTCCCTTTCCGACGACGAGCGGAGGACTTCCGGCGACGATGGTCGCGTGGCCCACTTCGACACCTGCGACGTCGGTGATGGCATCGAGCGGGCCCGCAGTTCCCCCGATGAGCGTGCTGATCCCGAGATCGCGCGCGCGCGGTTCGAGAGCACCCGTCTGCTGTGCGACGCCTGGGGGAACGATGAGGCAGACGAGGAGCAAGAGAGTGGCCAGCGTGCGCATGCGCGGATGATAACCCGCCGTGCTGTCGGGTCTTCTGCCCCGTTTGCGATCTCTCTCTTGCAGGCGACCGGACGGTCGCCAAAGGAGAGGCAGGATGATGCGCACGATTGTCTCGCTGAGTGCAGCCGCCCTGATGCTGCTGCCGACCGCGGCCGGCGCCCAGACGTTCGGAACCTTCACGTGGCAGATGCAGCCTTACTGCAATCGCGTGACGCTGACGCTCACTCACAGCCCGGGGGGCTTTGCCGTCAGCGGATTCGACGACCAGTGCGGCGCGGTCCGCAAGGGCAGCGCCGCGGGCGTGGCGGTATTCAACGCCGATGGCTCGGTCGGGCTGAACTTCACCATCGTCACGCCGCCAGCGGCGCAGGCCGTGCACGTCTCGGCTACCGTGAGCCCCGCGAGCGGCCAGGGCACCTGGTCGGACGATGTGGGCAATGGGGGGAGTTTTGCGTTTGGCGCGAATGACCCCGGACTGCCGGCCCGTCCGGCGGCGATGACGCCCATCGACGTGGCCGACAACCCGAACGAGGCCGCGGATCCATGCGGGCTGCCCACCGTGCGGCCGAGACTGGTGCTCTGTGGCAACAGCAGCGGGCATTGGAGAAATGGCGGATACGGCCTTGCGGGCGCGCAGGTGTGGCGGGACAGAAACGGACAGGTGCACATCCGTGGATCGGTCACCCGATCCGCGGGCGGGGTGTCCGGCACACTGTTCCTGCTTCCCGAATCGTTCGTCCCCCCGCGGACAATCGGCATGGTGGTCAGCACGGGGCTTTCGGCCGGAGCTCATCAGGGCGGTACGGCCCTGCTGGTCGTCTACGGATCCGACGTCCCCGGCGCCGAGGGTGCCGTCGCCGTCTTCAGCGCGAGCACGCCAGGCCATTCGGTCGTGCATCTCGGCGAGGTGGTGTTCAGCGTGGAGCGGTAGTCCCGGACGTGGGCGGTGTCTGTGTCACGTGATCGGTCCATACGCACGGGGCAACGGCGGCGAGATGGCGGCGCAAACGGAGCGTATGGCACGGCCGAGCGCCAACTGGTGACTTGCGGGCTCCAGGCCGGTAAAGTCTATCGGTCGGATCGGAAGCCATGCTCGCCGCCTTCGCGGTGTTTCTCGTCGTCCATGGGCTCATTCACCTGCTGGGCTTTGCCAAGGCGTTCGGTTTGGCGAGGCTCCCGCAGTTGACGCAGCCGATTACGCCGCTCTTCGGGTTGTTGTGGCTGGCCGCGGCGGTTCTGTTTCTCGCCGCTGCCGTGTCGATCTTCGTGGGGCCTCGCTGGTGGTGGGCCATTGGCGCCTGCGCGGTTGCCGTATCGATGCTGGCGATCGCTCCATCCTGGATCGACGCCAGGTTCGGGGCGCTCGCCAATCTGCTTGCGCTCATCGGCATTGCCTTCGGCTTGCTCGCTCACGGGCCGGGGAGCCTGCGAGCCGACTACGACCGCGACGTCGATCGGCTCCTCGCACGCGTCGAACCCTCGGATCCGGTTACCGATGCCGACCTCGCGCGTCTTCCGGCGCCCGTACAGCAGTATCTCCGCCGAAGCGGCGTCGTCGGGCAGCCACGCGTTCGCAACTTTCGCGTGCGCATGCATGGCCGTATCCGGAATGGACCCGACGCGCGATGGATGCCGCTGACCGCCGAGCAGCACAACGCGGTCGACGAGCCGGCGCGCCTGTTCTACATGACCGCGTCGATGCTGATGATCCCGGCGCAGGGCTACCATCGTTTCGTTGGGCCGTCGGCGACAATGCGCGTGAAGGCGGCGGCGGTCGTGCCGGTTGTCGACGTATCGGGCCCCGAGATGAACCAGGGCGAGACCGTGACGATGTTCAACGACATGTGCGTGATGGCACCGGCCACGCTGATCGGTCCTGCCATCGCGTGGCAGCCGGTCGACGACCGTACCGCACGGGCACGCTTCACGAATGCGGGCCAGGTGATTGACGCCGAGCTGCTCTTCAACGAGGCAGGCGACCTGATAGACTTCCGGTCCGACGATCGATATCAGACCTCGCCCGATGGCACGACCGTCAGAAAGGTGAGGTGGTCGACACCACTTGCAGGCTATCGGTCCTTCGGCCCGGTGCGCCTTGCATCAGGCGGCGAGGCACGGTGGCACGAGCCGGGCGGGGACTACGCGTACATCGACCTCACGTTCGACGACGTGCAGTACAACGTGCGCTCGCGGTGACGCGTCGCCGATCTAACCATGCGAGGCCGTGACTCTGCCATGCGCGGGGTGCCGCGAACGGTGCCATCAACCCTGGGAGCCTGCCTGGATTGAGCGCGCCTGGTTGACCTCGCGCAGGGGCGATCGAGCCCAGTGATGCTGTTCGAGCAGTGCCTGCACGCGTTGACGGATCTCGTCGCGGATGACGCGCACGGCCTCGATCGGCTGGCTCTTCGGATCCGAGATCGGCCAGTCGCCCCGCTCCACGCCCGGGATCATCGGGCACTGGTCACCGCACCCCATCGTCATCATGATCGAGGCGCTCGCAGCCAGTTCGAGTGTGAGTTTCGCCGGTAGGGTCCCGGACAGGTCGACGCCAGCCTCGCCCATCGCGGCGACCACCTCGGGATGAACACATGATTCCGGGTCCGTGCCGGCAGAGATGGCGTGCGCCCTGGCTGGATCAGCCAGGGCGTTGAACCAGGCCGCGGCCATCTGCGAGCGACCGGCGCCGATCGCCTTCACCGGCGGGGACGCAGCACGCGCCGCCCGTGCTGGCTGGCACGACATAGAGCGGGCCGAACGTCTTCTGGAAGTGCGCGCGGTCCCTCGCCGTCGTCGTCAGGCGCGCCAGGGCGTCAACCGCGGCATCGAGCACCTGACGGATCTCCGGCGCGAGCGACCTGGATATGCGGTAGTGCATCCAGACGCCATCGCGCCGCGCGCCCACGAGCCCCGCCCGCCGCAGATAGGCCAGGTGCCGCGATATCGTCGGCTGCGGCAGGCCAAGGCTGTCGTGGATGTGGCACACGCAGACCTCGTTGTTGCCCAGCAGCGCCAGGATGCGCAGACGGGTCCGGTCGGCGAGCGCCTTGAACGTCTCCTCGAGCTGGTCGATGGTCGTCTTCGCGGTCTTCATATATTCCCGTTGACAGATATATCACCGACCGATATATTCGTCAATGCGAATGTAATAGGAGGGAGCATGGATACGATCAAGACGGCGGTTCAGGCGAAGTACAGCGAGGCGGCGAGGCGGGCGCGAAGCGGATCGGCCGCGACCTGCGGCTGCGGCACGTCCGGATGTTGCGGCCCCGATCCAGTCACGTCGAATCTGTACGACGAGGCGGAGGCGGCGACCGTCCCGGCCGAAGCTCTGCTCGCCTCGCTCGGCTGCGGCAATCCCACCGCGCTCGCGGAGCTGAACGCCGGCGAGACCGTGCTCGACCTCGGGTCCGGTGGCGGCATCGACGTGCTGCTGTCGGCCCGCCGTGTGGGGCCCACGGGCAAGGCCATCGGCCTCGACATGACCGACGAGATGCTGGCGCTCGCCCGGGAGAACCAGCTGAAGGCCGGCGTGACCAACGTCGAGTTCCTGAAGGGCGAGATCGAGCACATTCCGCTGCCGGATGGTTCAGTCGACGTGATCATCTCGAACTGCGTGATCAACCTGTCTGGTGACAAGGACCGTGTCATCGCCGAGGCGTTCCGCGTGCTCAAGCCGGGCGGGCGGCTGGCCGTATCCGACGTCGTGGTCAAGGGTGGCGATGTCCCCGCGGTCGTGCGGCGCAGCATGGAACTCTGGGTTGGTTGCGTCGCTGGCGCGCTCGAGGAGGACCGCTACCGCGACACGCTGGCGCGAGCGGGATTCGATGCCATCGAGGTGGAACCGACGCGCGTCTACCGCGCGGCTGACGCGAAGCAGTTTCTGGCCGAGGCCGGGATCACGGACGACGACATGCTGGCTCAGGTCGACGGCCGCTTCATGAGCGCCTTCATCAGAGCCACGAAGCCCGCCGCGGCCACGGCAGACCGGGGGTGTTGCGACTCGACCTGCTGTGCCTGATCGGACGGCTTCAGCGCGTGCACCCTTGAATCTGAGGGCAGCGTCGCTGTTGATTGAGTGGTCAGCGCGTCAAAGGTCTGGCGCTTCACCCGCACTTGGATCAACTGCATGTCGGCGGGCGGGCCTTCGGCTGAGCCTGATGGTTCTGTGACGTGGCCGGCTGTCGTACGATGCTCTGGTCGCGAGATCGCCGATGCCGTGTCGGTGCGGAGCCCGCGCCGTTCGCCCGAATCGCGCACAAGGAGCACACGAACATGAAGCCAAAGAACACGATCTGCCTCTGGTTCGACAAGGACGCACACGAGGCGGCGTAGAAGCGCGCCGCC
>CAZJBN010000074.1:0-13973 GCA_964543955.1 uncultured Bifidobacteriaceae bacterium
GTAGGGGCAACCCTTCAGGGTTGCCCGAGGAGAATTCGATGTCAGTGGCAGTCGTGACAGGGGCGGCGGGCCTCATTGGTTCCGAGGCTGTGCGCTTCCTGTCCGCGCAGGGCATGACCGTCGTCGGCATCGACAACGACATGCGCAAGTACTTCTTCGGCGAGGACGGCAGCACGGACTGGAACCGCGTACGGCTCGAGCAGGACGTGCCCGGCTACACGCACGTGTCCGCAGACATTCGCGATCACGTGGCCATGGACACGCTCTTCGGCCGCTACGGCCGCGACGTGACGCTGGTCGTGCACGCGGCCGCCCAGCCCTCGCACGACTGGGCAGCGCGCGAGCCGGTCACGGACTTCTCCGTCAACGCGACGGGAACGCTCGTGCTGCTCGAGGCCGTCCGCGCACATTCTCCGGACGCCGTCTTCATCTTCACCAGCACCAACAAGGTGTACGGCGACACGCCCAATCGCCTGCCGCTGGTCGAGGGCGAGACGCGGTGGGAAGTGGCAGTCGATCATCCGTACGCCGAACACGGCATCGACGAGTCGATGAGCATCGACCAGACCCTGCACAGCGTGTTTGGCGCATCGAAGGTGGCCGCGGACATCATGGTGCAGGAGTACGGGCGCTACTTCGGGATGAAGACGGCCTGTTTTCGCGGCGGATGTCTGACAGGGCCGGCGCACTCCGGTGCCGAGCTGCACGGCTTCCTGGCCTATCTGGTCAAGTGCGGCATTTCGGGACGGCCGTACACCGTGTTCGGCTACAAGGCCAAGCAGGTGCGGGACAACATCCACTCGCACGACCTCGTGCGCGCCTTCTGGCGATTTTTCGAGGCGCCGCGCACCGGCGAGGTGTACAACATCGGCGGCGGCCGCTACGCGAACTGCTCGATGCTGGAAGCGATTGCGGTGGTGCAGGAGATGACGGGCCGCGAGCTCGCATGGACCTACTCGGACACCAACCGCGCCGGCGATCACATCTGGTGGGTCAGCGACATCCGGCGCTTCATGGACCACTATCCGGGTTGGGGCATCGAGTACGATCTCCGGCGGACGCTGCAGGAAATGGTCGATGCGCAGGCGGCAAGAACCTAACCAAATGCCCAGGTGCCCAGGTGCCCGGGGAGGATCATGTAGAGGCAACCCTTCAGGGTTGCCTGCGCCGTGCGGGTGCCCGGGGTGCTCAGGTGCCCGGTGTGTTCAGGTGCGCGGGTGCTCTTGTAGAGGCAACCCTTCAGGGTTGCCTGCGCTGGTGCGCGGCGCCCGGGTGAGTCCATGCCACTTGAAGTGAGAACGCTCGCGGAGTGGGAGGCACACGGCGTGCCGGGGCTGCTGTCGGTGGTGATCCCCGCGCACAACGAGGAGGGGCGCATCGAGGCGACGATCCGCGCCTTTGCTGACGCCCTCCGGGCTGCGGCGATCCCCTTCGAGATCCTGGTGGTGAACGACAACAGCCGGGACCAGACGAAGGCGATTCTGGAGCGGTTGGGCAAAGAGATGCCTGAGGTGCGTCATCTCAACAACGAGCCGCCGAATGGCTTCGGCTTCGCCGTGCGCGCGGGGCTCGCGGCGTTCCGTGGGGACGCGGTGGCGATTGTGATGGCGGACCAGTCGGATCTGCCGGACGATCTCGTGCGGTTCTACCGGACGCTGCAGGAAGGATACGACTGCGTGTTCGGCACGCGCTGGTCGCGCGGCGGGCGGGTGGTGGACTATCCGTGGCTCAAGCGTGTCCTGAACCGGGCAGGCAACACGTTCATCCAGGCCCTGTTCCTCATCCGGTACAACGACGTCACGAACGCGTTCAAGCTCTACCGGCGAAGCGTGATCGCGGGCGTCCAGCCGCTTCTCGCGTATCACTTCAACCTGACGGTCGAGCTCCCGCTGAAGGCCATCGTCCGCGGCTATCGGTACGCCGTGGTCCCCAACAGCTGGCTGAACCGGACGCACGGCGTCTCGAAGTTCAAGATTCGCGAGATGGGATCGCGGTATCTCTTCATCATCCTGTACTGCTACCTGGAGAAGTTGCTGTCGGGGAAGGATTACGCCAGGCGGAGCGATCTCAAGGAGTCGCAGCTGCAGGTGTGGTCACGGTGAGGCGATAGGATATACCGGCAGACTGCCTCGAGATGAGCGAACCGACTTCCTCTGCCGACACCGAGCCGAGCTTCTACCGGATTCCAGAGACGGGGTGGCCCGCCGCCACGGCTGACCTTGCGGTCGCGGTTGTTGCCATGGGTGTGTCCTACGCCATCCGCTTTTCCCGGGCGGACGTGTGGGTGTTCCTGAGCGACGCGTTTCCGGTGCTCGTCCTGCTCATCGCCGTCCAGTCGCTGACCGCGGCAAGACTGGGGATGTACCGATCGGGGCAGTCAGCCGGGCCCCTCATCGGAGGAGCAGCGGCTGCACTGCTGGTTGGCTTCGGCCTCGCTCAATTGAATCTGGCGCAAGGAGTGTCGCGCCTGGCGCTGATCGCCCAGGCACTGCTGTATGTCTGCGGAGCTGTGGCCTGGCGCCGAATCGCAAGGTCGGACGAACCTCATACTGGGGAGTTGGTCATCGAGCATCGTGTGCGTGCGATGCTGCCAGGCGCGATTGTGGGCCTTGTCCTGGCGTGTCTTGCGCTGGATCCCGGATTTGTCCTGGGGACCGGGCGGTTCTGGGAGCGCCCTGAGCACGACTTCAACGCGTACCTCGTGGCCTGGCAATACTTTCTCCACGATACCTGGCGATGGCCTCTGCTCGATTTGCCCGAGATGGGCTATCCCGAAGGTGGCAGCGTTCTCTTCAACGACGGACTGCCGATCGGCGTCATCCCGTCGAAGGTCATCTACCAGCTTGCTGGCGTGATGGTCAATCCGTTCGGCTTCTGGATATTCACAACATACGTTCTCCTCGGCGGGTTCACCTCGCGGCTCGTCCATGCCTGCGGCGTCAAGGCGTGGTGGGCGGGTTCGGCAGCCGCCTTCCTCGTCATCTGCAAGGCCGTCTTCATGTGGCGCCTTGGGCACGTCGCGATCTCGGGGCACTTCCTGATCATGTGGGCCCTCTGCCTGTACATCGAAGACGTTCGGACTCTCCGTTTCTCGGCGATGCGTCACTTCGTCCTCGGCGCCGTCTCGATTCTGTCCAACGCATACCTCGTGGTGATGGTCGCGATGATTCAGGGTGCGACCGTCCTCACCCTGCTCGCTCGCGCCCGGTTCACCGCGAAGGACCTGGCCAGATCCTTCGCCCTCGTTCTGGGCGTTGCGACGATTGCCCTGATCGAGGGATACGGTGCGATGTTCGAATCGGGTCCGATGAGCATGCGCGCTGGCGGCTTCGGAGTCTTTTCGTGGAATGTCGCTTCGCTCGTCGTGCCACCGGATTTTCTCTGGGGCCCGACCGGCATCGTCCGCGAGGCGACGGGAGGCCACTACGAAGGTGATGCCTACCTGGGAGCGGGCACGATCCTGCTGGTGCTGAGCGTCGCATTGCTCACTCCGCGCCGGTGTCTCGAGCAGATTCGCAGCCACTGGATCCTCGTGGCGGTCATCTTCGCGGCGATGGTGTTCGCTGGATCCAACCGGTTGTTCATAGGGTCTCATCTGGTCTACGACGTTGCGCTGCCAGACCGGCTGCTCGATGCCGCAGCGTTGTTCAGAGCGAGCGGGCGGTTCATCTGGCCGGCTGTATACGCGGCGAGCGTCTTCGCCGTGATTGGCTGCCTGCTGTGGTTTCCCAGATCGACCGCTGCCCTGATACTGTTCGTGGCAGTTGCAGTACAGGCATCAGAGATGCCTGTACTGGTCAGGGGCGTCCGCAACCTGACCGAGTGGGAGCCACCCTACATCGTCGATGACGAGCAGTTCAGCACCTGGATGTCTGACCATGACCGAGTGTTCCAGTGGCCGTCGTATTCGTGCGGAGCACTTGTCCCGAATACACCATGGGGCGGCGAAGGCGCCAACCGTGAGTTGCGGCTTCAGTTGCTGGCGGCGAGACTTGGGATTCCGTCCAACAGCATCTACAGCTCTCGGCAATTGAAGGACTGCGCCGCTGAGGCGAAGTGGGCGGCCGAGCCGAGGTTTGAACCTGGAGTGTTGCACTTGATAGGCAAGGTCCGGGCGCTCGAGTCCTCGGTCCTGAGTGCGCTGATCTCCGGCGGCCACTGCGTGGACGCCGGCTATGCCTTCGTCTGTTCGCTGGACGAGCTTCGCGACGATTCGGACGCCGCCTCGCCTCTGCACCTGCAGCCGATGGCGGTTTCCGTGTGCAATGGGCAGGCTCCCGCGGCCACCGTGTCGTGGCGCAGCGCCAGTGGGCAGCCTGTCCAGATTCGCGTAGGGCGGATGGGAGGCGAGCTCGCCGGCGCCGGCGCGTCTGGTCAGCGTGAACTGACCCACGCCGCTGGTACCAACCTCTTCCTCGTACCCGGTCCCGAGGATCAGTCGGCAGTCGACATCGAGACTGTCTACCATCGACCCACCAACTGCGTCGAACCAATCGAGAGTGCTCGAGGGCCTCAATGAACCTGTCCGTCATCCTTCCGTCCCTCGATGAAGCCGAGAGCCTCCGCATCCTGCTTCCAGAGCTGCGACTCGCCCTCGAGCGGCCCGGCATCGGAACGGTGGAGATTATCGTGGTCACCGGCCCCGACGATTCCCGGACGGCCGATGTTGCACGAGAGAATCACGCGCGCGTGGTGGTTCAATCCTCACCAGGCTATGGCGGGGCTCTGGTGTCGGGGTTCCGCGCCGCCTCCGGCGAGTGGATGCTGACGATGGATGCGGATCTGTCGCACGCGCCATCGGTCATAGACGCGCTGTGGAGCCGGAGGCACGGTGCGGACGTGGTCATCGCGTCCCGCTATGTGCCCGGAGGCTCCGCGGACATGCCCTTGGGGCGTTATGTCCTGAGCCGGGTGCTCAACAAGGTGTTCAGTCGTGGCCTGGCGCTCGGGGTGCGAGACATGTCGAGCGGCTTCCGGCTGTACCGGGCCGCCGCACTCGCCGATCTCACTGGATTGCCGCGAGACTTCGACATTCTGCAGGCGTTGCTGGTTCGGGCCTACGCCGAGGGCCGGACGGTGCTCGAGGTGCCCCTCCAGTACAAGCCCCGCCGATACGGGCGGTCACATGCCCGCGTGCTGAGATTCGGGATGGCGTACATGCGGACCTTCTGGTCGCTCTGGAAGTTGCGCAACTCCATTCTCTGCGCCGACTACGATGCGCGGGCACACGACAGTGCCATCCCACTTCAACGCTACTGGCAGCGGATGCGTCACAAGCACGTGGTGGAACTGATTGCAGGAGAGGGTCCAGTTGCTGACATCGGCTGCGGATCGAGCCGGATCATCGGCGCACTTCCTCGCGGCAGCGTTGGCGTGGATGTCCTGCTGAGGAAGTTGAGATACGCCCGGAGGTTCGGTGTGCCTCTCGTGCAGGGTTCCGGCTTCGCGCTCCCATTTGCGGACGAATCGTTTTCGTGCGTCCTGTGCTCGCAGGTCATCGAGCACGTGCCCAAGGAATCCCCGATTCTCGGGGAACTGATCCGGATTCTGAAGCCGGGCGGGCGTCTCGTGCTCGGGACCCCGGATTACGCGAACTGGGAATGGGTACTGACGGAGAAGCTCTACGGATTCTTCGCGCCCGGCGCCTATGCCGATGAACATATTGCGCACTATACGCGGGAGGGGCTCATCAAAGACTTCAGTGCATGGGGCTTTACCCACGAAGCCACTCGGTACATTCTGCAGGGTGAGCTGATCCTGGCGCTACGGAAGGGGCCGCGGCTCAGGACGTCTCCGGAGCGCCAGCCGGTGGTGGCGATGCGAACCGGTGAGCCGGTATCCGGTACGACGGCTGGTTGATCCCCGTGACCGCCGCGGCAACTCGCAGTCAAGGACGGTGCCGCGTTTCTGGCCTTCCCGCACGGTGTCTGATCAGGTCGTGATGGACATGAAGCGTGTCCGGCTCTGCCTGAAGCCCTTCAGTGTTCGAATCTCAGCGAGACGTTGCGCGATACGTCGGCCGCACACTTCAGGGGAGTGATGCGTGAGGATGTCAGCTCGACCCTGCGCCCCTCGCCGCGCAGCTTCGGTCGGTTGCTCCACGACTTCACGCAGCCGTTTCGCGGCGTCTTCCACGTCCGGGTCAGCCCACCTCGATCCTGGCGGATAGGGCTCGCACCCCGAGGGCACGGAGCCCAGCGTGTAGTCGACGAGATAGGAGTTCGTCTCCGACATGAAATCGAGATTCCCGGAATAACCAGTCGCGATCACGGGCTTTCCAAGGGCCATGGCTTCCGCCATCGTGATCCCCGTCCCCTCGGAGCGATGAAGGGAGATGTAGCAGTCGCAGAGGGCCAGGGCTGCGTTCTTCTGCGCAACCGAGAAGTACCCATCGATCAACGTGACGTTCGGCAGATGGGCGATGCGCATACGCAGCCGCTCCAGTTCGGTTCCGCGAAGGTTGCCGTTCATGCTCTTCAACACCAGCACCTTTTCGCGGTCGTTCCCAAACGCACGTTCGAAGGCTTCCACGACGGCAAACGGGTTCTTGCGCTCGAGAATGCTGAGGAAGTCGAACATGAACAAGAACAGGAATCCGGGCGGCAGGCCCAACGTGCTCCGCGTCCATTCCGCGGGATGCTCCGGGAGCACGAACGGATACGGAATCGTCTGGACCGGCCGTCGATTCGCTCCCGCTACAGCCGCAGCCACAAAGCGGCTGGCACACCACACCTCGTCGACCCACTCGAAGGCCGGAAACATCCACTCGGGGAGTTGCTCGAGCTCCCACGCCCAGAAGCCGACGGTGTAGCGTCCATTGAAGAAGGACGGTCCCAGCCCGGCGCCGATGATCGGGGTTTGATCGGCGTTGACCGACAAGAGGTTGATGTCGAACGGTGCGTTCGGATCCCCGCGATCGACGTAGGGGTGCGCCTGCCGGCTCAGCGTCTGCGTCACCGTCAGCGTGGAGTGCTCGATCCCCGCGGCGTCGATCGCCGAGGCGAGCAGGCGTGCATGTTCGCCGACGCCCATCTCCGCCTTGAAGTATCCAACGACATTGACACCTTCCTGCAGCTGGGGCACAGGAGAGAACTTCGGTCGTCTGGCGCGCTCGATGGCCCCTGGCCCTGGCAGCAACTGCGGCGGAATGTGCTCCTGGACCACGCCATCGCCTCGGGTCCACTCGAGAAAGCGCACGGCGTCATCTCCGCTCAGGTTTGGAAAGGCAGTCCGGAGATCGGGTCGTTCGAGGTAGAGCGAATACAGGTAGCGCGAGATCACCGGATAGGGGCCGGCGGCCACCGGTTCGTTGAGCCAGTCGACGAAACGCTCGGGACAATCGGGGTCGATCGGGCTGGGCGGCTCTCTTCTTGGATCGCCCTTGGCTCTTGCGAGCTCGGTGCGAAAGATGCTCCGGATCCTCGATGTCAGGCGCAGTCCGCTGGGGAGGTATTCCCATCCACCTCGGGGCCCAGGACTTGAATCCCCGGCATCACGCAGATCGTCGCGATATTCACCACACAGGCGGCGAAGTGCAGCCCGCTCGCTCAGCAGCAGGCGCGGGCTCTCGCCCTGGTGTTTGCTCAACAGGTGAGGCCTCGCAGTATCGAAGCCGTCGAAGACGAACCACCTCAGCGGGGCCCCGTCGACTTCGTAACCCGAACCATTCCACGTCAGCTCTCGTCCGTGCAGGTTCCAGAACGAGGCCGAACAGCCCGGGTCAGTCGTGATGCCCGTGTCGAAGAACACGGGCATCAGATCGACCAGCCGTCGAAGCGCTTCCGGCGGACATGCCTCTCCGGTTCCAGCATCCGGTCGACTCTGCTCCGACCACCAGGCCAGCACCTCACCGCTCCGTCGTCCGACCGCGCAAAAGCCGTCGGAGTAGGGGCCGGCCCTCAGGAGTTGGAGCGGCCCGGCACCTCGGCCGTCATAGGGCAGCGGAACGGTGGTCCTCGGAGCGAGGACGATGTCATGACTGGTGGTGAGGCGGTCGATTTCGTCCAGCGGTGCGTACACCTTGGCGTCGGCCGTCAGGTAGAGGATCGATTTGTGGGTCTGCAACAGGTGCTGCAGGAGTCGTGGCTTCAAGGCCGCGGCCATCTCCGCCGAGTCATACGAGCCGGCCATCCGTCCGAGCTCCCGGGCGTCGACTCCAAGGTCGCTCAGCAGGAGCGTGCGGACTCCATCGTTCATCGTCCCGGTCGGACGGTCGTGTCCGTCGAGGACCAGGACCACCGCCGTTCCGCCGCGGTGATGGTCGAGAAACGATCCGGCCAGAACCAGGGCTCTCGGCAGATACTGTCGCGTAACGATCGTGCAGACAGTGAGCATGAACCGTGGGCTACTTGGGACTCTTCCTCGCGCAGTACCGATAGCTCTCCCATTCAGGCCCGGCCCACGAATCCGGCTGCACGTCGACCATGCTTGCACCGGCGTCGACCAGGATTTCGATGACGCGTTCGCGGGGCACTGCGTGCATCTCGATTCCCTTGTCGGTGCTTGGAGGGAGAGTAGCCTCGATGGGCCGACCTTCAACCCGGATGGGGACCGACGCCGTTGGAGAGCCGCGATCCTTGAACCAGACGATGAGCTCATGGACGAGGTCGACTTCGAGCGTGCAGGAACCCGACGTCGACGGCGCCGTTACGGCCAGGTCGAGTTCGAGCTCCTCTCCAGGTTGAATCCGATGAGGCAGTTCGGTCCGGCCGTCGGTGACGGCGAGCATGTTACCGCCGTCCCGGGACCAGTGGTTCGCGAGCCGGACCGGGTGAACCATGTTGTCACGCCACGAGGGCCAAGGCGTGTCCCCTGCGTTCCGCACGCGAACCCGGACCGTGAAGGGCATTTCGGCTGCAACGGTTGCTGGAGCGTCCAGGATCGCGAGCTCAGCTCGGTACCCTGAGTCCGGAAGCGCACCGTCGTGGGACAGGGGCAGGACGGCCCTTGGTCCGGTTGCAAGCCGGCTGGGCAGCTGAAAGACGACCAGCCCTCCACGTTTCAGCACGCGAACGAACTCGGGGAGGTACGACGTGCTTGCCTCGAGTGGCATGTGCTGAAGAACGATGTTCGAGTAGACGAAGTCGAATGTGTTCGAGGGGAACAGCTGCAGGTCGTTGACTTGGTTCAAATGATACGTGCATCGCTCGCCATGCCGATTGATCGCCCGTGCCCGCTCGAGCATCGTCTCGGCAATGTCAACGCCATGACATTCGTCGAAGTGGAGGGCGAGCGCTTGCGTCAGCCGGCCGACGCCACATCCGAAGTCGAGGGCCACGCCACGCTTCAGCGGTGGAACGCTGAGTGATTCGACGTAGTTCATGAGGCCGCGTATCTCTTCCTCGCCGGTCCTGAGGAACTCGTCGAGATTCCAGCGATTTCCCGTCTTCTCCGGTTCGCTGAGGATTGCCCAGAGCGGGTCGGATTCACCCAGGGTATTCCACGTCTGGTGCAGCTTGTCGAGTTTCATCGTGTCGTCCGATTGGCGATCCGCGGCACGATCGTGCCAGCAAGAATCCTACTTCGTCGCTATTACGGCGTACTCGCCTTCTGAACGACGGTCAGAGTCGAGGCTGCCGCTCCCGTGAGGAAAGAACACTCGCGCTTGCTCGAAACGATGGAGCCAGCAGAAGGTCACGGCCACTTCCGGAAAGATGGGCGCCCTGTGGGTCAGATCTGTCCAGAACGTCTTGAATGCCTCGAGCGAATGCGGATTGACCGTTTCGGCGATCAGCAGGCCGCCGGGCGCCAGGCGTGCGCGGCTCAATCGGAAGAACTCCATGAGCGCCTCGTACGGCAGGTGCTCGATCACCTGTGCGGCCACGATCGCGCCAAGGGAGTCGTCTTCTACGCTCGAGAGGTACTCAATGGCGTCGGCCTGGGTGACGACGAGTCCCTTGGCCAGGCACCGGTTCACCATGCCGGCGTCCGTATCGATGCCTTGCGCCGGTATCGAGGCGTCCCGCAGGAGCTCCAGCAGCTCTCCGCGGCCGCATCCGATGTCGAGCACCGGTGCGTGCCCGCGCAGGATCGGCAGGTATACACGGAACCGATCGCGAATGAACGATTCATCACCGCGAAACACGTCCTCGAAGCCGCGATAGAGGTCGTGGCATCCCGCGCCGTTCGCGCGATAGCCGATCACCTCGCGCCCATCGTCATCGACAGACAGAAAGCGCTCAGGTGCCACCATGTACGGTGTGGCATAGAGGCGCTGGATCAACGTTCTGGTTTCGGTGGCGACTTCACCCAGGTGAGTCGTGAGATCGGACAGATGCTCGGCTGCCCGCGTCTGAAACTGCCCGACCGCTTCGTGGAGCGTCTGAAGCGACTCGTTGGACGCCCTGGTGGTCTTGAGCATCGACAACGATCGTTCGACGGCCTCGGCCCGGTCGCTGGCCGCGCGCTCGAGCGACATGTGCTTTCTCTCGACTTCCGCCGTCCGAACCTCGAGCTGTCCCACCGTGTCGAGTGCGCGGGAGGCCTGCCATGCGTTCTCTTTGTGCGATTCAAGGGCTTCGGTCACCCGTTGCCCGAGCGTCGATTCGAGCTCCGCGAGCCGCTGGAGTACGTCGGCATGACGGGAAGCGGCGTCGGCTGCGCGAGTCTCACTCACACTTCGCACGGCTTCGAGCGTCAGGCTCTGCAGCTGGCGCTGCTGCCACCAATAGGGGCGCAGGAACCTCAGCAGGAACCCCTGCAGCGCCAACCGCGCACTGCGGAACCGCGCCGTTTCTGGCAGCCCCGGCGCCGGGGTCAGCATCGCCGAAGCTGCCCTGAGCGTGGCTTCGAGACCGCCCGACATACGGCTGCTCGGTGGTGGAGGGGCGGCGCTGCCGGGCATGGCCACCGCCTTTCGTCCGAGCCCTCGAATCTCGTCGAGCCGGCGGGCCACGACCGGCGCACAGGCTTCGACACCATGCTTCGTCAGAATGTCTCGCTGCCCGATTTCGGCCCTGCGCGCGGCTTCCGCCCGATCGTCCACTACGCGACGCATCATGGCGGCGGCTCCGTCGATTGAAGGCTCGGCCCAGGGAATGCCTTCGGGATAGGGATCGCTGCCTCGCGGTACGCGACCCAGTGTGTAGTCGACGAGGAAGCTGTTCTCCGGAGTCATGAAGTCCAGATTGCCGGAATAGGCCGTCGCGATCACCGGCTTCCCCAGGCCCATGGCCTCACCCATCGTGAGCCCGAGGCCCTCCGAACGGTGCAGGGAGACATAGCAGTCGCAAGAGCCAAGCAGCGAATTCTTGTCCGACTCCGACAGATATTGGTCGACGACGCGGATGTCCTCGCGCCCGCCTGAGGCCGACCTGAGTTTTTCCAGTTCATTGAGACGCTTGTGACCGTTGATGGTCTTGATGACGAGCGTCGGACCCTCGTTCGGCTTGAATGCCCGCGAGAAGGCCTGTACGAGCCCAACTGGATTCTTCCGTTCGATGACGCTGAAGAAATCGAACATGAACAGAAACACGAAGCCGTTCGGAAGGCCGAGAAGCTCGCGGGACGCCTTCGGGTCGATCGACCGGACTGGCACCGGTATAGGGATCGTGAATACTGGGCGTTGTTGGGCCGACGCGATCGCGCCGTTGACGAATCGCGTGGCCGCCCAGACTTCGTCGACGTGAGCAAAGGCGGGGTACATCGTCTCAGGCAACCGTTCGAGCTCCCAGAACCAGTAGCCGGCCGTGTACCGCCCGTCGAAGAACCCACGACCCATGCGTTGGGCGAACGCCGGCGTGCGATCGGCACTCACGCAGACGACGTTGACGTCGAACGGCGCCCGGCCGTCTCCTCGCTGAACGAAGCGCTGCTGCTTCCGGCTCGCGGTCTCCTCGTAGGTGATGGTCGAGTGCGGGATCGCGGCGTGCTCGAGTGTGCGCACCAGCAGGCGTGCAGCCTCGCCAAGGCCGAGTTCGGCGCTGAGGTATCCGGCGACATTGACGCCGGGCTGAAGCGCTGCAGCACGGACAAACGGCGAACTCGCCGTCGCGTCGGGCGCGGGCAGCAGTGCGACGGGTATCTTCTCCTGCACCACGCCGTCGCGGCGGAGCCAGATCGCATACTGGTCGACATCGCCTGCCGGAACGCCGGGAAACGCCAGCTGGAGGTCCGGACGGTCCTGATAGATCGAGAGGAGGTATCGGGAGATGCTGCGCGGACCAGTCTCTGATGGCTCGTTGAGCCACGCAACGAATTGGTCGGCTGTCGAGGGGTTGTAGGGATTCGGCGGCTCGGCACCGCCGTCTCGTTCGTGGCTCACCAAAGCGGCCCAGTAGAGCCGCCGGCTGCGCTTGTCGAGCACGAATCCGTTCGGAAGCGCAGTCCATCCGTATGCCAGCCGCCGATTCTCGGATATCCCTGCCTCTTGCAGGTCTGCCAGGTATTCGCCGCAGATCTTCTCGAGGTCCGGATGCTCGCTCAGCAGGATTCGGGGCATTTCCCCCTGATGCTTGCTCAGCAGGTACGGCCGGAGGTGGTCGAACCCACTGAAATGGAAGAAGCGCAGCGGCTGGCCATCGACCTCGTATCTGCTGCCGGTCCAGCGCAGCGCCCGGCCGTGAAGATTCCAATAGGCAACATTGCAGCCTGGATCTTTGAGGATGTAGTGGCGGAAGAACGACGGCACGAAGTCGATCCAGCGCTGATCCGTGAACATCATGCGCTGGTGGTCCATCAGCGCTTCGCGACGCGTGTTCTCCCACCACCACTCGATGAACGACGTTCCGCCCGCTCCCACGGCGACGAACCCGAGGTTGTACACACCCGCACCGAGAATATGCAGGCCGTCGATACGTCTGCCGTCACGCGGAACCGGGATCATCGTGTGCGGCGTGAGGACAATGTCGTGCTCAACGGCGAGGCGGGCGATTCCTGCGAGCGTGTCGTAAATCTTGATGTCGGGATCGAGGTAGATGATGTGGTCGCGCCCGCCGGCGAGCAGCCATGCCAGCAGGCGCGGCTTCACCGCGGTTGCCAGCTCCGTCACATCGTAGATGCCCGCCAGGCGCCCGATCTCGTCGGTCGACAGCCCGATGTCCGTGAGGCGCAAACACGCGAACGTTTCACGTGAGGCGTCCAGTTCACGCTGCTCGTCGTCGATCACCAGCACGAAGAACTCGCCCTCAGGATGATGCTGCAGGAACGATGCAGCAAGGACTCGGGCATGCGGCAAATAGTTGCGGGCGACTATCGTGCAGGCATTGACCATAGGGCGGTAGCAGTAGTGGTCGACCGGGGAAACAGGGCGACTCAACAGTCTACCCTAGCCAGTCGGCCGACCGTACCAGTTACGGCCCTCTCGAGCCGCACGTGCGATACACTTGTCAGTTGCATGGCCAAGCGCGCACTCATCACCGGCATCACCGGCCAGGACGGCTCCTACCTGGCCGAACTCCTCCTCGACAAGGGCTACGAGGTCTTCGGCATCGCCCGGCGCCTGAGCGCACCCAACGAGTGGCGCATCGAGCACCTCCGCGACCGGATCACGCTGCTTCAGGCCGACCTCCTGGACCAGCTGTCCCTCATCAAGGCCGTCCAGCAGTCCGACCCCCACGAGTTCTACAACCTTGCCGCCATGTCCTTCGTGCCGGCATCGTGGGATCAGCCGATGCTCACCGGCGAGTTCAACGCGCAGGGCGTCACGCGAACGCTCGAAGCCATCCGCAGCGTCAACCCGAAGATCCGCTTCTACCAGGCCTCCTCGAGCGAGATGTACGGCCGCGTGCGCGAAGTGCCGCAGAACGAGATGACGCCCTTCTATCCGCGTAGCCCCTACGGCGTCTCCAAGGTCTTCGGCCACTACATCACCGTCAACTACCGCGAGAGCTACAACCTCTTTGCCGTCTCCGGCATCCTCTTCAACCACGAGTCGCCGCGCCGCGGCCTGGAGTTCGTCACCCGCAAGGTCACCGACGGCGTCGCGCGCATCAAGCTCGGCCTGGCCGATCACCTCGCGCTCGGCAACTTCGACG
>CAZJBN010000074.1:13983-16380 GCA_964543955.1 uncultured Bifidobacteriaceae bacterium
ACTGGGGTTTTTCCGGCGACTACGTCCGGGCCATGTGGTTGATCCTGCAGGCCGACACGGCCGACGACTTCGTCGTCGCCACGGGCGTCACGCACTCGGTCCGGGATCTCGTCACCGAAGCCTTTTCCTACGCGGGCCTCGACTGGGAGAAGTACGTGCGGGTGGATCCCAAGTACCTCCGTCCGGCCGAAGTGGACCTGCTCATCGGCAATCCCGAGAAGGCCAAGGCCGTGCTCGACTGGCAGCCCGAGGTGGACTTCCGCGGCCTCGTCCGCATGATGGTGGACGCTGACGTCGAACGCCTCTCGACCGCCCGGGCGCCGGAGGCGACGGCGGGCCGCCGGGGCTGACCAGCCTTCGCCAAGGCTTCGGCGGGTCCGCCGGAGCTTAGCGGCGGCGGAAGCCCGGCGCTCCTGTTCATATGCGTATGCTCGTGACCGGCGGCGCCGGCTTCATCGGCAGCTCCCTTGTCGATCGCCTCCTCTCCGACGGCCACTCCGTCGTGGCCTACGACAACTTCTCGACGGGGCAGCGCTCGTTTCTCGCGGGCGCCCTGCAACACCCGTCGTTCACCCTCGTCGAAGGCGACACGCTGGACCTCGATGCGCTCACTTGCGCGGTGGACGGCTGCGACGTCGTCTTTCACCTGGCGGCCAATGCCGACGTGCGCTTCGGGACGGACCACCCGAGGCGGGATCTCGAGCAGAACACCATGGCCACCTTCAACGTGCTGGAGGCCATGCGCGCGAACGGCGTGAAGCGGATCGCCTTCGCATCGACGGGATCGGTATACGGCGAGGCGCACGTCTTCCCGACGCCGGAGGATGCGCCATTTCCCGTGCAGACGTCGCTCTACGGCGCGTCGAAGCTGGCGGGCGAGGGCCTCATCGCGGCCTACGCGGCAGGCTTCGGCTTCGAGGGCTGCATCTTCCGCTTCGTCTCCATCCTCGGCGAACGCTACACGCACGGGCACGTGTTCGACTTCTATCGCAGCCTCAGCGCCGACCCGACGCGGCTCCGCGTGCTGGGCGACGGGACGCAGCGAAAGTCCTACCTCTATATCGGCGACTGCCTGGATGCCATGCTGCTCGCGATGGAGAAGACGCGACGCCGGCTGGAGATCTTCAACCTGGGGACCGACGAGTACGTGACGGTGAACGACTCCATCGTCTGGATCTGCGAGCGGCTCGGCGTGAACCCCGTGCGCGAATACACGGGTGGCGATCGCGGCTGGATTGGCGACAACCCGTTCATCTTTCTCGACACGTCCAGGATCCGCGCGCTCGGGTGGGTCCCGAAGCTGACCATTCGCAGCGGCATCGTCCGCACGCTGGAGTTCCTGGAGGACAATCCCGAGCTGCTCGAGGCGCGTCGGTGAGAACCTCACTCGATGCGCGCTGCCGCCTTGCCGGCGGGCCGTCGCCGCGTCACGCGTTCGAGTACGATATCGGCGCATGAAGGTGGAGGCGACGAGGTGACGGGTGCGCCCGCGATTGCGCTCGTGACCGGTGCCGCCGGCGGCCTCGGCCAGGCGATCGCGATCCGGCTGGCGCGAGACGGCTTCCGGCTGGTCCTGGTCGGCCGCTCCGCCATCTCCCTCTCGCCCGTCGCCGATCGGCTGCGCCAGGAGTCAGCGGCGATCGATCTCCGCGTCGAGCCCTGCGACATCTCGGACGAGGCCAGCATCCGATCGCTCATGGCGCGGCTCCGGCCAGACGGATGGGCGCCGCACGTGCTCGTCAACAATGCCGCCGTGCAGGGACCGATCGGTCCCTTTGCCGAGGTGGAATGGCCGGCCTGGATCGACGCGATCCAGGTGGACCTGCTCGGCGCCGCGCTCCTGACCCGGCTGGCGCTGCCCGCGATGATCGAACGGCGCTGGGGCCGCGTCATCAACATCTCCGGCGGCGGCGCGACGGGGCCGCGCCCGGACTTCAGCGCGTATGCGGTCGCCAAGACAGGGCTCGTGCGGCTGACCGAGACGCTGGCGCACGAGCTCGCGGGTTCGGGCGTTACCGTGAACGCCGTTGCACCGGGCCCGATGAACACGCGGATGCTCGACGAGGTGATTGCCGCGGGACCCGAAGCGGCATCGCGAGAACATGAGGCCGCCGTCGCGCGCGCCCGCGAGGGTGACGCCTCACCAGGCGCCGCCGCGGATCTCGTCGCGTGGCTGGCGTCGGACAGCTCTGGTGGCATCAACGGCCGGCTGCTGAGCGCCGTATGGGACCCGTGGAATCGCCTCGACGATCACCTCGACGAGATCGCCGGGAGCGACATTTACACGCTGCGCCGCATCGTCCCAGGTGATCGGGGCAAGCCCTGGGGCTAGGAATACGCAGATGCGCAGATAGACACAGATGCACAGATAGACACAGATGCACAGATCAAACACAG
>CAZJBN010000074.1:16480-24994 GCA_964543955.1 uncultured Bifidobacteriaceae bacterium
ACACAGATGCACAGATAGACACAGATGCACAGATCAAACACAGGTTGTAAGGGCGCCGCCGCGACCATCGACTGCCGCAGATGGATAGAATCCGGGTCTGCGTCAGGTTATCCGTGAAATCTGCATCGACCTTCGTATCTGCGTCCTCATGGCCAACTCTCTCCACCCCGAAGCCCTGAACCCCGAGCCGCTGATCAGGCCGCTCGAGCCGGCGCCGCTTGGCGTGGCGATTGTCGGCTGCGGCCTCATCGGCCGGAAGCGTGCGGCGGCCCTTCCGGGCGGCCGTCTCGTCGTGTGCGCGGACGTCGTCGAGGAGCGCGCGCAGGCGCTTGCGCGCGACGCCGAAGTGGAAGCCTCGGCGCTCCATACGGCGTCGGTCCAACCCTGGCCCGACGCCGTGCGGCGCGACGATGTGGAGGTGGTCATCGTGGCGACCACCAACGACGCGCTGGCGGAGGTGACGCTGGCCGCGCTCGATGCCGGAAAGCACGTTCTCGTGGAGAAGCCGGCGGCCCGCCGCGTGGCCGAGATCGATCCGGTCATCGAGCGCGCCCGGGCCGCCCGCCGGCGCGTACGTGTCGGGTTCAACCACCGCTATCACCCGGCCCTGCAGAAGGCCCGGCAGATCCTCGACAGCGGCGTGCTCGGGCCGCTGATGTTCGTGCGCGGGCGCTACGGCCACGGCGGGCGCATCGGCTACGAGAAGGAATGGCGTGCCGACGCGGAGCGGTCCGGAGGCGGGGAGCTCATCGACCAGGGCGTGCACCTCATCGACCTTGCCGGCTGGTTCCTCGGCCCCTTCACGTCCGTTGAGGGCTTTGCGACGACGTACTTCTGGGACATGGACGTCGACGACAACGCGTTCATGACCCTGAGGACCGCGGACGGGCAGTGCGCGTTCCTGCACGTCAGCTGCACCGAGTGGAAGAATCTGTTTTCCCTCGAAATCTACGGGCGTGCCGGCAAGCTGGCCGTCGAGGGCCTCGGCGGCAGCTACGGCGTCGAGCGGATCACGCACTACCACATGCTTCCGGAGATGGGCCCGCCGGACACGACGTGCTGGGAGTATCCGCGCGGCGATCAGTCGTGGGCGCTCGAATTCAGCGCGTTCGTGCAGGACATCCGCGGCGGACGGGAACCACAGCCAGGCCTGCAGGACGCACGCGCGGCGCTCACTGTCGTCGAAGCCATTTACGCGCGAACAAAATCGTGACGCTACGCGCAAGACACACCGTGACGTTTTCGGTGTTGACTTCGTCCGGCGACGGCGGTATCAAGGAGCCAGAACGACACCACACAACGTGGAGGTCCGCATGGAGACGCCGCCGGACTGAGGTGGCGCATCGTCGAGTAGGCATAACCGTCAAGGTTAGGCGGCGTCGGTGCGCACAACCGAATAGCAAGACCAACTGTTTCCCGGCTCTTGCCGGGATGCGTGTCAGTCACGCTGTGAAACGCCCGATATTCAGGTATCCGCCTGATGTCGGGCGTTTCCCTGTACGGGCGGAATATGCTTCAGAGGTCCGGGGAGGTCCGGACAGTGCGCCGCAAGCCCTGGGCACCTGAGCACTTAAGCACCCGGGCACCTGTGCACCTGTGCACCCGGGCACTCGAACGTTTATCGAGATGATCATCACGCGCAGCCCCCTTCGAATTACCTTCGGCGGCGGCGGGACCGACCTGCCGTCCTACTACGAGCGGCACGGCGGTTTCCTGATTGCCGCGGCCATCGACAAGTACGTCTACGTCACGGTCATGCGGCCGTTCACGCCGGGCATCTTCCTCAAGTACTCGCAACTGGAGCACGTGGATCGAGTGGAGGACGTGCAGCACCGGATCATCCGGGCGGCACTCCAGCAGCTGGCCTTCAAGACTCCGCAGATCGAGATCACGACGCTTGCCGACATTCCCGCCGGAACGGGGCTTGGCTCATCCGGCAGCTTCACGACGGCCCTGCTCAAGGCTCTCCACGCCCATCGGCGCCGTCTGCTCCATCCCGACGAGCTGGCGGCGCTGGCCTGCGGTATCGAGATCGACACGCTTGGAGAGCCCGTCGGCAAGCAGGATCAGTACATCGCCGCGTACGGTGGCGTGACGTGCTTCACCTTCGACCCGGACGGGGGCGTGGAGGCCGAACCGCTCCCGATTCCAGTGAGTGCGCTCTTCAACCTCGAAGACAACCTGCTGCTGTTCTTCACGGGCTTCTCGCGGAGCGCGGGCAGCATTCTCGCCGAGCAGAAAGCGCGCAGCGAAGGCGGCGATGCCGACATGCTGCAGAACCTGCACGAGGTGAAGGCCCTGGGGCATCGTGCGCGTGATCTGCTGGTGGCCGGCGACACGGCAGCGTTTGGCGCGCTCATGGACGAGCAGTGGCAGCACAAGAAGCGGCGCTCGGGCGCGATGAGCAACCCTCGGATCGACGAGTGGTACGAGCTCGGACGCAGGAACGGAGCGCTGGGCGGAAAGCTCGTCGGCGCCGGAGGCGGCGGCTTCCTGCTGTTCTACGCGGAAGAACATCGGCGGCTTCGCGAGGCGATGACGAAGGCCGGTCTCGAGGAAGTCCGATTCCGCTTCGACTTCGAGGGCACCAAGGTGCTGTTCGCGTAATGCTGCCGGTTGCGATCCTGGCCGGCGGCGTGGCGACGCGATTGCGGCCGCTCAGCGAGCGCCTTCCAAAGGCCCTCGTGCCCGTGGCCGGTCGCCCGTTTGCCGAGCACCAGGCCGAGCTGCTCCGGTCGCAGGGGAGTTCACGCGTCGTCTGGCTGGTCGGCTATCGCGCGGATCAGATTGAGACCGCCCTCGGCGACGGATCACGCTGGGGCATGCGGTTCGAGTACCTGAACGACGGGCCGACGCTGCTTGGAACCGGCGGCGCCTTGCTGCGCGCCCTGCCCGCGCTTGGGGACGCCTTCTTCGTCATGTACGGCGACTCGTACCTTCAGGGCGACTTCGCCGCCGTCGAGGCGGTGTTCCGCGCGAGCGGGCGGGCAGGGCTCATGACGGTATACCGGAACGACGGGCAGTGGGGGACGAGCAACGTGGAGTTTGCCGACGGCCGAATCTTGCGCTACGACAAACGGGACCTGACGCCGGACATGCGGCACATCGATTGGGGCCTGGGCATCCTGACGCCGCGTGCCTTCGACGGCTTCGCGGAGGGCGAGCCGCTGGACCTGGCTCGCGTCTACCAGGACCTGCTCGCGCGTGGTGAGCTGGCCGCCTTCGAGGTCTCGAACCGGTTTTATGAAATAGGATCCCCCCAAGGCTTTCGGGAAACCGAGGAGTACCTCTTGGGCAACCCTGAAGGGTTGCCCCCACAGAGAGACCGATAGCGGAATCTGTAGGGGCAACCCTTGAGGGTTGCCCGAAGCGAACGAGATGACCTACACCGACCAACACCTCGCGGAGACCGCCCAAATCGTGGAAGCCCTCGATCGCGACGCGATCGAACGCGTCGTGGACGTGCTCACCGCTGTCCGCGACCGCGGCGGGCGGCTCTTCTTTCTCGGTGTCGGTGGCGGCGCCGCCAACTGCAGCCACGCGGTCAACGACTTCAGGAAACTCGCGGGCATCGAAGCCTATGCGCCAACCGACAACGTGTCGGAACTGACCGCGCGGACCAATGACGAGGGCTGGGATTCGGTCTTCATTGCGTGGCTGAAGGGCAGCCGGCTCAGGAAGGAAGACGGCGTCTTCGTCATGTCGGTTGGCGGCGGAAGCCTCGAGCCGAGGGTCAGCCCGAATCTCGTGCGGGCGCTTCAGTTTGCGAAGGAAGCTGACGCGGCCATCGTGGGCGTCGTGGGACGGGACGGAGGCTATACGGCAACGGTCGCGCATGCGTGCGTGATCGTGCCGACCGTGAATCCGGACGCGGTGACGCCGCACGCCGAGGCCTTCCAGGCCGTCGTCTGGCACCTGCTCGTCTCTCACCCGAAGCTCAAGGCGAATCCGACCAAGTGGGAATCCACGGGACGATGACAGACGGCCAGGTGCCCAGGGTGCTCGAGGTGCCCGAGGTGCTCAGGGTGCCAGGTGCCCGGAGTGCTCAACGTGCGCCGTAGCTTGCAGGACGCTCGAGCGCGAGCGGAGGCGGGTGCGCACGGCGCCCGTCGTGCTCGAGGTGCCATTCATGTCTGAGCTGGAGGGTGGCCTGAAATGAAGCGCGCGGTGTTTCTCGATCGGGACGGCGTGATCAACCGGGCCGTCGTGCGCGACGGCAAACCGTTTGCCCCGGCGTTCGTGGACGACGTGGAGATTCTTCCCGGTGTCGATCGCGCGCTCGAACGGCTGCGCGACGCGGGATTCGCGCTGGTGGTGGTGACCAACCAGCCGGACATCGCGCGCGGCACTACCACGCGCGAGGCCGTGGACGCGATCCACGCGTTCATGCTTCGCGAGCTGGCCCTGGACGAAATCCGCGTCTGCCCACACGACGAGGCGGACGATTGCCCGTGCCGCAAGCCGAGGCCCGGAATGCTCCAGCAGGAGCCGCGCTACGATGCGGCCGCCAGCTACATGGTGGGGGATCGGTGGCGGGACATCGAAGCCGGCCGCGCGGCCGGATGCCGTGCGACAATCCTCGTGGACTACGACTACGGCGAGCCGATTCCGCACGAGCCCACCGTCCGCGTGCGATCGCTCGCCGAGGCGGCGGACTGGATACTGGCGGCGCCCGCAAATCTCCCGACGCCAGATCGCTCATGAATCTGACAGACCTCAACACGAAGATCTTTGCCGACGGCGCCGATCTCGCGGGGATGCAGGCGATGTATCGGGAGCCGTACATCAAGGGCTTCACGACCAACCCCACGCTGATGCACAAGGCCGGCGTGACAGACTACCGCGCGTTCGCGGCCCAGGTGCTCGAGGCCATACCGGACCGCCCCATCTCGTTCGAGGTGTTCTCGGACGATCTGACCGACATGGAGCGGCAGGGCCGCGAGATTGCCACGTGGGGCGAACACGTCTACGTGAAGATCCCCGTGACCAACACGAAACGCGCGTCCGCCTGCGATGTCATTCACCGGCTCTCCCACGCGGGCGTGAAGGTGAACGTGACCGCGATCACGACGCTCGAGCAGGTGCAATCGGTCGTCGATGCCCTCAAGGGTGGCGCGCCGTCCAACATCTCGGTCTTTGCCGGCCGGGTCGCCGACACCGGCCGCGATCCGGTGCCGCACATGCAATCCGCGCTCGCGATCCTCGAGGCCGAGCCGAAGGCGGAGCTCATCTGGGCCAGCCCGCGCGAGGTGCTGAACGTCTGGCAGGCTCACGAGATCGGCTGCCACATCATCACCGTGACCGGTGACATCCTGCGGAAGCTGCCGCTTCTCGGCAAGGACCTGGACGAGCACTCCCTGGACACGGTCAAGATGTTTCACGCCGACGCGCAGGCCGCGGGGTATGCCCTGTAGAGGCAATCTCCATGACTGGTAGAGGCAACCCTTCAGGGTTGCCTGCCGCCCGCCGCGTCGGCCTCGTCGTCGTCACCCATGACGCCGCGGGCTTTGTCGAGCGATGCCTGTCGGCCGTGGCCGCGCAGTTGCGCCCTCCCGATCGCGTCATCGTCATCGACAATGCCAGTCGTGATGCCACGGTCGATCTGGCGCGCAAGGCTGCTGCCGGGGCCGCGCCCCTCGACATGGAGATCGTCGCTCTCGATGTCAACGAGGGGTTCGCACGCGCCAACAATCGAGGCGTGGCCCGGCTGGCCGACTGTGATCTCGTCGCGCTCCTCAACCCCGACGCGTTTGTGGAACCCGGTTGGCTTGCCTCGCTGCTCGATGCGGCCGGGCGGCGCCCTGATGCCGCCTCCTTTGCGTCACGGCTCATGCGCGACGGCGCGCCAGGAGTGTTGGATGGCGCCGGTGACGTCTGCCATGTCAGCGGACTCGTCTGGCGTCACGGCCATGGCCGCCCGCTGGCGGAAGTCCCGGAGGCGCTCGTCGAGCGGCCGGTGTTCTCGGCGTGTGCGGCGGCGGCCCTCTATCGCCGCCAGGACTGGCTCGACGCGGGCGGGCTGGAGGAGCGCTTCTTCTGTTATGCGGAGGACGTGGACCTGGGATTCCGCCTCCAGCTGCGCGGGCGTGGGTGTTGGTACGTGCCGGATGCCGTGGCGCACCACGTCGGCTCGGCCACGAGCGGCGTCGGGAGTGCGTTCTCCGTGTATCACGGCCACCGGAATCTCGAGTGGCTGTTCGTCCGGAACATGCCTGCACCGCTCTTCTGGCGCAACCTTCCCCTGCACATCGCATCATCGATCACGGCGATCGCGTGGTTCACGCTGAGAGGGCGAGGCGGAAGCATCCTGCGGGCGAAGTGGGATGCGCTTCTGGGGATGCGCCAGGCGTTCGAACAACGCCGGACCGTGCAGGCCCTGCGGGTCGTCGCCGATGGGGACCTCAGCGCGCGACTGGATCGCTCATCGCTCATCGCGAGAGCATGCCGAACCTCCGTGCCTTGAATCCTGGCGACGGGCCTCGATGCCCGCCTACGCGTGTCTTGAACCCCCGTCGGTTGTGCCCACCTCCAGCATATCGATCACTTGACGCCTCAGCGCCTCGTGCAGATCCTGGCGTGCGGAAGGCACGGCTGCCGTCCATCGGCCGCCGAAGCGATGCAGGATCTCCACGTCAGACCTTTGCCGCCTGGCCTGCAGCGACTGGCGGCGCAGGCTGAGTTCCGGCAGCATCTCCAGGAAGTCCTGCAGGCCGAGCAATTGGGCCAGCACCATCGGGTTGACCCGTTCGTGGCGCCCCTCGAGCGCAGCCGCCTGGCCGCCCTCCTCGATCAGATAGCGCGACCGCGCGCCTCGATGGCCCCAGCCGACCCGCACATCCCTGGCGGCGTCCCACGCCGCGCCGGCCAGGCCGCCGGGCCCGAGCTTCCGCAGGTTGCCGCCGACGCCGAACTCGCGGCGTGCGCCGCGCTGGATCACGGCATGACGAAGCGATGCCTTGACGGCGTGCACGGAGGGCAGCGACAGGCCGCCCTGGCTCCCGGGTTCCTGGTCGGATGCGCGGCTGAACGGCGTCGAGAGCAGGATGCGATCCGCGGCCAGGATCAGGGCGGCTGGCAGCACGCGCTGGAGATTGGTTTCCTCGAGCAGCGCGTAAATCATGCGGAGCGCGTTTCTCTCGAACGCGCGCCCGCGCGCCGGGCTGTCGGCGCCGGACGTGCCGTGGTGCTTGTGGTAGACGACGGCTTTCGGCGCGAGCCAGACTTCGTGCCCGAGGAGCCAGAGCCGCCAGCCGAGCTCGACGTCTTCGTAGTAGGCGAACGTCGGCTCGTCCCATCCGCCGGCCGACTCGAACACGTCGCGCCGCACCATGACGGCGCCTCCGCAACCGAAGAGGACCGGTCCTTCGTCGACCGCCGCGGACAGGCGCGGCTCGTCAAAGTGCAGGGCGTACCCACGGCCCTCGAAGTTGACGAGGCCTCCCGCGAAGTCGAGGCGCGCGCCGGACCAGTCCACCATCAACGCGCCGACCGACGCGGCGTTGCGGCGCACCGCGACGGCCATCATCTCCGTCAGCCACGACGGCGCCACGCGCGTGTCGTCGTTGAGAAACACCAGCCACCCGCCCGTGGCCGCGCGCGCGCCGGCGTTGTTGCCGGCCGAGAAGCCGAGGTTCGTTCCTGTGCGGACGACGCGGACGCCG
Source organism: uncultured Bifidobacteriaceae bacterium (assembly GCA_964543955.1). Lineage (GTDB taxonomy): Bacteria > Acidobacteriota > Vicinamibacteria > Vicinamibacterales > UBA2999 > VFZN01. The sequence goes on from CAZJBN010000074.1 coordinate 24,142, forward strand.
GGGTAGTGCCGCTCCGCCACAGCGGTCGGATCGTCGGCCGAGCCGTTGTCGACAACGATGACCTCGGTTTGACCGGCGGGCCACGCATGCTGGCGCAGCGAGTCGAGGCAGTCGGGCAGGTGCCTGGCGCCGCTCGCGGTCAGGACGATCACGGAAACGACGTCAGGGTGCACGGGTGCACTGGTGCCCGGGTGCACAGGTGCACTGGTGCCCGGGTGCACAGGTGCACTGGTGCCCAGGTGCACGGGTGCACCGGTGCCCGGGGGCACCGGCAAGCCGAAGAGCTCGGCAATGCGGAAGTCCCGTATGAGTGCTTCGGCCGTGCCCAGGTACGTCTCGCCCAGGTCGTGCAGTTGGAGCGGGTCCGGCAGCAGCGCGAGAATCCGTTCTTCGTCCACCCGCCGCGTCGACTGGATCCCCTCGCGCTTGATGCGAAGCGCCGGCAGGCACTGCGCGAAGTCCTCCAGGGCGATTAGCAAGGCGACGAGCGGAGACGGAATCGACGCCCGATCCGGAGGGTCGACGTCGAAGCGGATGCGGTCCCGCGGCAGCGTCGCGACCGACAGGTTGCGGGCCAGGGCCAGCGCAACGGCCGCCGGCAGCACGCGCGCCAGCGCATCGTCCCCGTAGTTCTTGACGATCATCGCCAGCGCGTTTCGCTCGTAGAGCCGCAGCCGGAGCGCGTGCGCCAGCGATCCGAATGTTCCGTGCAGCCGATGGTAGGTCACCGCCTTCGGCGCGAAGACCGTTGTTTGACCGAGGAGGTTCATCCGCCATCCGAGGTCGACGTCCTCGAAGTAGGCGAAGAAGTCCTCGTCGAAGCCGCCAGCCTCGATGTATGCATCGCGCCTGA
>CAZJBN010000075.1:0-23719 GCA_964543955.1 uncultured Bifidobacteriaceae bacterium
CCTGCCGGCGCGCGGGCATCATGATCAACACCTTCATGCTGGCGCGCGACTACGATCTCGTGGCCTTCGTCCGGCGCGTCGCGGCGATGTGCCGCGGCAAGGCGTACTTCACGACGCCCTACACGCTGGGGCAGTACGTCCTCATGGACTACATGGACAAGAAGACGCGCACGATCCACTGACCGGCGCCCGACGTCATGTCACCGATCGCCATTCCGATCTTCCCGCTCCCGAGCGTCGTGCTCTTCCCCAACGTCTTCCTGCCGCTCCATATCTTCGAAGGACGATACCGGCAGATGGTGGCCGACGCGCTCGCCGGCGATCGCCTCATCGGGATGACCCTGCTCAAGGCGGGCTACGAGTCCGACTACGAGGGCCGTCCGCCCGTCTATCCCATCGGCTGCTCCGGCCTCATCACGCACGTGGAACGGCTCCCCGACGGCCGCTTCAACATGGTCCTGCGCGGCGTCGAGAAGTTCCGCATCCTCGGCGAGGAGGATCCCGGCATCGGCCAGCTCTATCGCCGCGCCCTCATCGAGCCGCTCGTCGACGACATTCACGCTGTCGAGCGCGAGGGCCTCGCCGCCGAGCGGCGCCGCCTCGAGTCGCTCCTCGCGCCGCTCTTCGAACGCGCCCGCCACGAGTCGCTGCTGCCGCCCGGCATGCCCGACGCCGACCTCGTCAACGCCCTGTCGCAATATCTCGAGTTCGACCCCGTGGAGCGGCAGGCGCTGCTCGAACAGGCCGGCCCGCTCCAACGCTGCCGGGCGATGCTCGATCTGCTGGAACTGCGGAGCCTGCTGCAGAGAGTGGCAGGAGAGGGGATGATCCACTGACACCTGAGGTCCGAGAAGGACCTCACCCTCAGTGCGTCATCGCGTAGATCACCGCGTTGATGGCAAACGCGTAGCCGTTCGGCGAGAACTGGTAGAAGAATTCCGGATCCTCGCCTTCGCGCTCCCACGAGTCGGAGATGTCCGTGTCGTGGGTCATCAGCACCATGACGCGGCCGTGGCGATCGCTGATGGCGCGGATGTGCGGCACGGCGGTCTCCGCTCCCCGCTCGCTCGTGCCGCCGCCCGACCGGCGCCAGTGGCTGATCGAGGGGATCTGCGGCAGCTCCCTGATCTCGAAGAGCGTTCTCCAGACCGGGTGATCCGCCGGCACGTCCGCAATCGGAAACTCGGACGGCGGCAGGATCCGGGCGATCTGATCGGCCCACACTTCCCAGGCGCGCACGCCCCAGAAGTCGTCCACCCAGAGGAAGCCGCCCTTGCGCAGATAGGCGCCGAGCGCCTCCTGCTCTTCGGGGGCGAACTCGGCGGTGCCGATGTCCGACGCGAGCAGGAACGGACACTGGAAGAGGAACGGATCGGTCGCGCGCACGACGAGGTGGTTGGCGTCGCCCGACGGCTGGCGGCTGATCTCCATCCGCGTCAGCTCGTCGAGGCGGATCGGAAAGTTGAGATCGGCGCCCGGGTAGTCGGTGTTCCAGCCCGACCCGCTCGGCTCTCGCCATCGGCTGGTGAACATCAGGCGGCAGAACGTGAACCGGCCGTCGAAGCTCTCCGCGGTCGGGAAGCGCGGCGGCGTCCGGCGGCCCCAGCCGCCCCGCCACATCCACGACTCCTGTGCCGCGGCGGTCACGCCGGCCGCGAGGACCAGGAGGACGATGAAGCGTCGGGCAGCGCGCATGTCAGTGCGTCAGGGCATACACGGCCACGTTCATGCCGAGCGCGTAGCCGCTGGGAGAGAACGCGTAGAAGTAGGACGGCTCCTCGCCTTCCCGCTCCCACGAGTCCGCGATGTCCGTATTGTGCGTCATGAGCACCATGACGCGGCCATGCGAATCGCTGATGGCCGCCATGTGCGCGCGCGCCGACAGCGGGCCCATCTCCGACGTGTCGCCGCCCGTCTGGAGCCAGTATTGCCAGGCCGGCACCTGTGGAATCTCGTCGATCTCGAAGAGCGAGCGATAGATCGGGTGCTCGCGCGTGAGCTCCTTGATTGGATACTCACCAGGCGGCAGGACTTTGGCGATCTCCTGCGCGAAGTCTTCCCACGCGTACGGGCCCCAGTAGTCGTCCACCCAGAGGAAACCGCCCTTGACCAGGTAGCTGCGGAGAGCATCGGCGTCTTCGGGTGTGAAGCCGGCGCTGCCGGGATCCGACGCCATGACGAAGGGGCACATCGACAGCCACGCGTCGGTCGGCGCGACCACGATGTGATTCGGATCCGCCCCCGTCTTGCTGACGCTCGTCGTCGTCATCTCCGAGAGGCGAATCGAGAAGTTGATGTCGGCGTACGGGTAGTCGGTGCCCCAGCCCATGCCGCGCTGCTGCCGGCGCACGGCGGTGTACTCCAGCCGGCAGAAGTGGAACCTACCGTCCTGATCGGCCTCGGTCGCGTAGCGGGGCGGCACGCCGGCCTCTCCGCCCCATCGACCGTAGCCGCCGCGCCCCCAGCCGCCGCGGCGCTGCGCCTCGGCCAGCGCGCCCAGGGCCAGCACCGCGATGAGCACCGCGGCGAAGAGGCGCGTCATGGCTGCGGCCGGGTGCGCGAGAGCGAACGATAGTATTCCTCGACGAGCGCCTTGAACTCGGGCGGCACTTCGTCGGAGCCCGAGACGATGGCGCGATCCGCGTCCCCTTCGCGGCGGCGGAGGTTGTACTCGAAGCGCTTGACGCCTTCGCTGACGAACGACTGCAGGCGCTGAAGCTCCTCCACGTCCCTGTAGACGCGCTCGGAGTCCAGTTCCTTCATGCGGCGCATGATCTCGTCGAGGTCCTTCACGTCGACGCCCTGCTCGCGCAGCATGCTGCGGAGCGCCTGCGCATCGCCGAGCCAGCGCCGCGCCTCGCCGCGGAACTGCCGGATGTCCTCGCCCGTGTAGTAGTCGCCGGGCCGCCTGTCGCCCCATGGTCCACCGCCGCCCCAGGCGCCGCCGCGCGTATCGCCGCCGCCAGCTTGTCCGTCGGCGCGGCCCTCCTGCCCCGATTGGCCCTGCTGGCCTTGCTGGCCTTGCTGGCCCTGCTGACCGGATTGGCCCTGTTGCCCTTGTTGACCAGTCTGGCCTTCTTGCCCGGACTGGCCCGACTGCCCGGCCTGACCTTCCTGGCCCTGCTGACCTTCGCGTCCGGCCTGGCCGTCGCGCGCCTCCTGCCCTTGCTGGCCGCGCCGCGCGGTTTCCTCCAGCCGCTGGCCGAGCGATTCGGCGCCGCGCGCGAGATCCCTCGCACGCTCCAGGGCATCCCCGCCGCCGCTCCGTGCCTGACGCGAGACGGCCTCGCCGGCTTCGCCCAGCCGCTTGCGCAGTTCGTCGATATTGGCGCCGATCTGCGACTCGAGGTTGCGCGTGAACTCCTCGTTGGCGCCGCCCATGGCCGCGCGCTTGGAATAGCGGATCTTCTCCTTGATCTGGTCCTCGCGAATCCCGTTGGCCGCCTCCGCCAGCTTGCGCGAGGCGTCCCTGGCATCGCGAGCCGTCTCGTTGGCCATCCGATCGAGCTGCTGCTCGAGACTCGCCACTCGCTGCTCGAGCGCGTCCTTGCGCTGGCCCATCATCTGCGTGCGGCCCAACCGGTCCGCCCCGGCGTTCGGCAGGTCGTCCACGTCCTCGGCGATCTCGCGCTGCTCGCGCGCGATTTCCTCGGCCTGCCGCTCCGCGTCACGGATGTCGCGGCTGGCCCGATCGCCCTGCGACCTCTGCAACTGGCGCTGCGCCTCACGCAGGCGATCGGCGGCCGCCGCGGCCTGCCCCTGGGCACTCGCGTCCCCGTTGGCGGCGGCGCGGCGCATCGCATCGGCCGCCTCTTGCAGCTGCCGGGCGGTTCTCGCCAGGTCCTGCCGGTTCTGATCGCGCGACAGCCGCTCGAGCTGCCGGGCGGCCTCTTCGGCCTGCTCGGCCAGCGCGCGCTGCAGGTCGTTGCCCGATCCTCTCGGCGCCTGGCCCGCCGCCATCCGGCGCTGCCGTTCGATCTCCTGCTCCTGGCGCCGCGCGAGCTCCTTCAGCTTCTCGGCGAGCTCGTCCACGCGCTGGTCGGCGGCCTGCTGATCGGCCCGCTGGTTGGTCTCGTACTGGTTCGCCATGCGATCCAGTTCCATCTTGAAGAGATCGGCGAGGTCCTCGGCAATGGAGCCTGCGCCGCCACCCCCGCCGCCGCCGGCGTTCTGCTGGGTCTGCACCTGCAGCTCGAACTCCTCCTCGGCCTGCTGCAGCAACTGCAGCGCCTTCTGCTCCGGCGGCAGCGCTCCGTCGGGGCTCTGCGCCTGCAGCTTGCTCTCGGCCGCCTTCATGGCATCGGCCGCCTGCGGCAGCAGGTCCGCGATCGTCTTGAACGCGGGGTCCGGCGTGACGAGGCGGCTGTTCATCCGCTCGACCAGTCCCTCGACCTGCTCGCGCAACCGGCTCTGCGACAGCGTCAGCACCGTCATGCCCTCGCGGAATGCCGTGGCCGGCGTCTGCCTGCGGTCGCGCTGCATCTTGAAGGTACCGGCGATGATCTGGCGCTGCTGCTGCGAGAGTGCACCGACCTGGTCCATGCCGCCGCCACCGCCACCGCCGCCGCCGCCCATCGACATGGCCGGCTTGAAGTCCTTGTTGAAGGGCCGGATGCGCAGGAAGTACATGTCGCTCGTCGCGCGCTGTGGTCCGGCGACGCCGTTGTTGTCCGTGGCGCGGGCGTAGTAGGACACGGCATCGCCCGCCTGTACGCCAAGCTCCTCGAGATAGAGCGTGTGCCCGGCGGTCACTTCCTGTCGCGGCTGGCGGCCGTCGAAGAGCCGGATCGTCTTCTCCGCCCCGCCGTTGATCGAGTACACGAGATCGAGGTTCCTCACGGCGAAGTCGTCGTCGGCTCTCGCCTCGACGGCGAACTCCTGCACGGGCGTCGCGTCGGTGTCGCGGCCCGGCCTCGACAGCGTGACGGTCGGGGCCTGGTCGCTCAGCACGTCGATGGTGTACTGCGGCGAGGCCGTCACGCGCGTCCCGCTCGGCGCGTCGAGCTCCACCCGGTAGAACCCGTCTTCCTCGGCCGTGAAGCGCGCGGTCAGCGTGCCGTTCGCTCCCGTATTCAGGGGAACGCGCTGGCCGTCTCCAATGAGCAGCTCGCCGCCGCTCGTGGCCATGGTCGGCGTGATCGTGACGGACACATCCGTACCGCCGAGGACGGCAATGTCCCCGCCGTTCTCGATCGTCCGCGGCTCGAGGCCGGTGTACGCAGGGAACGTGTACTCGAGATCGAGCCGTTCGACGTAGGGCAGTTCGACAACGGTCAACGTGAATGCCGGTGACCGCACGCCGGCGGCCTCGACGAAGTACTCGACGTGGTCGCCGAGATCGAACAGCAGGCCTTCGTACGCCCCGTCATCGCCCTTGAGCATCGGCACGCGCTCGTAGCTCTCGCTCGTGCCCTTCTTCATGACGATGGCGGCGGCGGCCGCGTCGAATCCGTCCAGCGTGGCGCCAATCACCTGGTCCGCGCCCTTCGGGACCGTCGCCGTACCTGGAGTGACCGTGATGCGGTAGGGCGCCGCGGCCTCCACGTCGCGCGAGAGCACGAAGATCGCCGACAGCGACTGCCGCAGGAACGCGGGCCCGAACGTGAAGGCCAGGAGCGCCGCGGCAGACACCAGGCCGACGGTCCGCGTCAGCTTCGCGAGCGGCTCGCGCTCGATGCGGTGCCCGTCGCCGACGGCGTGCACTCGCTCGAGGGCGCTCTCGACCATACGTTCGACGAGCACGGGAGACGCCGATCGATCGCCGGGCGCCGCGAGTGCGGTGAGAATCGTGGACTCGAGCGACGGCTCGTGCTCTTCGAGATAGAGCGCCACCTGTTCGTCGGTGACGCGGCGCAGGAGCGGGCGGCCGAAGAACCACGCGGCCGCCGACAGGAGCGCGAGGCCCGTGATGATGCGGAACCAGAAGATCGCCGACGGCGCGAAGCGGAAGTAGTCGAGCGCCGCCGCGACCGCCAGGATCGCCAGGACTCCGGCGATGAGGAAGCCGACGGCGCCCTGGATCGCCTGCTTGAGACGCCACCGCTTGCGCACCTGCCGCACGACGGCGAGCAGTTCTGCGCGGGCGTTCTGGTCCATGTTGCCTCCTGGTCGAAACCCGCACATGCGACCCTGACCAGCCTCCGCCAGGGCTCCGGCGGTCCGCCAACGCAATCGCGAAGGCGGAAGGGTCGCCTCTACACGTCAAACCCGCCGGGGCGTCAGCCGCCTGACCACCAACGTTTCGGCGATCAAGAGCAGGATACCCGCGAACAGCAGGTACCACCAGACCCGTTGCGCCTGTTCCTGAATGGTGTCGGGGACGACGGCGGGCGATCCACCGGTGCCGCCATTCCCGGGATGCCCGGCAAGGGCGATGACCACTTCGTCGGGGTCGACCCGCGACAGGTCCGCCTCGGCGGGATCCACATTGACGGCGACGACGCGGAGCGTCGTGCCCTCTCGTCCCGGATCCCGCACTTCGTGGAAGCCCGGCTCGGTCAGTTCGATGGCGGTCGACCCCTCGACCGGCGTCCGGCGTTCTCCCGAGGGTGTCAGGACAATCGCACGGTCATGGTCTTCGGACGCCAGGTCGACAGCCTGGCCGACGGCGAGCCACCCGGGCTGTTCACGATACGCGGAGGCATGGCGAATGAGCTGGTGGACAAACGGCAGGTACACGGGCTTGAGCGGCAGGTCCGACCAGGACAGGTCGAGCGATGTTGCCCACACCAGCACGCGCCCGCGCCCGACGGTGCCTTCGACGAGCGCCGGCGTCCCGCCGTCGAAGCGCGCCAGCGTGACGGCGCCGTCGCGCGGTGTCAGCGCACGATAGCCGTAGATGCGCGTCGACGAGAAGTCGCCGCTTCGGGGCGCGCGAAACGGCTCGAACACGGCATGGCCGTAGTCGAACCCGCTCAGCTTCGCCGCCGCACCGCGCGTCCGATCCTCCAAATCGCCGATGTTCGCCGGCAGCCAGTTGGCGCCCGCGGGCCACGACGATCGCGGTCCGAGCGCCAGGACGAGCCCGCCGCCGCCCTCGACATGGGTGCGCAACCGCGCGGCCACCGCATCGGACACTGGCTGGTCCTGCAGCACCACCACCCGTGCGCGCGACAGCTCTTCGGCCGTCAGCCCCTCGATGCCGTGGCTCGTGGCCCTGAACCGAGGCCGGTCGCCAATGGCGAGCGCGCGCATCAGGTAGAGATCCGCCGCCGTTCTGCCCGATCCGCCGACCACCATGGTCGCGACGGCCTCGGCCGGCTCGACGAGCACATGAAACGCGTTGTCGGCCGCCAGGCCATCGTCGGGAATGCGCGTGGTGATCCTGACCGCCGATGCCGCCATCGTGATGGGCGCGAAGGTCACCGACGCCGAGCTGTTGGGCGCGACCGTCACCGGGCTCGACTGGACCACGCGGCCGTCGATATCGAGATCCACTCTCGCGGCAGCCGCATCGGCACCGCGATTGGCCACGCCGGCCGTCACCACGAGGCGGTCCTGGTTCTCGGTGCGCACGCGCTGCACGGCGACCGGCGTTGCCGACAGGTTGCGCATCGCGCCCGGTTCGATCGGAACGGGCGTCACGACACTGCCCGCCGGCAGGCGCAGGGCTTCGTCCGGCTGCCAGCCGTTCCGCTGGAAGTCGGTCACGAGCACGACGTCCTTGCGCGGCAGCGGCGACTCGGCCAGCACACTGGCCGCGATCTTGAGTGCCGGCGCGTATCGCGTCGAGCCCGCACCCGGACGGGCCGCATCGATGTCCGCCAGGATCCGCGACACGTCCGCGCTCGATCGCAGGGTGAGCTCGGCCGACGGTCCGAAGAGCACCAGCGAGACGCGGTCCGATCCGCCGACGTCCTGGAGGGCGGCTCTGGCCGCTGCCTGCGCGCGCGTCCACGACTCCCCCGCCGCCATGCTGTAGGAGCGATCGAGGAGCACGACAATCTCGCGGGCGCCGCCGCCCGCGGCGGCGAGCTCCGCGCCGCGGATGAACGGCCGGGCGAAGGCCGCGACGATGAGCGCCAGCGCCGCCGCGCGCAGCGCGAGGAGCAGCCAGTCGCGGATGCGGCGCCGCCGCACCGACTCGTACGGAATCTTCCTGAGGAACATCAGCGACGGAAACTCGACGACGGTCTTCCGCTCGCGCTGGGTCAGGTGGATCAGCACGGGTACGGCCACCGCGGCCAGCGCCAGCAGGAAGAGCGGTGTGAGGAAGGTCATCGCCGGCGCGCGAGCCGATCGCGGCTCGAGAGGTAACGGAACAGGGCGAAGTCGAGCGGCGTCGACGTGGTGAGCAGCGTGTAGTCCACCTGCTGCGCCGAGGCGCGGCTGGTGATCTCGGCAACGTGCGCCTGCACGAGCGCCCGATACTGATCGGCCAGGGCCTCTGGCACGATCGGAATCTGGTCCCCGCTCTCCAGGTCCTCGAAACTGGCGGGGTCGACGAACGAGAAGTCGACCTCGGTCGGATCGAGGACGTGAAACAGCACGACGTCGTTGCCGCGAAAGCGGATGGGGCCGATCGCCTCGAAGATCTCACCGGGCTCGGCGTAGAAGTCCGACACGATCACGACAATGCCTCGCCGGCCGAAGTGCTCGGCCAGCTTCCTGAGCGGCGGGCCGATCTGGCCGGGACGCTCGGCCCTGGCCCGATCGATCTCGTGCAGGACCACGTCGAGGTGCTTGGCCGACGGCGGCACGTGCGAGACGATCGCCTCGTCGAAGGTCACGAGGCCGACGCGGTCCCGCTGCGTGTGAACGAGGTAGGTGAGGCACGCGGCCAGGGTCTTGGCGTAGTCCAGCTTGGTGAGGGGCGACCCGAAGGCCATCGACCGCGATACGTCGAGCAGCACCGAGAAGTTCGCGTTGGAATCGGCCTCGAACTCCTTGAGGAAGTACTTGTCGGTCCGCGCGAAGACCTTCCAGTCCACGCGGCGGATGTCGTCGCCCGGCACATAGCCGCGGTGCTCCGCGAAGTCGACCGAGGCGCCGAAGAACGGCGAGCGATGCAGGCCGTTGATCACGCCGTCGACGACCAGGCGTGCGACGAGCTCGAGGTTCCCGACCCGGGCCAGGACGGCCGGGTCCACGAATCGGGCGCCGGGGACAATGGTGTGCGCGCTCACGGGAAATTCGTTCCTCTCGTCAGGCGACCCTGAAGGGTCGCCTCCACAGGTCAGGCGAAGCGGCTCCGCCCTGCGGGCTTGTCCCTACATGCCCGACTTGGGCACCGGGATGGCCTCCAGCAGGCGATCGACCAGCATGTCGCTCGTGACGCCCTCGGACTGCGCGTGGAAGTTGGTCAGCACGCGGTGGCGCAGAACGGGATGCGACAGTGCCCGGATGTCTTCGAAGCTGACGTGATAGCGGCCCGAGGTGAGCGCCCGTGCCTTGCCCGCGAGCACGAGATACTGCGCCGCGCGCACGCTGCCGCCAAACGCCACCCACTTCCTGATGCTGTCCGGACAGGTCGGCGACTTGGGCCGGCTCGCCCGTACCAGGGCCAGCGCGTAGCGCAGGACCGGATCGGCGACCGGCACCCGGCGCACGAGCCGCTGGAACGCCACCAGGTCCGCGCCGCTCACCGGCCGCTCGAACTGCGGCTCCAGGATCGCCGTCGTCGTGCGGATGACTTCGAGCTCCTCCTCCTCCGGCGGATGCTCGATGACGATGTGGAACATGAACCGATCGAGCTGGGCCTCGGGCAGCGGATAGGTGCCTTCGAGCTCGATGGGGTTCTGCGTCGCGAAGACGTAGAACGGCTCCTCGAGCCTGTAGGTCCGGCCCTGGATCGTGACACGGTGTTCCTGCATGGCCTCGAGGAGCGCGGACTGCGTCTTGGGCGGCGTGCGGTTGATCTCGTCGGCCAGGACGATGTTGGCGAAGATCGGCCCCGGCGCGAAGACCATCGAGCGCCGGCCGGTGGCCGGGTCCTCCTGGATGATGTCCGTGCCCGTGATGTCGGACGGCATCAGGTCCGGCGTGAACTGAATCCGGTTGAACTTGAGATCCAGAACGCGGGCCATCGTGTGGATCAGCAGCGTCTTGGCCAGGCCCGGCACCCCGACAATGAGGCTGTTGCCGCCCACGAAGAGCGTCAACAGCACCTGGTGCACGACTTCGTCCTGCCCGATGATCAGTTTCTTGAGCTCGCTGACAATCTGGTTCCGGCCGGCCTTCATCCGATCGGCAAGCGCGACATCGTCTGGCGTGCTCAGTTCGGTCGTCGTTTCCACGCGTCCCCCGTTTCCGTCCTCGCTCGTCGGCGGCGGCCGACCGCCAATTCCCCACGTCGAGCACCCCGCGCACCTGTGCACCTGTGCACCCTGGGCACCCGTGCACCTGGGCACCCGTGCACCTGGGCACCCGTGCACCTGGGCACCTGTGCACCCTGGGCACCCTGGGCACCCGTGCACCTGGGCACCTGGGCACCTGTGCACCCTGGGCACCCTGGGCACCCGTGCACCTTTAGTAGTTCCAGTTCTAGTGCGTCAACGCATAGATTACGTAATTCACGCCGAACTTGTAGGCCTCGTTCGAGACCTCCACTGGCACCCAGCCCGTATCGGAGTACTCCCAGAGCTCGCCCAGATCGTGGTTGTAGTTGGCAATGGCGATGAGCCGCTTGCGCGGATCGTTGTCCTCGAAGAGCCCGTAGAAGCGCGCCTCGCCGTAGTAGCCCTCGACAGGCAGCTCCTTGATGTCGAAGAACGAGTGGAACACCGGGTGCGTGATGTCGAGCTCCACCCATCGAAGATCCGGCAGCACCTCGCGCATCCGCGTTTCGAGGTTCATCCAGTCGCGCGCACCCCTGAAGTCGTCGAAGATGATGAAGCCACCTTTCTGCAGGTAGCCGCGCAAGCCGGCCATCTCGGCTTCGGACATGGTCCAGAAGCCCGGTTCCGAGAGGTAGGCCACCGGGTGCATGCTCAGCTCGGGATCGTCGAGCGAGAAGATGTTGCTCTCGTCGATGAAGGTCCGCGTCAGCGAGATCTCGCCGAGGATACGCTGGAAGTGCCAGTCGGCCCGCGGGTAGTCGTGCGCCCAGCCAGGGTCGCGGCGAAAGCTGCCCTCGTACCGGAGGCGTGTGAAGGCGAACCGGCCGTCGTAGTCGACGGCCGTCGAGGCAATCTCGGGCGTCGGGCGGCCGCGGCCGCGCCGGAAGCCTTCCTGCGCGAAGGTGATGGCGGTGACGCCGAGGAGGAGCGCGGCGGCAAGCAGGCTACGGCAGACCGACGACACGCCGATACCCCCATTCCGCCGTGAGCAGCCCGACGAGCAGCAGCAGCACGATGGGCATGTGCCAGAGGTCGTGCTCTTCGACCGTCGTGACGCCTCGTCCCGTGTAGCGGAGGTCGTCGGCCAGCGTGCTCGCGCCCGACGCGTCGTAGTAGCGGCCGCCGGTTTCCTCGGCAATCCGGCGGAGCGTGCCGGCCCGGAGACCTGCGTCGAAGTACTCCTGGTCGCCGGGGGCCGCGCGCACGTGAGCCACGGCCGTGCCCACCTCCTGACCGGCGCGAGTGGCCGTGACGCGCAGCTCGTACCAGCCTTCGGCGCCGGCGGGGAACGTGCCGGCGTACTCGCCGGCGGTTTCGCCCGCCCACTGCATCGGCACATCGACGGTGGCGCCGTCCGGCGAGGTGACGGTGGCGGTCACCGATGCGTCGTTGAGCTCGACGAACGCCTTGTCGGCCACGCCGGCGACGAACTCCACGGCGCTTCCCGGCTCGACCCGATCCGACGCGGTCTGAATCTCCACCTGGTCGGGCACCTCGTCCACGACCCATCGCAGCAGTTGCCGCCAGTAGTTCTCGTGCGTCAGGTCCTCGACGGGAATCGAGGCGTGCATCTGCCACACCCAGGAGTCCTGCGGCGTGAACGCGAAGCTCTTGCCGCGGCCGTACCGCTGGAACACCAGCACCGGATAGTCGGCGCGGGACGGCCCCTCGGCCGAGAGCAGCACGGTGGCGCCCGGCTTGACGGCGCCGAGCTGGTTGACCGCGGTGACGTCGGGCAGCGTGGTCCAGCGCTCGATCGAGGCGCGCTCGTTCCCGGCCACCTGTGTGACGGCGCTCGCCTCGCCGGCTCGCGTCGGCCGGACCGCCAGCCGCTGCAGGACGCCTTCCTTGTCGCGCAGGGTCCGGTCCAGCACGACCGGCAGCACATCCTCCACGGCCGTGCCGGCATACCCGCCTTCGCCGAACGCGCGCCGGCCGCCGAGGGCCAGCAGCCCTCCGCCGCGCCGATCGACGAATTCGGCAATCATCCGCAGCTGATCGCCGGAGAACGCTCCTGCCTCGATGCTGCCCAGCATCAGCCCGCGGTACGCGAAGAGCTCCTCGCGCGTCCTGGGAAAGCCTGTGGCCAGTTCGTCAGGGCCTTCGACGCCAAGCCGCATGTACTTGTTGTCGGCCGTGCGCTGCAGGGCGACGACTTCGACGTTCCTGTCCTCCGTCAGCGCGCGCCGGATGAACTTGAGCTCCGCGCGCGGCTCGCCTTCGAAGTAGAGGATGCGCTCGCGCCGGTTGCGCACGTCGATGAGCGCCTCACGGCGGTTGTTATCCGCGACGAGCTCACCGGCCAGCGCCGGAATCACGAAGTGCAGGACACGCGGGCCCTCGTCCTCTACGGTGATTCGGACCGGAATGGTGACCGGCGCCCCTCCCGCCGCGAGCGTCACCTGCTCCGAGCTCAGGATGCGGCCGCCGTCCTCCACGTCGAGCGTAATCGTCTCACCGTCGAACCCGCGCTGCGACACGACCACGTCCACGAGCAGCGTCGTGCCCTGGAGGGCGGTCCGCGGTACGGTGACGCGGCCGATCTGGACATCCCGATCGAGGAGCGCGTTTCCCACACCCACCGTGAAGACGGGGACACCTTCGGCCTTGAGGCCCAGGAGCGCCTCGCCGAGCGCCGCGTCTGCCGTATCGACACCGTCGCTCACCATCACGAGGCCCGCGACGGGAAGGCCGGCCAGTTCCTGCCGCGCGGTCGTCAGGGCGGCGCCAAGTCGGGTCTCGGTGCCGCCGAACGTCATCTCGTTGCCATGACCGACACGCGTGGCCGACGAGGAGAAGCGGAAGACGCGGACGGTGAAGCGATCGGCGAGCGCCTGGAGATCGCCGCTGTCCAGGGCGCCGAACCTCGACCGCACGAAGCCGGCCCGCGGCTGCCCGTCCTGGTCCGCGATCTGCATGGACCGCGAATCGTCCAGCAGCACGCCGACGACGTTCTGCTGCGGGACGGCGGCGCGGACGACCAGGACCGGACGGAAGAGGCAGAGCGCCAGGAGTGCGAGCAGCGCGAGACGCATCGTCGTCAGCAGGACGCGGTCGCGCGTCGCGAGGCGCGCGCTCGATCGATAGGTCGCCGCAGCCACGCCCGCGGCCACGACGGCCACCGCCACCGCGACATACGAGCCGGGCCACGCCGCCCACCGGATCTCCCCTTGCGAGAACATCGCCGGGGAGTGTTCGAACAGCGACCGGAAGAGGGCTTCGAACACGGTAGTCTTCGGCAATTGTACTTCGGGATGCGCAGAAGGAACTCCCGGCAGGAGCCCGCGGCGCGATCAGGCTCTTCCGACGCCAGCCGAACGACCGCGGTCTCCGCGATCGCGCGCGGACTCGACGCTTGACTCGGTCAACTATCGGATCCATATTCGGCGAAGGCGTCGCTTCGATCAGGAGGAAATGTGTCTACTCTCGCCGCGTCCATCCCCGTGACCCGCACCACGACCCCGCGCTTCTCGGAGAAGCTGCGTGACACGGCCGCCTTCGGCGCGGTCTTCAGCGACCATGTGCTCGTGGCGGAGTTCGCGGACGGGACATGGCAAGACCCCGCCATCGTGCCGTACGGGCCGATGATGCTCCCGCCGGCGCCGCTCGCCGGGCACTACGGACAAGGGATCTTCGAGGGCTTCAAGGCATTCCCCCAGCCCGACGGCAGCGCCGCGATCTTCCGCCCCGATGCCAATCATGCGCGCATGGCACGCTCGAGCCGGCGCATGGCCATGCCCGAGGTGCCGGCCTCGATCTTCATCGACGGCACGGCGGCGCTCGTCAACGTCGATCGGCAGTGGATACCATCCGGCGCGGGCAGCGCGCTCTACATTCGTCCCGTGCTCTTCGCCACGGGTGAGGTGCTTGGCGTCCGCCCCTCGGACCGCTACCGCTTCGTGATCGAGGCCTGCCCGACCGGACCGTACTTCGCGGGGACGGTCGATCTGCTCGCCGAGGATCACTACGTCCGCGCCTTTCCCGGCGGTACGGGCGAAGCCAAGTGCGGCGGCAACTACGCCGGGAGCCTGGTCGCCGCGCGCGAAGCCCAGGCCAGGGGCTTCCACAACGTGCTCTGGCTCGATGCCATCGAGCGCCGCTACGTCGAGGAAGCCGGCCTGATGAACATCGTCTTCGTGATCGACGGGACCGTGGTCACGCCCCCGCTCGGCGGGACGATTCTGCCCGGCATCACGCGCGACTCCATCCTGACGTTGCTGAAGGATCTGGGTGTGCCCGTCGCGGAGCGGCGCATTGCCATCGACGAAGTGTTCGAGGCATCCGCTGCCGGCACACTCCAGGGGGCGGCGGGGGTCGGCACGGCGGCCACGATTGCCCCGCTCGGCCGGATTCGCCACAAGGAGCAGGAGATCACCGTCCCGCCGATGACACCGGAGTCACCGCTCGCCCGCGTGGGAGAGGCTCTCGAGGCGATCCGGACCGGCAAGGCGGAGGACCGGCACGGGTGGATGGTGAGAGTCTGATGCCCTCCATCTTGTGATGTGGTGATCTGGTGATCCGATGCCGTACTTCGTTCTGACCTACGACGTCGTCGACGGCTACGTCGAGAAGCGCGCGCCGTTTCGCGCCGAGCATCTGCGGCTCGCGCGCGAGGCGCGGGCGCGCGGGGACCTGCTGATGGCGGGCGCGCTCGGCGAGCCCTCGGGCGCGCTGCTGGTGTTCAAGACGGTCGATCGATCCGTCGCCGAGGACTTTGCCAGGCAGGATCCCTATGTCCTGAATGGCCTGGTCTCCCGGTGGCAGGTACGCCCGTGGACCGTGGTCATCAGCGACGACCCCGCCGACCAGCCGCAGTGAGGCCGGGCGCGACACCCGCCCGCCTCACGACGTCGACCTCGCCGAAGCGGCCGGCGCGACGCGTCCCGGCGGGGCTCGAGCCCCAGGTCGCGGCCGTCCGCCGCTTCACGCGTTTCTTCACCTCCGTCATCGGCGTGCTCGAAGACGGGTACCTCGGCAGCCCTTTCACCGTGACCGAGGCGCGCGTGCTCTACGAGCTCGCCACGCGTCCCGAAGTCTCGGCAGTGGATCTCGTCCGCGATCTCGGTCTCGACGCGGGCTACGTCAGCCGGCTGCTCGCGGAGTTCGGGCGGCGGGGCCTGGTCGCGCGGACGCGCTCCCCGCGCGACGGACGCCGCACGCTCGTGCGGCTCACGGCGTCGGGACGCTCGGCCTTCCTGCCGCTCGATCTCGCCGCCCGCGATGTGGTGACCGATCTGCTCGCCCCGCTCCCGGCCGCCGACCGCGAGGAGGTCGTGCGTGCCATGGAGGTCGTCGAAGCGGTGCTCAGCCGAAGCGTGACGCGAGCACGCGGGCAATCTGCTCGCCGTGAAACCGCCCGTTCTCGATGAAGATCGTGCCGGTCTGCCGGCCCGCGAGTTGCCCGCCGGCGATGAAGAGGTTGGGAACGTTGGTCTCGAAGGTCTCCGGGTCGTGCCTGGGGATCATCGTCTCGGGGTCGATCGCGACACCGGCGCGCCGCAGGAAATCCGGGTCCGCGTGATAGCCGGTCAGGAGGAGCACCGCGTCCGCGGGGATGGACGACTCCTCCGCCGCCGGTTCCGCCGCCTCCCCGGCCCGTCGCGTCTGGACGCGAACGGCCGTCGGCGTGATCGCCGTCACCTCGGTGTCGAACCGCGCCGCAATCGAGCCTTCCTTGATGCGATTCTCCATATCGGGCTTCACCCAGTACTTCACCGACTCGCCCAGCGCCGCTCCGCGGTGCACGAGCGTGACGCGGGCGCCGGCGCGGAACAGGTCGAGCGCGGCCTCGCACGCCGAGTTCTTCCCCCCGACAATGACGACGCGCTGGCGGTAGAAGGGATGCGCCTCGGCGTAGTAGTGGGAGACGTGCGGGAGGTCTTCGCCGGGGACGCCGAGCCTGTTCGGAAGGCCGTAGTAGCCCATGGCGAGGACCACTGCACGGGCGTGACGGGCTCTCGTCGCGCCGTCCGCCGACCGGGTCGTCACGACGAAGGGCGGGGGATCGCCGGCGTCCGGGCCCGGACGAGCGTCGGGGTCGGTCTCGACCGCCACCGCTTCCTCGTGCATGGCCACCTGCAGCTGACACGCGTCGACCACCTTGCGGTAGTAGCGGAGGGCCTCGAAGCGCGTCGGTTTCTCGTACGGCGTGGTGAGCGGAATGCCGCCGATCTCGAGCAGCTCGGGCGTGGTGAAGAAGACCATGTTGAGCGGCATCCGATGGATGCCGTCCACGATCGTGCCCTTCTCCAGGACGAGACAGTCGAGGCCGAGCCGGCGGGCGGCAATGGCGGTGGCCAGCCCGGCGGGGCCGGCACCGATGACGAGGACATCTCTGAGGGACATGAAGAAAGGAAATTGTAGGGCAGTTCAAAGTTCAAAGTTCAGAGCTCAAAGTTCAAAGTGACAAGAAAGGGCGCGATAGCCCGCCATTCACGTGACGGCCTCTTGTCACTTTGAGCTGTAAACTTTGAACTCCCGAGAGGCGAACAGGATAAGATCGGCGTCCCGGAGGGTGCGCACATGCGCAGTGTTCGACCGGCCCTCGTCCTCGCCACGGCGTGTTGCACACTCGCCACGCTGCCCGGCGTCCACGCGCGGCAGGCCGCGCCGTCCACACCATCTCAACCTGTCTTCCGCGCGGGCATCGAACTGCTCGCCGTCGACGTCACGGCCGTCGACGCCGACGGCCGGCAGGTGACCGACCTGGCCGCCACCGAGATCAGCGTGGAGGTGGATGGCCAGGTGCGGCAGGTCGTGTCGGCCGAGTACGTGACGCTCGTCGATCCGCGCCGGCCCGTCCTGACACGGGCGGAGCGGCAGAAGGCGGCCGCGGCGGCCGGCACGCCGCAGGGCGATCCCTACGTCACCGCCAACAACACGGGGGCGCCGCCGGGCCGTCTGGTCCTGCTGCTCATCGATCAGGGCAACATCCGCGTCGGCGGCGGGCGCACGATCATGGAGCAGGCGCGGCGATTCGTGGAGCGCCTGCAGCCCGAGGACCGCGTCGGCGTCGCGGCCGTGCCTGCGCCCGGCGAGATGGTTCCGTTCACGACCGATCACGACCAGGTCCTCGAAGCGCTCACCCGCGTGGTCGGCCGCGCCCAGTCCTACCGCCGGCGGTTCAACCTGTCGCTCACCGAGGCGATTGCGATCTACCAGAACAGCGACGTGCGCGTGGCCTACGAGGCGCTGCGACGCGAGTGCGGCTTCGCCCTGTCGCCTTTCGAGATGGAGCGCTGCGAGCGCGAGTTCGAGCAGGAGGCCGCCGAGATCGTCAGCGAGATGCGGCGCCAGTCGAACGACTCCATTCGCGCGATGCGTGACGTCTTCGGGAGCCTGGCAGCCGTCGAGGGCCCCAAACAGGTCATCCTCCTGTCGGAAGGGCTCATCCTCGAGCACCTCGCCGGCGACGTGGACGACATCGCGGCCGTGGCGGCCGACGCGCGGGCGAGTCTCGATGTGCTGCTCCTCGACGTGCCGCAGGCGGACCCCTCGATCGGCGATCGGCCCACGACGCCGCGCGAAGATCGGCGCCTGCAGGAGGAAGGCCTCGAAGCACTGGCCGGGCTGGCCCGGGGCGGGCTGTACCGCGTTGCTACGAGCACGACCTTCGCGTTCGACCAGATCCTGCGCGCGCTCGCCGGGTACTACCTCGTCGGCGTCGAGGCGCGGCCATCGGACCGGGATGGCCGGCGGCATCGGCTGACGGTCAAGACCACGCGCCGCGGCGTCAGCCTGCGCTCGCGTTCCCGGTTCCTCGCCGGGGTGTCGGGCACGGCGCTCGGACCCTCCGACGCCGTCGCGCGCACGCTCCGATCGCCGCTTCCCGCCAACGACCTGCCCATGCGAGTCTCGACCTGGACGTTCAAGGAGCCAGGGTCGACCAGGGTGCGCCTCCTCGTCGCCATCGAGGTGGAGCGGCTCGTCGATCAGCCGCTCGACTACACGATGGGGATCGCGGTGATCGACCGCGAGAACCGCGCGCACCTGCCGAAGGTCAGCTCCTACACGTTCGAGGCCACGGACGACCCGGCGATCGCGACCTACTCGACGGCGCTCGTCGTGGATGCCGGGCGGTACCGCGTGCGGGTGGGCATGGCCGACAGCGAAGGCCGCGTCGGCAGCGTCGACCGCGAGGTGGACGCGTTTCACGTCGACGGTTCGGACGTCGCCCTCGGCGACCTGCTTCTCGGACCGCTGTCCACGACCGGGCCGGTGACCATCCAGCCGATCATCGAGCCGCGCACGCGGGGCGAGCCGCTTGCCGCGTTCCTGGAGACGTACCTGCCGGCAGAGGTCGCCCGTGCGGCGCTCAGCGCGTCGATCGAGGTGCGACGGAGCGAGGACGGGCCGGCCATCACAACCGTACCGATGCGCATCATCGCAGGGAGCCACGCCGACGTCACGCCGGTGCAGACGCTCGTCGACACCGCGGCCCTCCCGCCAGGACGCTACCTGGCGCGTGCCACGATTGCCGTCGACGGCAAGGCACGCGGCCACGTGGTACGACCGTTCCGCGTGGACGCGCGCGAGGGGGCGACCGATCCCTCTGCCGATTTGGCCGTGGCCGGCGTCGGCGTCCCGACCGGTGCGACGGTGCCCACCGAACTGTCGCGCGTGCTCGTCGCCGGCGTGCCGGCATTCGATCGGAACGAGGTCCTGGCGCCGTCCGTCGTGACCTCGGCGTTCGAGACCGCCGAGCTTCGCCCGGCGCCCGCGAAGGCCGCGATTTCGGAGGCGCGCGCGGGCGCGCTCGGGGCCGCAGCCATGACCGCGCTGACCGGTGGCGATCAGATGCTCGCCGCGTTCCTGAAAGGGCTGGAGTTCTACTCCGCCGGACAGACGGACCGGGCGGCCGTGCAGTTCCAGGCGGCCATGCAGCAGGCGTCGTTCGCGCCCACGCGGTTCTATCTCGGAGCGGTGCTGGCCGGCGGGACCAGGCACCGCGAGGCCGCGGCGCTGCTGCAGAGCGGCGCGACCGAAGGGACACCGCCGATCCTGGGGCGGCTGGCGGGCGAGGCCTGGCTGCGCGCGGGCGAGGCGTCGCTGGCCATCGTCCCGCTCGAACGCGCAGCCGCGGACCCCGGCGCCGACGCGCGGACACACAAGATGCTGGCGCTCGCCTATGTGCTCGGCGGTCGTGCCGCGGAGGCCGCGCCCATCCTCACCGCCTATCTGAAGGGTCATCCGCAGGATCGCGAGGCCCTGCTCGCGGGCATCTACGCCGTCTATGCCCGGCACGCCGCGGCGCCGGATCGGTCGACGCTGCAGGCCGACAGCGCCCTCGCGCGGAAGTGGCTGGATGCGTACGGCGCGAGCGCCCCGCTGTACGCACTGGCGGCGGAGTGGGTCAGGTATCTGGCCCGCTGACCTCGGCAGCCGTCACGAGATCGCGGTCAACCCCCGGTCGATGATGTCGAACGCCTCGTCGAGCTCGCCCTCCGTGATGGAGAGCGGCGGGTTGGTGAAGAACGTGTTCCACCGCACGAAGGTGTACAGCCCCTCGGCGCGGAAGAACTTCGCGAGCGCCTGCATCTCCGGCGACGTGCCGTTGAACGGGGCGAGCGGCTCCATGGTCGTCCGGTCGCGCACGAGCTCGACCATGCCAAAGAGGCCGATGCTGCGGGCCTCGCCGATCAGGGCCTGCCTGGCCGTGAGCCCGTCGAGCCGCGCACGCATCACGCGGCCCATCTCTCGCGCCCGCGCAATGAGGCCGTCCTCTTCGTACACCTGGATCGTCGCCAGCGCCGTCGCACAGCCCAGCGGGTGGCTGTTGTAGGTCAGCCCGCCGTAGAAGACCTTGTCCGTGAAGTGATCCGCGATCCCCCGCCGGATCCCGACGGCGCCAAGCGGTACATACGCGCTCGTCAACCCCTTGGCCATCGTCAGGATGTCGGGGACCACCTTCCAGTGGTCGACCGCGAACCATTCGCCGGTCCGGCCGAAGCCCGACATCACCTCGTCGCAGATGAGCAGGATGCCGTGCCGGTCGCAGAGCGCGCGCACGCCCTCGAGATACCCGTCGGGAGGCACGAGGACGCCGTTGGTGCCGGTGACGGTTTCGAGGATGAACGCCGCGATGGTCTGCGGCCCCTCGAGCATGATGATCTCCTCGAGTGCGGCAAGCGCGTCGACCGCCGTGTCGCTGCCGCGCGCGAGGCCGTGGTACGGATGGGGCACGTGGATCACGCCTGGAAGGCCCGGCTCCATCGCCCAGCGCCGGGGATCGCCCGTCAGCGTCAGGCTGCCGGCCGTGCCGCCGTGATACGACCGATAGCGGGCCAGGATCTTGTGCCGGCCTGTGACGAGCCGCGCGATGCGGACGGCGTTCTCGTTGGCTTCGGCCCCGCCATTGGTGAAGAAGAAGACGTCGATGTCGCCCGGCGTGATCTCGGCGAGCTTCTGGCCGAGGCGCGCGCGCACCTCGGTCGCCATGAACGGGTTGGCGTAGGCCAGCGTCGCGGCCTGATCCTGGATGGCCTTGATGATGCGCGGATCGCCGTGCCCGGCGTTCACGCACATCAACTGGCTGTTGAAGTCGATGTAGCGCTTCCCCTCCGGCGTCCAGAAGTGCACGCCTTTCGCCCGGGCGACCGGTATCGGATCGACGTGCGCCTGCGCCGACCATTCGTACAACGTGTGGCGCTTCGTGAGCGCCACCATCTGCTCTCCTGTCATCGCTGCTCCCTTGTCCGGCACCCTGCGATGGCGCCAGGGGACTAACCCCTCAGTTCACGTCGGTTGAGTATCCATCAGCTCGCTGATCCGCAGGAAACGGGCACAGAATAGCTGGCGTCCGAGCCGATGGATTGTCGACACGAGTGAGCGAGGGGATTGGACGCCTAGTCTATCAGCGGCCGCTCTGACGGTGCGCCTCGACCAGCCAGAGCAGCTTGTCGATCGAGCGCGAGGTGTCGGTGAAGAGGTCCGATGTGTCCTTGTCGCCGGCCTTGTCCGATTCGTCGATGGCCTTGCGCGTTGCCCGCGCCACGACCGCGATGGCATCAGCCAGCGCCTTGACGTGCGCCGCGCCGTCGGCAATCGCCAGCGGGTAGGCGGGAACGGTCGTGCGGTCGCGGACCACCTGAACGGTCCCCTCGGCCACGCCGCCCAGCTGCACGGCGCGCTCGGCGAGCTCGTCGGCCGAGGTCTCCAGTGCTTCGGCGACGGTGTCGAAGAGCTCGTGCAGCTGGAAGAAGGACGGCCCCTTCACGTTCCAGTGTGCCTGCTTGGCCTGCATCGACAGGTCGAGCGTGTCAGCGAGGCGGGCATTGAGGAGCGCGACCACCTGCGATCGTGTCGCCGGCGACAGGTCGTTGCGCGTTTGATGCGGCAATGTGCGTGTCTGCTTGGCCATGCCTCTATTGTGCCATCCGCTTCTCACTTCTCACTTCTTACTTCTCACTTCTCACTTCTTACTTCTCCCTTCCCAAAGCTCAGCCGATCGACCGCCACGTGTCCGTTACTGATCACCAGGAGTGGATCGAGCAGCGTGCGGAGGTCCTCCAGCGGATTGGCGTCGACGACCAGGAGATCCGCCTCGAAGCCGGGGTCGACGGCGCCGATGCGCGATTGGAGCCGGAGCATCTCCGCATTGACGGTGGTGGCCGCCTGCAGCGCCTGGAGCGGCGTGAAGCCGAGCTCGGCGAGCACGAGGATCTCCCGCGGAATCCGCGCGATGCTCGACGGGCCGTAGCCGGTGTCCGATCCGGCGACGACCCTGACGCCGAGTGCGTGCGCCCGGCGGATCGCGGCGTGCAGGACGGGCCGCATCATCTGCCCTCGCCTCTGCAGCGCCGCGTGGTCGTAGTCGCCGCCGGCCTCGGCCAGGTCGTTGACGATATCCGCGGTCGGATCGAAGAACGTGCCCTGCGTGGCCATGAGCTTCAGGGCCTCGTCGGTGAGCCACGTGCCGTGCTCGATGCTGCGGACGCCCGCCCTGACGGCCGCGAGCGCGCCCTCTGTGCCGTGCGCGTGCGCCTGGACAGGCACGTTCCGCGTGCCGGCCTCCTCGACAATCGCGCGAAGCTCCGCCTCGGTGAACATCTGCATGCGCGGATCGGTATCGGGCGTGCCGGCGCGCTCGGTCGCGTTGACCTTGATCCAGTCCACGCCGCGGGAGAGGTTGGCCGCCACCACGCGTCGGAGCCCGTCGATGGTGGTGACGCCCTTCAGCAAGCCGCCAAGGTCGGGATGCGACAGGAAGAGCTCCGGTGCCGGATGGGTCCGCACGTGGTAGCCGGACGCAAGCACGTCCGGTCCCGCGACATGGCCGTTCTTCACGAGCTCGCGCAGGCCGACGTCCACGTAGCTCGACACGCCCGCGCTCCGCGCTGTGGTCACGCCGCTCTCGACCGCCGCCCGCATCTGGGCGAGCGACCCGATGTGTACGTGCGCATCGATCAGCCCCGGCACGACGTGCCGGCCCTGCAGATCGACCGCACGGACCCCGTCAGGCGCCGCGCCCGTACCCACCGATTCGATGCGTCCGCCGGCCAGGACCAGAGTGACGCCGGTTCGTATGCCGCCACCCCTGGTGTCGATCACGTTGGCATTGACCAGGGCGAGGCGCTCGGGCCCGGCCGCCTGACCTTGCCCGGCGTCGGCCTGCCACCCACCCGCCGCCATCGCCATCGTCAGGCCGGCCGCCATCCACGTCGTGAGCTTCGTCATATTCACCCGACCTTTTTGGTCGTATTTTGACCGTTCAGACCGTCTTTTGACCGTTCACCGGCCGGCATGGCCAGCTCGGGCAAAAACCCGCGGAAGCGGCCAGGCGCGACTCTAAAATACCGCGAAACAGTCACTTAGCCCCTTCGTTCACTCGACCCTGACAAGGCTCGTTCCACCGGCTCGGTGCCGTTGGCCCCCGCAACTCGAGTGAAGACCGGGCTCAAGAGGAGTTGTGCCCATGCACGCGCCCATCAAGTACGCAGAGAAGGTGCTGTCGATTGCCGCAAACGGCGCCTGGCAGGTGTTCTCGCGGGTCAACAGGATCAGCCCGAACCCGTCCTTCACGCCGAAGTGGTCTGACAAGCCGCTGCTGAAGAGCCACCAGAAGACCAAGCCGCCGCTCGGCTGGCCGCGACAGACCGATTCGCTCTGTCCGACCTGCGTGCGCGAAGCGCGGCAGGCGATCCTCGACGGCACACGGCCGCTCGAGACGCTGCTCAACGAGAAGGTCGGCGAAATCAAGGCCACCATCACCGAGAAGGACGGCAAGATCGTCATGGTGAAGGACTGCCCGATCCACGGCCATTTCGAGGACACGATGGCCATCGACACGGCCTTCTTCAAGCACCTCGAAGAGGTCTTCCCGGGCCGCGACATCCGCGCGCACAACGACGAGACGCTCCACAACCACGGCAGCAGCACGATCAAGCACGGCCGTGGCTCGGTGCTCACGGTGGACCTCACCAACCGCTGCAACATGATGTGCG
>CAZJBN010000076.1:0-8917 GCA_964543955.1 uncultured Bifidobacteriaceae bacterium
CAGATGTGGGCGGCCCAGTACTACCGCGTGTCCGAAGCCCACACCTGGATCACGTCCGGCGGCCTCGGCACGATGGGCTTCGCGGTGCCGGCGGCCATCGGCGCCAGGCTCGCGCGTCCGGACCGCGAGGTCTGGGCCATCGTCGGTGACGGCGGCTTCCAGATGACGCAGGCCGAGCTCGCGACGATCGTGCAGGAAGGCATCAAGATCAACATCGCGATCATCAACAACGGCTTCCTGGGCATGGTGCGGCAGTGGCAGCAGTTCTTCCATGATCGCCGCTACAGTGCGACGCCGATGTCCTCGCCCGACTTCGTCAAGATCGCGGAGGCTCACGGGCTGGCGGGGCTCCGCGTCGACTGCCGCGAGCACTCGGCCCCGGCCATCCGCGACGCGCGTGCCGCGGCGGGATCGGTGCTCCTCGACTTCCGCGTCCAGCAGGAGGACGCCGTCTACCCGATGGTGTCGCCGGGCGCCGCGCTCAACGAGATGATCCACGCGCCGCGCTCTCCGCTCGTCGAGACGGGAGCGGATCTGCTGTGACGACCGAGCCCCTGCCGCGCTCGCGCACGGTCGTCGTGCGCTACGCGCATGCCCTCGACGCCCTCGATCGCGTGGCCTCCGTCCTGCGGCGCCAGCGCGTGCGCGCCGATGCGTTCACGGCCGTCGCCGCGCCCGATGGGGCGACGGTGCAGGCCACGATCATGTTCGAGAGCACGGACCGCACCGCCGCGCGCGTCGTGGCGCTGCTCGGGCGGCAAATCGGCGTGCTCGCCGTGGAGGAATGGAGCGATGATGATTCACGACGCTGACGTCGACCTGGCCCCGATCCGCGAGCGCCGGGTCGCCATCATCGGGTACGGCTCGCAGGGGCACGCGCACGCGCTCAACCTGCGCGACAGCGGTGTCGACGTCCGCGTGGGCCTCCGGCCGGCCAGCCGGTCGTGGGCGGCAGCCGAACGCGACGGCTTCGCACCGATGACGCCGGCCGACGCCGCCGCATGGGCCGATCTCGTCATGATCCTCGCGCCCGATCTCGAGCAGCCGCGGCTCTATCGCGAGCAGATCGCCCCTCACCTCGCGCCCGGCACGCTCCTGATGTTCGCGCACGGCTTCGCCATTCGCTTCGGCTGGATCGCACCGCCCGAGGGGGTGGACGTGGCCATGGTCGCGCCGAAGGCACCGGGCCACCGCGTGCGCGAGGTCTTCGTCGAAGGCGCGGGCACGCCCGCGCTCGTCGCCGTGCATCAGGACCCCACTGGACAGGCGCGCACGCTCGCGCTCTCCTACGCCAAGGCCCTCGGCTGCACGCGTGCGGGCGTCATCGAGACGACGTTCTCGGAGGAGACGGAAACCGACCTCTTCGGCGAGCAGGCCGTCCTGTGCGGGGGCGTGAGTGCGCTCGTCACGGCAGGCTTCGACACGCTCGTCGAGGCCGGCTACCAGCCGGAAGTGGCGTACTTCGAATGCCTGCACGAACTGAAGCTCATCGTCGATCTGATGTATCGCGGCGGGCTCAGCTTCATGCGCTATTCCGTCAGCGACACGGCCGAGCACGGCGACTACACGGCCGGGCGCCGAATCGTGACCGACGCGACCCGGCAGGAAATGCGCGCGATTCTCGCGGAGATCCGGTCGGGCGCCTACGCCGACCGGCTGAAGCGCGAACATGAGGACGGCCAGGGCTGGTTCCAGGCCGAGCGCGAACGGCAGCGCGGTCACGCCATCGAGCAGGTCGGCGCCGAGCTCAGGTCGCGCATGCCGTTTCTCGAGCCCGCTCTGCCGCCGGCGAGCCTTCGCTCGCGATCCGCATGAGCGGCGGCCAGGCGACGATGCCGGCCGGACACGTCCCGCCTCCGACGTCCATCAGATGCCGTGGCCGTAGCCCGAGTCGTACACGTCGATGTACACCGGCTCCGGCGAAGGCGCGGCCGACTGCACCTCTTCGAGCCTGACCACGACCTCCCGGATCATGAATCCGCTCGGGCGGTGCGCCTCCACCGTCCGTTCGACGGCGGCACAGAGCGAGGCGAGCGCCGCGCCGTCGCGCGGCGGCCCGCCACCTGTGTCCGTCACCGTCACCTTCGTCATCCCTGCCTGGTTCGCGCTCATGATCGACTCCTTCGGTCCACACAAAAACGAAAAGGGCCACTTCCCCTGCGGGTAGTGGCCCTTGGCGATTGCTGATGCTGTGATGGCTACATCTACCCGCTGATGGTCGTTGGCGCGATGCCAATAAGGGCCAGAAGGACCCCGAGGCCCAGACCGAGACCAAGCACAAACGCGACACTCCCAGGCACGTGCGTGAACGCCGAAGTCAGGAGGGCGCGAGGCATGACGGGTGACGGGGATTCTACTGTACGACGGCGGATCGGGCAAGGGGATCCGCGTCGAGGCCGGAGTCGTCTGAACAATCGTGGTCTCGCGATACTCTTCGGAACGTTCCCGATCCCGGGCGGAGCCGGGTCGACGACGGGCAGCGCGGCTTGCGCACAGGCGGAGCCGCATCGTTCAGGCGGAGGAGTGTCGATGTCGGATGAGCGAATGATCGCGCGGGTGCTGGTGACGGTCGTCTTCCTCGGTCTCGCCGGCCGCGCCGTGAGCGCGCAGGCGGTTCCGACCGGAGGATCCGTGCCCACCGAACCGGCGCCGTTCGAGGTCAGCGAGGAGCGATCGATCCGCCTGTTCCCGCCCGGCGACATCTACCCCGTGTATGTCGCCGACCCGCACCGCCCGACCAACGCCGCCGAGGTCGGCTTCTATACGCGGTCCGAGGTGCCCGAGACCGGGTCCCCCCGCCCGTTCCTCGCCGGCGGGGGACGCATCGGCATCGTGCGCTTCGACTCATCGGCGCCGCGCGGGCGATTCTGGCAGGTCAGCCTCGAGGCGGGACTCGACGCGCTGTTCGACAGCGAGCACAGGAATGACGCCATCGGGTGGGAAGGCAACTACGGCTTCACGGTCACGACCGCGGCCGCGGGATCGCCGCTCGGCTGGAAGTTCGCCCTCCTGCACGTGTCGTCGCACCTGGGAGACGAGTACGCCGAGCGAACCAACGCAACGCGCGTCAACTACACGCGTGAGGAGGCGGCGCTCGGCGTGGCGTGGCAGTTCGGCCCGCGCTGGCGGACCTACGGGGAGATCGGCATCGCCTACCTCACGCGCAGCGACGGCCAGGGGCGCGGCCGCTGGCAGGGCGGTGTCGAGTACGAGGCGGAGCCGAGGGTTCTCTGGGGTCGCATGGCATGGTACGGCGCGCTCGACCTGTCCGCGATGAGCGAGCGCGACTGGCGCGTCGATCACGCCGTGCAAGGGGGCCTCGTCACGCGCTCGAACGGACACGCGTACCGGCTGTACCTGCGGTGGTACAACGGACGAGTGCCTGTCGGGCAGTTCGTCCAGCATACCGAGGCATCACTCGCGATTGGAATGAGGCTCGATCTCTGAGCCGACTGCCAGCAGAGCCTTGCCGAAGCGGCCCTGCTTGCGCAAGGCCCCTCCAACAGGTGCGGGACGAGCGGCGCCGCCTACTTCGGCGGCGTGACCTCGATCGAGAGCGCCTCCGTCCAGGTGATGTTCACCAGGTCGCCGACCTTGACCTGTTCCAGCAAGGCCTTGTCCTTGACGCCGGTGTTGTAGACCCAGTTGTTGGGACCCGTGAACGTGATCGAAGGCACCGACATGTCGATCGCCGTGATCTTCGTCGTGATGGTTCGCTGCACGGCGGCCGTGCCGGCAGGGCGGGTGCCAGGAGCGGGCGTGATGGCGCCTCCTGCTTCGTCCACGGGCTTCTCGCCCGGGTTGAGCTTCCTGAAGACGACGTTCTCGAAGTAGCGGGCCGTCACGGTGTCCCCGGCCTTGATCGCCGGGAACCGCACGTACGATTCCGGGACGATCAGTGTCGTAAACGTGCCGTCGGGCTTCTCCAGCGTGAGCGTTCGGCTCTGCTGCTCGACCGCGACGACCTTGGCGGTCACCGTGACCGCCTCGCCTGTAACGGTCTTGGACTGCCCGGCGACGAAGGTCGCGCCCGCCAATGCGAGCGTGACCGTGAGCATGACTGCCTTGTACATAGGTCCTCCTGGTGGCCTTCGGTTCAATGACTGACAACGGCTGAGCCGACATTCCGGATTCCAATCACTCAATCACTCAATCCCCCCAATCCCACTGTCCAACCCCCCAATCGGAATCACACAGTCCTGCAATCCTACAATCCTCGACAATCCCCGATCCACCAATTGCCGATTCCTCGACAGTTCCAATCAGCGCTGTCGGCGTCCCAGAATCTCACGAACGCGATCGATCGGGATCGCCTCCGCCTTCCCCACCGCGCTCGTCACCGTCGTCGCGCGCAGGAGCGAGTTGTACACCGCCTCTTCGGTTGCCTCGAGCGCCGCCTGGAAGAGCGGCGAGACGCCGTCGGTCGGCAGCAGCGTGCGGGCGGCCGGCGCGTCCTCCCCGAAGCCGACGCGCAGCGATTCGGCCGTGGAGAAGGCGATGGCGAAGTCGCCGCTGCCGTTGCTGAAGGATGACCCGGTGCGCGCCAGCCCGAAGATCGCGCGCGCGGCCAGGCGCTTCAGGTCCCGCGCGTCGAGTGGCGCGTCGGTCGCGACGACGATCATGCAGGAGCCGTCGCCGGGGTCGTCAGGCAACCCTGAAGGGTTGCCTCCACGGGATAAGGGGGAAGGCAACCCTTCACGGTTGCCTCCACGATCCACTTGTAGGGGCAACCCTTCACGGTTGCCTCCACGATCCATTTGTAGGGGCAACCCTTCAGGGTTGCCCGAGGCAGGGTTGCCTCCACGCGACGCCTGAAACGAATACCTCCCCAAGGCCTTCCCCACCGGCGCGCCGTCCATGGTGAGGACGCCGCCGTAGTTGCTCTGTACCAGCACGCCCACCGTGAAGCCGCCGTAGCGCGCGGGGAGGCGGCGCGACGAGGTGCCGATGCCGCCTTTCCAGCCGAAGGCACGCGTCCCGGTGCCGGCCCCCACGCTGCCCTCGGCAGGCAGGCCGTCCGATGCCGCCTCGATGGCCGCGCGAAGGTGCGCCGGGCGGATGGTCGAGGTCCGGATGTCGTTGAGCCCGCCGTCGTTGGTCTCGCCGACGAGCGCGTTCACCGACTGCACCTTCTCGTTGCCCGGCTGGGCGAGCGTCCACTGCACGAGCCCCTCGATGGCCGCGCCGACCGCCAGCGTGTTCGTGAGCGCGATGGGCGTCTCGATCGTGCCAAGCTCGTCTACCTGCGTGGAGCCGGCCAGCTTGCCGAAGGCGTTGCCCACGAAGACGGCGCCAGGCACCTTCTGCTGGAACAGGTTGCCGCCGTGCGGGATGACGACGGTGACGCCGGTCCGCACGCGGTCGCCCTGGTTGAGCGTCACCTGCCCGACGCGAACGCCGGCGACATCCGTGATGGCGTTGAGCGATCCCGGCTCGAAGACGCCGGGCTGGAGGCCGAGATCCCGAGCGCGCGGACGGGACTCCTCCTGCCCGATGGCGACGGCGCTCATCAGCAATGCAACCAGCCAGGCATGCCGCACGGTCCCTCCCTGACCGGGCGTACCCGGCCCAAAGTGCGCATGATACGATCTCCCACTCGATGCGCACCATTCCGATCGAGGCCGTTCGCGAGGCCTCGGCCCACGTGTATGACGCCGCGGTCCGCACGCCGCTCGTTCGCCTCGACCTGCCGCTCGTCCCGGCCACGGGACCGGAGATCTTCCTCAAGCTCGAGACGCTGCAGCCGATCGGCTCTTTCAAGATCCGCGGCGCCTGGAACGCCGTCCGCAAGCTGTCGCCGGCGGACCTGGCCGACGGCGTCTGGACCGTCAGCGCCGGAAACGCCGCGCAGGGCGTGGCGCTCGCCGCCCGGCGCGCGGGCGTCGCGTGCAGCGTCATGGTGATGGACACGGCGCCGGCAACCAAGGTGCGCGCCATCGAAGCGCTGGGCGCCTCCATCGTGCGCGTCACATACGACGAAGCGTGGCAGACCGTCGAGAGCCATCGGTCGGATCGGATGCGCGGCCATTTCGTCCACCCGTTCGACGACGACGACTTCATTGCCGGCAACGGAACGGCGGCCCTCGAGATCCTCGAGGACCTGCCGGACGTGGACGCGGTCGTGGCCTCGATCGGGGGCGGCGGGCTGCTCGCGGGCATCGGCAGCGTGATGCGGGCGCTGGCCCCGCGGGTCCGTGTCATCGCGGCCGAGCCCGAGACGGCGGCGCCGCTCGCAGCGGCCCTGGCACGCGGCGGTCCCGGTTATGCCGACCGCTGGACCGCGTCGTTCGTCGACGGCGCCGGCGGCAAGTCGGTGCTCCCGACCATGTGGCCCTTGCTGAAGGCCGTGGTCGACGACTCGGTCGTCATGCCGCTCGACGGGATTGCCGAAACCATGCGCCTCGTTGCCGACCGGACGCACGTCATCGCCGAAGGTGCCGGCGCGTGCGCCGTCGCGGCGGCGCTCAGCGGACGGGTCGATGGCGGCAGGATCGTGGCAATCGTGTCCGGCGGCAATATCGACTTGTCCCGCTTCACGGAACTGACCGCCGGCAGTCCGGCCGTCGCGCGCGGCCATGCCTGACGCCAGAGAGACGCGACCCATCGACGAGGCTCCGAGCCCCGCCCGAGCCAGCTAGCCGGGTGAGAACCCGAGAACACGAACACGATGCCCGAAGAACGTTTTGCCACCGCCGCCCCCGTCCCCGATCGCATTCATCGCCTGCATGAGCTCTCGCTCGACCTCTGGTGGAGCTGGGACGAGCGTGCGCGGGATGTCTTCCGCCGGCTCGACCACCGCCTGTGGCGCCGGACCGCGCACAACCCGGTCAAGATGCTGCAGTCGATCGCGGCCGACCGGCTCGAGGCCGCGGCCGAAGACCCGGAGTTCCTGCAGGCCTACGACTCGGCCATCGTCGGGCGCGATCAAGAGCGCCGGCTGGTTCACCCCTGGTGGGCCGAGCACGGCAGCCGCCTGAACGGCGGCACGATCGCCTACTTCTCGGCGGAGTTCGCGCTGCACCAGTCGCTGCCCATCTATGCGGGCGGTCTCGGCGTGCTCGCCGGCGATCACTGCAAGGAAGCGAGCGACCTCGGCGTCCCGCTCGTCGGCGTCGGGTTCATGTATCCGCAGGGCTACTTCCACCAGCGCATGTCGAACGAGGGGTGGCAGGAGGAGCGCTACGAGCGCCTCTCCTGGACCGACGCGCCGATCGAGACCGCGCTCACCCCCGACGGACGGCCGTGCATCACGGCCGTGCCGCTCGGCGATCGGACGGTGCTCGTCGCCGTCTGGCGCGTGCGGCTCGGCCGCGTGCGGCTGTTCCTGCTCGACACCGACCTCGCGGAGAATGCGCCCTGGGATCGCGAGCTCTCGGCGCGGCTCTACGGCGGCGATCGCGAGACCCGGATCCAGCAGGAGGTCATCCTCGGCGTCGGCGGCGTGCGCGTGCTGCGCGCGCTCGGGATCACGCCGACGGTCTGGCACCTGAACGAAGGCCACGCCGCCTTCGTCGCCCTGCAGCGCATCCGCGAGGGGCTCGAGAGCGGCCAGTCGTTCGACACCGCCCTCGACGAGGTCCGTCGTTCGACGGTGTTCACGACCCACACGCCGGTGCCGGCCGGACACGACGCCTTCGCGTTCCACCAGGTCGAGACCCACCTGGCCGGCTGCTGGGGCGACATGGGCGAGCATCGCCCGCGCTTCCTCGCCCTGGGCGAGTACGACAACGGCCACGGCCCGCAGTTCAACATGACGGCGCTCGCCCTGCGCACCGCGAACCACATCAACGCGGTGAGCGCGCTCCACGGCGAGGTGACGCGCAGCATGTGGCGGCCCATCTGGCCGGAGACGCCCGCCGACAAACTGCCAGTGCGCTTCATCACCAACGGCGTGCACGTGCCCACATGGCTCGCGGCGCCGGCCATCGATCTGCTCAACCGCTACTTCGGCGCCGGGTGGCTCGATCGCACGGACGACGAACAGATGTGGTCGCAGCTGATGGACATTCCGGACCACGAGATCTGGGCGCTCCGGCAGCGGCTCCGGACCGACCTCGCGGAGTTCATCCGCGAGCGGCTGCGCGCGCGGTGGGCCGACGAACGCGTCAGCCCCAATCGTATCGTGGCGGCCGGCGCGATGCTGGACCCCGAGGCGCTGACCATCGGCTACGCGCGCCGATTCACGGCCTACAAGCGGCCCGAGCTCATCCTGCGGGACGTCGAACGGCTCACGAAGATCCTCAACGCCGTCGATCGTCCCGTCCAGCTCGTGTTCGCCGGCAAGGCGCACCCGGCCGACGAGCCCGCCAAGCACCACCTGCAGCACATCTTCAGGCACTGTCTCGATCCGGCGTTCGGCGGCCGCATCGCGTTCATCGACGACTACGACATGCACGTCGCGCACTACCTGGTCCACGGCTGCGATGTCTGGCTGAACAACCCGCGAAAACCGCTCGAGGCGAGCGGCACGAGCGGCATGAAGGCCGCGCTGAACGGCGTGCCGCACCTGAGCATCGGCGACGGCTGGTGGGCGGAGGGGTTCAACGGGCGGAATGGCTGGCTCATCGACGGACAGGCCGACGCCGACGATCCGGCAGCCGCCGACGCCGCGGATGCCGAGTCGCTGTACGACCTGCTCGAGAACCACGTCGTCCCGACGTTCTACGATCGCGACTCTCGCGGGATCCCGGTCAGGTGGCTGGAGGTCGTTCGCGAAGCCATGCGGTCGACCCTGCCACGCTTCTCGGCACGGCGCATGCTGAAACAGTACGTCACCGAAATGTATGGCCCGGCGGCCATGAGCTCGGTCGTCCGCGCCTAGCCAGGAATTACACAGATACACAGACGACACAGATGCACAGACTACACAGATGCACAGACTGACGCAGATGCGCAGACCTGACGCAGATGCGCAGAC
>CAZJBN010000076.1:9017-23496 GCA_964543955.1 uncultured Bifidobacteriaceae bacterium
CTGACGCAGATGCGCAGACCTGACGCAGATGCGCAGACAGACGCAGATGGGCAGATTTACGCAGATGCATAGATTTGCTTCTGGAGGAGTGTTCTGCGTGACGCCCTCAATGCCGTAGACGCGCACGGCGAATTCGGCGACGGGGCTTTGCCCCGTCGCTCGTGTGAGACACGGCTGGAGGAGTGAGCCTCGCGACAATCCCCGGGTTCACTCCTCCAGCGGTGTCTCACGGGAGAGGCCAGGCCGCGGAGCGGCCGGCGCCGAACTCTCGACACCGGAGCGGCCCGGTGGATTCATCTGCGCCTGTCGGCGCATCTGCGTCTGTCTGCGCATCTGCGTCTGTCTGCGCATCTGCGTCTGTCGGCGCATCTGCGTCTGTCAGCGCATCTGCGTCAACGGCGCGAGCCTGGTCCACGGCCGGAGGCGGACCTTTCTCTTCAGCCCGCGGCGAAGTACAATTCTCAGGATGTCACGCAAGTCAGTGGGAAAAACCAAGTGTGCCCTGTGCGGGGCCAAGGATGTCTCTGAACCCCGGGGAGAAGAGCGATACTGCCGGGACTGCTGGGACAAGAAGATTGCGGTCGAGGAGATCGTTGCCCGCGAGTTCGTGCTGAAGCGCTACATCCGGGCGCACAGCGCGGAGAAGTACCTCATCTATCACTCCACCCAGAAGCGTCCCATCGGCCAGATCATCGTCGTCGACGATGGGTACGATCTCTTCCTGACGATGACGCTCTACCCGAACTTCGCCTGGGACGATCCGGCCTACCATCTGGAAGGCGACCCCGAAGGGCGGACGTTTGCGGAGCTGCTCGTGGATGTCGTAGCGACGGAGGTCATCGAGCCCTGGGGGGGCGGCAAGTGGCATCTCGAGGTCTTCCGCTCCATTGCGGCCGAGCCGGAGGACTGGAACGGGGAGATGTAAGGGTCTATAATCCGGGCAGATAGGCGCCGTCACGTCTTTCGGAGGTTTCTCATGATTCGCTCGAGCCAGCGTCGGTTGGCCTTGGTTGTGGCAGTCGGGTTCCTGCTGGCGCCGCTTGTGGCCCTGGCCCAGACACCCGCCGCTCCCGCGGCGCAGACACCGGCCGCTCCCAAGAAGCTCATCTCACCCGTTCGCGGCGAAGCGACGGTCGAGATCACCAAGCCGGACACCAAGGTCGGCGCCAAGGAAGTGGTCACGACCATTCTCCTCAAGAACACGTCCACGGCTCCCATCGCGGGGCTGAAGGTCGAGGAGAACTGGTACGACCGGGCGGGTCAGCCGATCGGTGGCGACGTGTTCCGGTCGAGGAGCCCGATCATGCCGGGCCAGGTCATCAGGATCGAGCTCACGTCGCCGCGGCGCACCGGGATGGGCGGCAACCAGTACAACTTCTCGCACGCCAACGGCACGATCGCGAAGCCGAAGGTGGTGCCGAAGCTGGAAGTCACCCCGACGACGTAACTCCTG
This sequence comes from uncultured Bifidobacteriaceae bacterium, assembly GCA_964543955.1. Classification (GTDB taxonomy): domain Bacteria; phylum Acidobacteriota; class Vicinamibacteria; order Vicinamibacterales; family UBA2999; genus VFZN01. Next base: position 10,471 of record CAZJBN010000076.1, read on the forward strand.
GAATCGACGATTGAGCCTGGAGATCGGGCGATGGGTAATTGGGTAATTGGACCAATCCCCGATCTCCCGGTCTTCAATTCCGCGCGCTTGCCATCCGCTCCGCCACCCGCGCGACCACCGGCACCCTCCACACCTCGCCGCGCCACGTCCTGAGCATCAGCACCAGCCACAGCACCACCGCTCCCAGCCACACCAGGTCCGACAGGCGCTGCAGCAGTGCGTAGCCCGGCGCCCAGACGACGAGTGCGGTGACCGAGAGGCCAGCCAGCGCCATGAGGAGGAGCGAGGTCGCGCCGAAGAGGACGACGGACTGAGCGGCGTGGAATCGCACGCGTCGATCGTCGCGCTCGATGATGAGGAAGACGAGGCCGCTCACCCACCAGACGCTGTAGCAGAGCATCGAGGCGACGCGGGGATCGAGGCCGGACCGGGCCGGCAGGCTCACCTCGGCGCCCCGCGGTCCGTCACTGTGGAGCCGGCGCCGACACGCGGAACACCGTCTCGCGCGCGGTGGCGGGACGGTCGCCGAGCCGCGACTGCGCCTCGACGCGCAGGACGTAGAGGCCGGGCGCGATGTCCGCGAGCGGGATGCGCGCCACGAAGCCGTAGCCGCCCGACGACCCTTTGAGCTCGGAGCTGTCGCGTTCCTCGCTCGTCTGGAACACGGACTGCCCGCCTTCGGCCTTGACGGTCGCCGTGATGTCCACCTTGTGCGGCTGGCTGCCGCTGTTGTCGTAGACCTCGGCAAACACGCCCAGCTCGTCGCCCTGGGGGAAGTCGCGGTAGCTCGAGAGCGGCCCCGGCAGCAGCTTCTCGAGCGGATCCTTGGCGCGGGCCGTCGGCGCCACGGAGCTCGCCGCCGAAGTGAGGGCGAGGCTGCTCATGAGCAGCGGACCCTTGTCGAACTCCGGCACCTCGAGATCGTAGGAGACCGACCCGGCCTTCTTCGTGTTCGTCTCGCTGGCCCCGATGCGCAGCGTGTAGCGGCCGGGAGGCAGATCGATCTGCGAGATGACGCGGAAGCCGAGCGCCCGCGTGCGGCGCATCGTGTCGGGCTTCATCCTGAGGTTCAGCGTGTTGCGCCCGCTCGAGAACGATTTGCCCTGCTGGTTGACGGCGACGATCGCCAGATCCAGGTCGTTCTGGAACAGACCGTCCTTCTCCTCGAGCGGCAGGTCGGCGCCGCCGATGAGCGTCGACACGACGACGGACCCGTTCGGGCGAGGCCCCTTGAAGACCGCGGCGGTCGCCGCCATCGGCAGTCCCGAGAGCGGCAGCGGGCTGGCCATGGCTTCGCGCAGTTCCACCGATGCGTCGTTGGGCCCGGCCGGCTTGGACTCCGGCGCGCGGCCGCGCCCGGCGATGTACCCCTTGCGGGCGCGGATCGTCACGTCGGAGCGTCCCGGCACGCGGACCTCGATCTTGCGGAAGCGCCCGTCGCGCCGCGTGTTGGTCGCGTAGTAGCCGAGGACGTAGTACGAGCTGTTGTCGTCCACGATCCGCTGGAACGCGCTGGCGAAGTCGTTCTGGTTGACGACGGCGAAGCCGCCGGTCTCGTCCGACAGCACGCGCAGGCTGTCCTGCGCAATCCGCACCTCGTTGTAGAAGGACGACTGGTTGATCCCGAGCATCGTGTCGTCGGGGAACGACGCCACTTCGATCGCGTCCTCGCCGCCCGACGTCAGGCCGCGCGGATCCACGCTGTAGATCGCGACGTTGGCGCGCGTCGCCGCCGACAGCAGGTCGCGCGTCGAGTCCATGATGGTCGTGGCATCGCGGTTGTTGATGGGGTCGGTGATGTCGTAGTCGATGCCTTCGCTGAAGAACACGAGCGCCTTGCGCCGGCCGCTGACGTCGTCCATGTAGGTGGCGAGCCGCTCGACCGTCTCGAGCGCCACGCGCGCCTGGTACCCGCGCTCGGCGTCGTTGGGATCGGCAATGCGGTCGCCCGAATCCCGCGTACCGCGCGTCATGTACTCCTGATCGATCCGGCCGAGCGTGCTCGAGCGGACCTTGCGGCCCATGAACTTGTCCACGGCGTTCAGGAGCAGCCGCTGGTTGGTCGTGAACTCCTGCGCGGCGTCGCTGCGTCCGCTCGTGAAGACGACCGCCACCACGTCGTTGGCGCCGACGTAGCGTTCGATGAACTGGCGTGCGGCGATCCGCACCCGGTTCGACCGCTGGACGTTGGTGTGCATGTCGTCGAGCACGACGAGATAGATGCGCCCGTCGATGCCGGCGAGGTTGGTCGTGATGTCCGGCTCGATGGGCCGCGATGCGAAGAGCGGCCGCGGCGCGCGCTCGACCGGCAGGTTCACCAGCGAGAAGACCGAGACCGGCTGCGGCTTGCCGTCCTCGAGCACCTCGAAGTCCGACGCCTGAAGTCCCGTCACGAACTGCCCGCGCTGGTCGACGACGCGCGCGTCGACTTCCACGTAGTTCACCTCCGCCCGGAACGTGACGGGCGGCTGGTCGCTCGATGGCAGCGGGGCGGGTACCGGGACGGATGGCGCGGGCTGCTGCCCGCTGACCGTCAGGCCGAGCGCCAGCAGCGCGGGAACGACAAGGGACAGTCGGTTCGTCATGGCGACTCTGAAAGCGTTGGCAGGCATCCACATTATAGGACGGCGGCTCGGAGCCGCTGGTTTCGAGGGCGGCCGCCGGTCGCGGTCCCGGCTCAGCCGACGCTGGCCGCGCGCGGCGTCGCTGCCCGGGAAAGGCGGAATATACTGCAGGTTACGCATTCCATGGCTGTCGTCGACATTCCCGCCGTACAGAAAGCGCTCTGCGAGGACGGCCTCGATGGCTGGCTCCTCTACGACTTCCAGCGATCGAATCCCATTGCCTCGCGGCTCGCGGGCATGGATCGTGGCGGCCACATGACCACCCGGCGGTGGTTCTACCTGATCCCCGCCGAAGGCGAGCCCCGGGCCCTCGTGCACGCCATCGAACGTCACAATCTCGACCACCTGCCCGGCAGCAAGCACGTCTATGCCGGCCGGACCGCGCTCGAAGCGGGCCTCGCGGCCATCGTGGGCGGCGCGCGACTGGTGGCGATGGAGTACTCGCCGCTGAACGCCATCCCGTACGTGTCCCGCGTGGACGCCGGCACGATCGAGCTGGTGCGCCAGCAGGGCGTGGAGGTCGTGTCGTCGGGCGATCTGGTCCAGCGTTTCGGCGGACTGTGGGACGCGGCCGCCATTCGCACGCACCGGGAGGCCTCGGAGAAGCTGTATCGCATCAAGGACCAGGCGTTCGAGGCCGTCTCGGCGCGCCTTCGCGACGGCGTCCCCACGACGGAGTTCGACATCCAGCAGCTCATGACGGGCTGGTTCGACGCCGAGGGGCTCGTCAGCGACTCGGCGCCCAACGTCTCGGCGCAGGAGAACGCCGGCAACCCGCACTACATGCCGACGAGAGACCGGCACCGGCCTGTCCGTGCGGACGAGCTCCTGCTGCTCGACCTCTGGGGCAAGTTGAGGTCGCCCGGCGCGGTCTACGCGGACATCACGTGGGTCGCCTTCACCGGGGCGACGCCGCCGCCAGCCATGACGAAGGCCTTCGACGCCGTGGCGGCCGCGCGCGATGCGGCGGTCGACTACGTCCAGGCGGCGGTCGGCGAAGGACGGGTGGTGCGCGGGTTCGAGCTCGACCGCGCGGCCAGGGCCGTCCTCGAGAAGGCCGGATACGGCGAGGCGATCCTGCACCGGACCGGTCACAGCCTTGGCGAGCAGGTGCACGGGAACGGCGCACACCTCGACGACTACGAGACGCACGATGAGCGCCGCCTGCTCCCGGGGAGCGGGTTCACGATCGAACCGGGGCTGTACTTCGACGACTTCGGCGTTCGTACGGAGATCAACATGGTGTGGACGGATGGCGGCCCGGAGGTCACCGGGGCGCGCCAGCGCGGTATCATTTCTTTAGCCCATCCGCCGGCATGAGCCGGGGTACGGAGAGGGCGGCAGGCCGGTGGCGCCTGCGGGCGGGTTGAGGTGGAGGACGGAACTATGTCGAGTCGCAAAACGACGCTCTTCTACGCGCTGCTGATTGCCGTGGCCTCGGTGGCCGTGGGCATGGTGATCGCGTCGCGCCTGGATCTCTCGCCGGCTTCGTCCGCGCAGACCCTCGCGGCGCCGCCGATGAACAGCGCGCCGTTCACCGGGCCGGTGGACGCGACCACGTTCCGCAACATCGCCCGGAGCGTGTCGCCGGCGGTCGTGAACATCCGCTCCACCTCCACGCAGCGCGTGCAGGAGATGACGGAGTTCTTCGGCGGCGACGACCTCCTCGAGCGGTTCTTCGGCGGAGGACGAGGGCAGGGCCAGGGCGGCCAGCCACGCCAGCAGCAGACCCAGGCCGCGGGCACCGGCTTCGTGATCAGCAAGGACGGGTTCATCCTGACCAACAATCACGTGGTCGAAGGCGCGACGAAGATCGAGGTGTCGCTCTACGGCGAGGACACGGACGTCTACTACGAGGCCCGCGTCATCGGCCGCGATCCGCTCACCGACAGCGCGCTCATCGAGATCGTCGGCAAGCCGGCGCGTGAGCTGGTCGAGGTGAAGTTCGGGGACTCCGACATGATGGAGCCGGGCGACTGGGTGATGGCCATCGGCAACCCGTTCGGGCTGGCCCACACGGTGAGCGTCGGCGTCCTCAGCGCGAAGGAGCGCCCCTTTCCCATCACCGACGGGCGCTCGCAGGACGTGCTCCAGACCGATGCGGCCATCAACCCGGGCAACTCGGGCGGGCCGCTGCTGAACGTGCGCGGAGAGGTCATCGGGATCAACACCGCCATCTACACCGACGCGAGGCAGCAGGGCAACATCGGCATCGGCTTCGCCGTGCCCATCAACACGGTGCGCGAGCTGCTGCCGCAGCTCCGAGGGGGCAAGGTCACGCGCGGCGTGATCGGGATCCAGGTGCTGCCGGTGCCGGCCGACGCGCTCGCCGAGTTCGGATTGACGGAGCGCCGCGGCGCGCTGGTCGCCGTGGTCAACTCGGGCGGCCCGGCGGCCAGAGCCGGGCTCGAGCCCGGCGACATCGTGATCGAGTTCAACGGCAAGCCGGTCAAGGATCGCGACGAGCTCGTCGGCTACGTCGTCGCGACGCGGCCGGGATCGACCGTGCCCGTCAAGGTGCTGCGGGACAAGCAGGAGAGGACGCTCAGCATCACGGTGGACGAGCTGAATCTCGAAGCCGAGTCGCGCACGGTACGGACCAGGTCGAACGAGCCGGATGAGCAGTCGTCGGAAGGGTTCGGCCTGACGCTCAGCCAGATTACGCCGGACGTGGCTCGCCGCCTCCGCCTGCCGCCGGATACCGAAGGCGTGCTCGTCTCGGGCGTCGAGCCCGGCAGCCCCGCGGCCCGCGCGGGCGTCCAGCGCGGCGACATCCTCCTGCAGGTCAACCGCCGGGATGTCTCGACGCCGAGCGAGGCCAGCACGCTCCTCGACCAGGTGGAGTCGGGCAGTACGGCGTTCTTCCTGATCCTGCGGAACGGGCAGGAGACGTTCGTGACTGTCAGAAAGCAATAGGACCGAGGTCCGGGGAGGTCCTCCTCGGACCTGATCCATGCCTGTCGAGCGCGAGATCAAGCTGCGGTTTGCCGACGCCGTCGAAGCGCGCGAGCGGGTGCTGGGCGTCGGGGCGTTGCCATTCCGTCCCCGCCGCCGGCAGCTCGACACGCTCTTCGACACCGGCGACAACGCCCTGTTCCAGCGACGGAGCGCGCTTCGCGTCCGGGTGGAAGACGGACAGAGCTTCGTGACTTTCAAGGGTCCCGTGCAGCCTGGCGTATTGAAGACGCGCGAGGAACTGGAGACGGGCATCGCCGATGCCGGTGCGCTGGTCGCCATCCTCGAGGCGCTGGGGTTTCGCCCGCGATTCAGGTACGAGAAGTACCGCGAGGAGTTCCGGGCCGCGAACGCGATCGTCGCCGTCGATGAAACGCCGATCGGCGTCTTCGTCGAAATCGAAGGCGACGAGGAGGCCGTGCACGCGCTCGCACGGGCCCTCGGCCGCACGCCAGTCGACTACATCACCGATTCCTATCTCGCCCTCTTCCAGAAGCACGGGGCGCCAGGCGGGGACATGCTCTTCGATCACCAGGCGGGATGAACGACCTGTCGAAGTGGCCGGCGCTGGTCCTGGCCGCAGGTTTCGGCACGCGCCTCCGGCCGCTCTCGGCCGTCCGTGCCAAGGCCGCGCTGCCCGTCGCTGGCCGCCCGCTCATCGTCCGGATCCTGGAGCAGTTGCGCGAGGCCGGTATCCGGCGCGTGGTCGTCAACCTCCATCACCGCGCCGAGTCCATCACACGCATTGTCGGTGAGGGGGCGGCACTCGGGCTCGAGGTGCGCTACTCGTGGGAGCCCGAGGTGCTGGGTTCGGCCGGTGGGCCGGCCCGGGCGCTGCCCCTGCTCGCCGCGGATCGGTTCTTCGTCGTGAACGGCGACACGCTGAGCACGCTCGCGTACGACGTGCTGGCGTCCGCGCACCTGGCTTCGCGGGCGCGCGTCACCATGATGGTCGCCCCGGCGGATCTGACTCGCTACAATGCCGTCCTCGCGGATTCGACCGGCGCCGTCAACGGCTTCGCACCGCGTGGCGACGAGCGCCCCAAGAGCGAAATGGCCGGCACGCCCTATCACTTCGTCGGCGTGCAGGCCATGAACGCGTCCGCCCTCGCGGGCGTGCCGGCGACAACGCCGTCGGAATCGATTCGCCATCTCTTCCCGCGTCTGATCGTGGAGGATCCCGGGTCGGTGCGCGTCCTCACGACCGCGGGCGATTTCTTCGACATCGGCACGCCGGCAGACTATCTCCGGACGGTCGGTCGGCTGACACCCGGCCATCGCGACGTCCTGGACCGGGGCGTGGACACCGAGATTGCGGGTTCGGCACGCGTGACCGGCAGCGTCCTGTGGGACCGCGTCCGGATCGGCGAGGGCGCCGAAGTCGTCGACTGCATCGTGGCCGACGATGTGGTGATTGCAGCCGGCGCGCGGTACCATCGACACGCCATTACGCGCGACCAGGTCGCGCCGCTGTGATTTCGCCGCCATGGACACGCGCATCGCGTCGTACCTCGATTGTCAGGGCCTGACGCCCGAGGTCATCACCGTCGTCCCCCTCACTGGCGACGCGTCGGACCGCAAGTACTTCCGCGTCGTCAGCCACGGCGGCGAGAGCATCGTGCTGGCGCTGCACGCCGGACCGATTGACGTTGCCCAGCTGCCGTTCGTGTCGGTCGCTGCGCTCCTCCGCGAGATTCCGCTGCCGGCGCCCCGCATCCTGCACCACTCCAACGAGCTCGGCGTGATCGGCCTCGAGGATCTCGGCGACGTCACACTGCAGGCGCACCTGGGCGCCGCCACGCGCGCGGAGCACGCGGCGCTCTACCGGCAGGCCGTGAGCTTCATCGCGCGGCTCCAGCAGCGGGGCGCGGAGCTGGCCTCCGACGCCTACCCGCCGTACCGCGTCGCGTTCGACGTCGAGAAGCTGACGTGGGAGCTCGAGTTCTTCGTCAGGCACTACCTGATGGCGTATCGCGGCGCGGAGCCCGGCGAGGCGATACGGGAAGCCCTCCGCGAGGAATGGGCCCGGATGGTCGAAGAGCTGGCCGGCGAGCCGCGCGTGCTCTGTCATCGCGACTACCATTCGCGCAACCTGATGCTGCACCGGGACTCGCTCTACATCATCGACTTCCAGGATGCGAGGATGGGCCCGGACACCTACGACCTCGCGTCCCTGCTCAGGGACTCCTACGTGGACCTGACGCCGGCGCAGGTCGACGAGCTCATCGCATACTTCCTGGCGCTGACGGGCGGAGGCCGCGCGGTGACGCCGGCCGACGAGGCGGAGTTCCGCCGGAGGTTCGATCTGATGGCGCTCCAGCGGAACCTGAAGGCGCTCGGGACCTTCGGCTATCAGACCACCGCCCGCCGCAACACGGTCTACATCCAGTACATGCCGCGGACGCTCAGCTACGTAAAGGCCAACCTCGCGTCGACGCCGCGCCTGGCCCGGCTCAGGGAGCTGCTGGGCGGGCTCGTCAGCGAGCTGGGCTAGCAGGCAGCGGCTGCAGGCTTCGCCGCGGCGTGCCGGGACACGACGCGAGCGCGCTGAGGGGATAATACGGCGTGGCCCACCGTTTCGGTATCTCGACACACCTCTTTCACGCCGACCGCCTCGACCGCGAGCATCTCGTCGAGGTGGCCGCGCACGGCTTCGATGCCGTCGAGGTCTACGCGACCCGGACGCACTTCGACTACCACAACCCGCGTGCCGCCGTCGCGCTGGCCGAGTGGCTGGACGACACGCGCCTGGCCCTCCACTCGATTCATGCGCCGACGACCATGGGGTACCGGGATGGCGTGTGGGGCGAGACGATCTCGATCGCCTCGCCTGCCGAGGCGGATCGCAGGCGGGCGGTCGCCGAGACCAGGGCCGCCATCGCGATGAGCGCGGTCGTGCGCTTCCCGCTGCTGGTGCTGCACCTCGGCATCCCGTCGACCAACCCCGCCGACAACCATCGCGCCTCCATCGCGCGCAGCCTCGAGGAGCTCGGCGAAGCGGCCGAGACCGCCGGCGTGGCACTGGCGTTCGAAGTCATCCCCAACGCGCTCTCGATGGCGCCTCGGCTCGTGCAGTGGCTCGAGGACGATCTCGAGATCGAGCACGCGGGCATCTGCCTCGATGTCGGCCACGCCCATCTCGTCGGCGACGTGGTGGACGCCATCGAGACCTGTTCGGGCCACATCCTCACGACGCACCTGCACGACAATCGGGGCAAGCGCGACGACCACCTGGTTCCCGGCGCGGGATCGATCGACTGGGAGGCCGTCACGCTCGCCTTCCAGAAGGTCGGCTACGACGGCGCGTGGATGCTGGAGCTGGCGCCCTCTTCGCACGTGCAGGCCTCGCTCCGCGCGGCGGCCGATGCCCGGACACGCCTCGAGCACCTGCTGACCTCCGCCCTCTGACCTTCCAGGACCTTCAATGGCTGCACACGTCTACATCGATCACATCGGCGAGCACGTCGGCGAGACCGTCTCCATCAAGGGGTGGCTCGCCAATCGCCGCTCGAGCGGCAAGATCCATTTCCTGATGGTCCGGGACGGCACCGGGTTCCTGCAGGTCGTGATGGGCCGCGGCGACGTCGGCGACGAGGTCTTCGCACGCGCCGATCACCTCGGCCAGGAGAGCGCCATCATCGTCACGGGGCAGGTGCGCGCCGACACGCGCGCCAGGGGAGGCCACGAGCTCGTGGCCAGCGGGCTCGACGTCGTCTCCGAGGCCCACGACTTTCCGATCACTCCCAAGGAGCACGGCGTCGATTTCCTGATGGACCGGCGCCATCTCTGGATTCGCTCCGAGCGGCAGGTCGCCATCCTGCGCGTGCGGCACGAGGTGATCGACGCCATCCGCGATTTCTTCAACGGCGAGGGCTTCATCCTGGCCGACACGCCCGTGTTCACGCCCGCGGCGTGCGAAGGCACGACGACGCTCTTCCCCGTCCAGTACTTCGACGATACGACGGCGTACCTCACGCAGAGCGGACAGCTCTACAACGAGGCCAACGCCATGGCGCTCGGCAAGGTCTACTGCTTCGGCCCGACCTTCCGGGCGGAGAAGAGCAAGACGCGCCGGCACCTCACCGAGTTCTGGATGGTGGAGCCCGAGATGGCGTACGCGAACCTCGACGATGTCATCTCGCTCGCCGAGCGGCTCGTCTCGTCGGTCGTCGCGCGCGTGCTGGATCGCCGGCAGGCGGAGCTGAAGGTGCTCGAGCGCAACACCGCCACGCTCGAGGCGGTCAAGGCCCCGTTCCCGCGCCTGCACTACGACGAGGCCGCGAAGCTGCTCATCGAGAAGGGCCTTCCGTTCGAGGTGGGCGGCGACCTCGGGGGCACCGACGAAACCGTCCTCTCCGAGCAGTTCGACCGCCCGGTGTGCGTCACGCACTACCCCGCCGCGGTCAAGGCCTTCTACATGAAGCCGGACCCTGACCAGCCGGACCGGGCCCTGTGCGTGGACGTGCTCGCGCCCGAGGGCTACGGCGAGATCATCGGCGGCGGCCAGCGCCTGGATGACTACGATCTGCTCGTGCAGCGGATCGAGGAGCACGGCCTTCCGCAGGAGGCCTTCGAGTGGTACCTGGATCTCCGCCGGTACGGCTCGGTGCCCCACGGAGGATTCGGGATGGGTGTCGAGCGGTGCGTGAGCTGGCTGTGCGGCCTGGAGCACGTGCGCGAGACGATTCCCTATCCACGGATGCTCTATCGCCTGTATCCTTGAGAGTTGCCGCGGTCGTGAACGGGCGGACATGACCCGCGCGGCCGCTCGCGCCCGGCCAAGGAACTGAGCATTGAAGATAGGTTTCGTCTCCCTCGGCTGCCCCAAGAACCTCGTGGACTCCGAGGTGATGCTCGGACTCGCCGAGCAGGCCGGCCACGAGATCACCTCCGACGCCGCCGGCGCCGAGGTGCTGGTCGTCAACACCTGTGCGTTCATCGATCGCGCCAAGCAGGAGTCCATCGACACCATCCTGGAGATGGCGGAGCTGAAGAAGCAGGCCGCCGGACGCAGGCTCATCGTCACGGGGTGTCTTGCCGAGCGCTATCGGGAGGAACTGAAGAAGGAGATCCCCGAGATCGACGCGGTGCTCGGGACGGGCGAAGTCACGGGGCTCAACGCAATCCTCACGGGAGCCGGGAACCGGGAACCGGGAACCGGGATGCGGGAACCGGGAGCCGGCTCGAGTCCGCTGGCGTTCTACCGGCGTGATCCCGTCGCATCCAGTGCCCCAGCGAGTGTCGTCCCGCATCCCGGTTCCCGACTCCCGGCTCCCGACACCGCTCTGCACGCTCCCGTCTTCGGCGTCGATCTACCCACCTACATCTACGACGCCGAGACGCCGCGCCACCGCGCGACGCCGCCGCACTACGCCTACGTGAAGATTGCCGAAGGCTGCGACTACCAGTGCGCCTTCTGCATCATCCCGAAGATGCGCGGCCACTACCGCAGCCGCTCCATCGAGTCGATCGTGCGCGAAGCGCGGCGGCTGGCGGCTGACGGCGTGAAGGAACTGCTCCTCATCTCGCAGGACACGAGCTTCTACGGCATCGACCAGGGCGAGCGCGGCGGCCTCGCCCGCCTGCTGCGCGCGCTCGACGAGGTGGACGGCATCGAGTGGATCCGGATGCTCTATCTCTACCCGACGACGATCACCGACGAGGTGATCGAGGCGGTGGCGGAGCTGGACAAGGTCTGCAAGTACATCGACCTCCCGCTCCAGCATGCCTCGGATGCCGTCCTGAAGCGCATGAAACGCCCGGGCACGCGCGCGTCGTACGTGCGGCTCCTGCAGAACCTCCGTTCGCGCGTGGCGGGCGTGTCGCTCCGGACCACGTTCATCGCGGGCTTCCCCGGGGAGACCGAGGCGGACGTCGAGATGCTGGAGTCGTTCATCGAGGAGATCGGCTTCGATCACCTCGGCGTCTTCACGTACTCGCACGAGGAAGGCACGTCGGCGTACGCGCTGGCCGACGACGTACCGGACGAGGAGAAGTCGGCGCGGCAGGCCCGGCTGATGAGCCGGCAGCGCGAGCTCGTCGCCGCACGGCAGGCCTCCAGGGTGGGCGACAAGGTGCGGATGATGGTCGATGGCCCCTCGCCCGAGCACGAATGGGTCTTCAGGGGCCGCCTGGCCGGCCAGGCGCCCGACATCGACCCGGTCGTCTATCTGACCGACGCCGACCCCGCCGTGCTCGTACCCGGGCAGTTCCTGGACGTCGAGATCGTCGGCGCCCAGGACTACGACCTCATTGCACGGCCAGTGTAGAGGCGGACCCACGCGGCTGCCTCCGCTGACGCTACGGCGAGCCCTCCGAGGCCTTGGCGAAGGCGGGACCCACGTGGACCTCCCCGTGGTATCCTTAGTGTTCGGTTCTGAGTCTGGGAAACCAGAGTGGGCCTGCTCGTAGCCCACTTTTTCTGTTTAGGGGGCATGCGTGGGCCCGCTCGAGCAGATTCGCGAGCTGGCATCGCGTATTGCGGCCAGCTACGGGCTGGACATCTTCGACGTCGATCTCCGGCGTGAGGGCCGCCAGCAGGTGCTGCGTGTGGTCCTGGATCGGCCGGGATCGAATCTGACGGCCGAGGACAGTGTGAGTCTGGAGGATTGTGCGAGGGTCAGCGAGGAATTGAGCGCGATCCTGGATGTCGAGGACGTCGTGCCGGCGGATCGGTACACCCTCGAAGTCTCGTCCCCGGGGCTCGACCGTCCGCTGCGGCAGGTCGGGGACTACCAGCGGTTTGCGGGACGGCGGGCCAAGATCGTCACGAGCGAGCCAATCGGGCGGCAGACGGCGTTTGCCGGACGGCTCCTGGGTCTCGACGGCGACGACGTGATGTTCGAATCGGAGGGCGGGAAGCAGGTGCGGTTGCCCGTGAGGCTGATCGCCCGCGCCCGGCTCGACGTGGAGTTTTAGTTTTCGGCCGTTCCGTGGGAACGGCCGCTTTGGAAATCGACCATACATCCCACTGGATCGCATGAGCACGAATCCGCTGTTGCAGACCATCGAGGCGCTCGCCAAAGAGAAGGGCATCGAGCCCGACGTCGTCATCCAGGCGATGGAAGAGGCCGTGCTCACCGCGTCTCGCAAGTTCTACAAGACGAACGAGGAGCTGAAGGCGAAGCTCAACACCGACACCGGACAGATCGAGCTCTTCGCGGTCAAGACGATCGTCGAGGAGGTGACGGATCCGGACACCGAGATCTCCGTCGCCGAGGCGAAGGACATCTACGGCGAGGACGCCGAGGTCGAGGCCGGCTATCAGATCGAGTTCCCCAAGCGCACGGACGTCCTCGGCCGCATTGCCGCGCAGACGGCCAAACAGGTGATCTTCCAGAAGGTGCGCGAGGCCGAGCGCGAGAACGTGTTCGCCGAGTACAACCAGCGGGTCGGCGAGGTCGTCAACGGCACCGTCAAGCGCTTCGAGCAGGGCGACATCATCGTC
>CAZJBN010000077.1:0-6814 GCA_964543955.1 uncultured Bifidobacteriaceae bacterium
CTCTTCACGATGCTGCTCGTCGCCGCCAACACCATGGCGCAGTCGGTGCGCGAGCGCACGAGCGAGATGGGCGTGCTCAAGACGCTCGGTTTCACCAACCGCTCGATCATCGGACTCGTCATCGGCGAGTCGGTGCTGATTGCGGTCATCGGCGGCGGACTGGGGCTGCTCGCGTCGTGGCTCTTCGTGCGGCAGGGCGATCCCACCGGCGGGATGCTGCCCGTCTTCATGCTGCCGGCACGGGACGTCGCCATCGGGGCCGCGCTCGTGATCGCCCTCGGAGTGGTGGCCGGCCTCCTGCCGGCCATCGCGGCCATGCAGCTCAAGATCACCGACGCCCTGCGGCGCGCCTGACCAGCCAAATGGCTCTGCCCTTGATATCCCCTTGGCTGGTCACCTGTATCTTTCCGGCGCGCTCCGCGCGCCTGGGACCGCTATGCGGTCACACGACTGGTACACAGTTCACGTTCCAGGCCGCATAGCGGTCCAAACGGAGGCCTCCACGTGTTCAGCTGGATATCTCAAACAGCCGCAGTGACCGCGCTCAACCTGCGGACCATTCCCCGGCGGCTCGGGTCGTCAGGTGTCGCCATCATCGGCATTGCGGGCGTCGTCGTCGTGCTGGTGTCGGTGCTGTCGATCGCATCGGGCTTCACCGCGGCGATGAGCGACTCCGGCTCGCCGTCGCGCGCGATCGTGATGCGGAGCGGCGCCGACAGCGAGATGACGAGCGGGCTCTCGGGCGCCGAGGTCATCGTCATCAAGGAGGCGCCGGGCATCCGCCGCAACGGGCCGGTGGCGCTGGCCTCGTCGGAGCTGTACGTGATCATCGACCTGCCGAAGAAGTCCACGGGCACCGGCGCCAACGTTCCGATGCGCGGCGTGGATCCGCTCACGCTCGAGGTGCGCGACGACGTGTCGATTGTCGAAGGCCGGATGTTCGAGTTCGGCACGAACGAGATCGTGGTGGGCCGCGGCGCCGCTGCGAACTTCGAGGGCCTCAGCGTCGGAAGCGAGGTCCGCTCCGGGCAGAACAGCTGGACGGTCGTCGGCGTGTTCGAGGCCGGCGGGGGCGTGGCCGAGACCGAGATCTGGTCCGACGCGCGCGTGCTGCAGGGCGCGTACCGCCGCGGCAACACGTACCAGCTCGTGGTCGCACGCCTCGACTCGGCCGAGAGCCTGACGGTCTTCAGGGACTGGCTGACGTCCAACCCGCAGCTGAACGTGCAGGTCGTTCGCGAGACGGACTACTATGCGGACAAGTCGCGCGCGCTGAGCGGCCTCATTCGGGGCGTCGGGTTCGGCATTGCCTTTCTCATGGGCATCGGCGCCGTCTTCGGCGCGATCCTCACGATGTACACGGCGGTCTCGACACGCGCGCGCGAGATTGCCACGCTGCGTGCACTCGGCTTCAACTCGACGTCCGTGGTCGTGTCGGTGCTGATCGAGTCGCTCGCGCTCGGCGCGATTGGCGGCATCCTCGGCGGCATCCTCGCCTACGTGGCCTTCAACGGCTATCAGACGTCGACGATGAACTTCCAGACGTTCAGCCAGGTGGCCTTCGCCTTCAAGGTGACGCCGCAGCTGCTGGTGCTGGGATTGATCTACGCGCTGCTGATGGGGCTGGTTGGCGGGCTCTTCCCCGCCATTCGTGCGGCGCGGCTGCCGATCCCGTCGGCGCTCCGCCAATTGTAGGGGCGGCGATCCGCGAGTCGTAGGGGCAACCCTCGAGGGTTGCCCTCCACTCAGCTCTCTTCTTCGAACTCTTCTTCGCCGATCGGGCCGAGGCGCGTGGACGGCCGCAGGGCCTCGCGATAGTCGTAGAGCGGCAGACCCGTCACGTGGCGTGCGTTGACGCAGCCCGGAGCCTTGTTGTCGAGCACGACGAGCACGGGGCTGCCCGAGGTTCCCTCGCGGAACCCGACGCGGCAGCCGCACGACAAACGAGCCGATGAGAAGCCTTTGAGCATGGAACTCTTCAAGGATGATACTACAGCAGCGCCTTGATCTCTTTCTCGAAGACGGCCTTCGGCGCGATGCCCATGTGCCGGCGGCAGACCCTGCCGTCTCTCGAGATCAGGAACGACGCGGGAATGCCGTAGATGGGGCCGAACGCCTCCTGCACATCCTCTCGTCCCTCGCCGAGCAGGATCGGGTAGTTCATCTTCCACTCCGTCGCGAACGCGCGCGCCTTGTCGGCGGTGTCGTCCACGGAGTAGCCGACGATCACCAGATCGTTCTTGTACTGCTCCTGGAGCTCCACGAAGCCGGGGATCTCGGCCTTGCACGGACCGCACCACGTGGCCCAGAAGTTGAGCAGGATCACCTTGCCCTTGAAGGAGCTGAGCGAGACCTCGTTGCCCTCCACGTCCTTCATCGAGAAGTTCAGGTTTGCCGGCCTGGCGTCGGCCATGCACGCGGCCCCATCGTCGCCATCGATGTCGCCGCCGTGCGACACCACCGGGACGAGCGTGCCCGCCGGCGCGAGGGCATCGACCGGCTCCCCGACGCCGGGCCCGGACTCGACATCGTGCTGCCAGACGAACGGCACGCTGACCGCGATCAGGGCGATCAACGTCGCGGCAAACGCCACGAGCCGGACCTTGGAGTTGGGCTGTGAGTCCATGCGTCTATTGTGCCTCATTCGCGCGCCGGGATGCCACGCCGCCTGCCGCCCGGGTGGGGCCTCCAGGGGCCCCACCACGGCCATTTGGACCGCGGCAGTGTCAAAAGGATGGGACACCTTGTCCCGGGGATCGGCGCCCGGAACCGCCATCGGGCGGAGGATGGGGGCGCCGCGTCTCATCGACAGGACACGGGGCGCAGGATCGGTTCTTGCTCTCGCACAGGCGTTCGGCCGCCTTTGATTGCGGCCTTCAAGCCAGGATCGGTAAGATGCACCGAGGAGAACGGATATGCGGCTCACCACGCTGACCCTGCTGGCGGCGCTCGCCATGGCCCCCGCGGCGGAGGCCCAGACCCCCTACATTCCGTACTTCGGCAAGAACGCGATCCGTTACGACAAGTTCGACTGGCACATCTACCAGACCGATCACTTCGAGATCTACTACTACCCGGAGATCGAGGGGCACCTGGAGCGGATCGCCGGCTATGCCGAGAGCGCCTATCAGCACGTCAGCTCGGAGTTGAAGCACGACCTCGCCTTCAAGGTCCCGCTCATCCTCTTCACGACGAGCTCGGAGTTCTGGCAGCAGAACGTCATCCCGGGTGCCGCGCAGGAGGGCGTCGGTGCGTTTGCCGAGCCGAGCCGCAGCCGCATCGTCATGCCCATCGACGAGCCCTCCGACCTCCTCTACCGCCTCATCACCCACGAGCTCACGCACGTCTTCCAGTTCGACATCATCCCGACCGGGCTCATCCGGCGCAACATGCCGCTCTGGACGATGGAGGGCATGTCGGACTACATGACGGGCTACTGGCGCCCGCTGGACCTGATGACCGTGCGCGACGCGGCCGTCTCGGACATCGTGCCGAAGATGAGCGAGATGCAGGACTACGGCGGGTTCAGCAACCCGCGCCTCATCTACAACCTCGGGCACGCGGCCTTCGAGTTCATGGAGGCGCGCTGGGGCAAGGAAGGCGTGCGCCAGTACGTGTTCGCCCTCCGCCGCAGCGTCATCGGCGGCAGCGACGATGCGTATGAGGAGGCGTTCCAGCTGTCGGCGGAAGAGTGGGACCAGCAGTTCGACCGGTACCTGAAGGATCGCTTCAAGCCGTTCCGCGACAAGGAGCGGCCGGTCGAGTACGGCCGCGACCTCGCGCCCGATCCGCGCAAGAGCCGTTTCAACAACGTGCTCTCCATCGAGCCGTCGCCGTCCGGCGATCTGATCGCGGCCGTCACCGGCAACGGCCGCGACCGCGAGCTCGACATCGTCCTCATCTCGTCGAGGGACGGGGAGATCATCCGCAACCTCACGAGCGGCTTCGATCAGAGCATGGGCTTCGAGTACATCGCGACGCCCGGCGGCCGGTGGAACTCGGTGCCGTGGATGACGTGGGCGCCACAGGGTGACCGGATCGCCTACTTCGTCCGCACCGAGAAGGACCGCTCGCTCATCGTCCAGGACGTGGTAACGCGCAAGGTGGAGACGCGCATCCCGCTCGACACCATCGACGCGCCCGAGTCGCCGGACTTCTCGCCGGACGGAAAGTCCGTGGCCTTCTCGGGGATGCAGAATGCGATCGCGGACATCTTCGTGCTCGACCTCGCATCGCGCGAGCTGCGGAAGCTGACCAACGATTCGCTGGCCCACTACGCTCCGACGTGGTCGCCGGACGGCAGGTCGATCGTGTATCTCTCGCGCGTGAGCGGCAACGAGAAGCTGTTCATCATGAACGCCGATGGCAGCGACCCGCGCCAGATCACGTTCGGCACGCACGACGAAGGCGGCGCGCAGTTCCTCGACGACAAGACGCTCATCTTCTCGTCGACGGGCGTGAATCCCGCCGAGCCGCTCGATCCGGACGTCGCGAGGAACGGACAGATCTACAACCTGTGGACACTCGACCTCGAGACCGACGAGCTGAAGCAGTACACGGACGCCCTCACCGGCAACCTCTCGCCGGTCGTGCTGCGCGAGGACTCGGCGAACCCGCGCGTGGCGTTCGTCACCTATCTCAAGGGCGACTACGGCCTGCACGTGCTCGAGCGCAGGGATGAGATCACGACGGTCGCTTCGGAGGACTTCGGCTCGCCGGGACCGATCGTGGACTTCCAGGCGCCGCTCACGCACACGCTGGTCCAGGACAACGCGAAGAAGAAGGGGCGCTTCGAGAAGATGTTCCTCGAGGGTCGTCCGCCTGTCGCGCTGGGCGTCACGAGCGGCGGCGACGTCTTCGGCGGCACACAGGTCACCTTCACCGACGTCCTCGGCGACCAGCAGTTCAACCTGTTCGCCTCGTCGGTCTCGCAGTACCGGACGCTGTCGCTCACCTGGCTGAATCTCGAGAGCCGGCTGACCTGGGCGCTGCAGGGCTACTCGCAGACACAGTTCTTCTACGGGCTGGGCGGCAACACCTTCTACGATCCCTCCCTGAGCGGGATCATCGACCGCGACCTGGCCGTCGCGACACGCACGATTCGCGGCGGCACGGGGTTCGCCATCTACCCGTTCAACCGCTACCGCCGCGTCGAGCTCTACGGCGGCGTCAACCAGTACCGCGAGGAATACAACGACGAACTGGTCGACTTCTTCGCCGATCAGTACCAGGAGGAGCAGTACGGCCGGACGCTCTTCAACAACGGCACGATGGTGCCGCTGGGCCTGGCGTTCGTGCAGGAGACGACGATCTTCCGCGAGTTCGGCCCGCTCACCGGCAGCACCATGCGGCTCGCCTATGAGGTCGCGCCGAAGATCGGCAACACCTTGTCGCGCCAGTCGCTTGACGGCGACGCGCGCAAGTACTTCCGCATCGGCGGCACCGGGCTCCTCGCGCTGCGCGCGCGCGGATTCAAGAGCTGGGGCAACAATCCCGACTTCCTGTTCTTCGGCGGCAACAGCGAGCTGCGCGGCTACGACTACCTGTCCTTCGTCGGGCAGAACGCGTTCTTCACGAACGCCGAGCTCCGGTTCCCCCTCATCCACGCCATGGCCACGCCGATCGGCATCCTCGGCGGCGTGCGGGGCACCTTCTTCTTCAACCTGGGCGGCGCGTCGTGGGACAACCAGGACTTCAAGGTGTGGAACAGCGACTCCTCGATCGAATCGCCCATCCTCGGCTACGACCCGATCACCGGTGAACCGCAATTCGGCGATCCCGTCCTCATCGATGGATTCCGCCTGCAGGACAGCCGGGCGTCCTACGGCATCAGCCTGATGACCTTCGCGCTGGGCTTCCCCATTCACTTCGACTGGTCGTGGAAGACGCTCTTCAATAAGGAGTGGGAGGACGTCAAGTTCGCGCTGCAGGGAGGCAGTTCGGCTTTCCGCGAGCCGAAGTTCACGGTGTGGATCGGGTACGACTTCTAGACACTTCCCTTCGCCCTTGCGGCCAGCCGGGCCGCGCGCCGCTGCTCCGCCGCCTGGCGCCGCACCTCGTCCTCCGGCGTCTCGATGAGGAGCGGCGCGACCGGCTGCGGCCGGCCGCTGGCGTCGATGGAAACGAAGGTCAGGTACGCGCGGCTGGTCAGCCGCCGCTTCCCCGTCAGCACCTCCTCCGAGAACACCTCCACCTCCACCTCGAGCGACGTGTTGAACGTCGCCGACACGCGGGACTCGAGGATGATCATGTCGCCCACCCTGATGGTGTGGACGAACTCGAGCCCGTCCACGGCCGCGGTCAGCGCCAGCGTGTTGGTGTGACGATGGCAGGCGATGGCGCCGGTGATGTCGATGAGATGCATCACCGTGCCGCCGAGGATGAAGCCGAGCGGGTTGGAATCGTTGGGCAGGACCACCTGCACCGTCGACGTGGCCGAGTCCTGCCAGCGTTTGGGTCTGAGCGCCATACCAAAGGATAAACGCAGACCCGCAGACTGAAACCTGGATGCGCAGACTCGACGCAGATACACAGACTCAACGCAGATGCACGGATTCGACACAGATGCGCAGGCACAACGGAGATGCGCAGGAAAGGCAGAAGCCATGAGGTCAGTGAGCAACAGGCGCCCGCCACGCGGGAGTCGGCTTGTGCCGCATCGCTGAACCAGGGGTCGCCTGCGCCCCCTGCGCACTGCGTGGTCCGTGTAGCCGCGTGGTCCGTGTCTCTGTGTAGTCCGCGCCTGCGTGGTCCGTCTCGATGTTCGTCTGTGTATCTGCGTGTGTCTGTGTATCTGCGTCTATCTGTGTATCTG
>CAZJBN010000077.1:6914-22465 GCA_964543955.1 uncultured Bifidobacteriaceae bacterium
TCTGTGTATCTGCGTCTATCTGTGTATCTGTGTCTGGCGGCCTAGTTGGAAGTCATGGGGCGGGACATGCGCAGCTCGCTCCGATCGAGGTCCATGGCCACGCGGTACGGGCTGAGGAAGCGATGCCCGATGATGCCGCCGACCTCGAAGCCGAGCAGCACGCTCGGCGCCCGGAGGTTCAGCACGACGACGGCGAAGTTCTGGAAGTCGATCGCCTGATCGAACCGCAGGTTGAGGCCCGGCAGCAGGAACGCGTCACGATCCCAGCCGGACGTGCCGTAGACGCGGAGCGCGATCTTGCGCGTGGGCTGCGCGTTGATCGCTTCGGCGGTCGCCATGCTGATGGAGATCACTTCACCGCCGGTATCGACGACGAAGTAGGTGGAGTGCTCGCCGTTGATGAGCCCCTTGACGAGCGACAGGCGATGGTGGCGCATCGGCAGTCGGACCTCGACGTCCTCGGCCGGGAGCGTCCGGCCGATCGTGAGCTTGCGCGTGCCGTAGTCGATGATCATCGACATGCCGAGCGCCAGCGGCGAGAAGCTCTCCGTCTCGCGCTTCGGCAATCCGCGCAGCGCCGGCGCCTTGATCATCACCGGAACGTTGCTCAGCTTCAGCGTGCCGACTTCGAACGTGTCCATCCGCCCGAGCTGCAGGCCGCGCAGCCCGACCTCGCCCACGCCGGCGCTCAGCGTGTAGGTGATGGGCCTGATCCCGGTCGATGACGCCGTCTGGCGCGAGATCGTGGTCTGCTCGGAGCCGGTGTCGAGGACGAAGTCCTGGAGCCGCTGGCCGTTCACGCGGGCCTTGACGATCACCTTGTCGTCGACGATGCGGAAGTCCACCGTGTGCAGCTGGTCGGCGACCTGCTCGCTGTAGGCAATCGGCTCCCGCTCACCGAACGACTTGAGGAAGCGGATCTGCGAACGCGACCACGCCGCTTTCTCGCTGCGATCCTTGTTCGGCAGCAGGTTGACGTAGTTGGTGTAGGCGGCGGCCGCCTGCTCGTAGCGGCGCATGCGCTCGAAGATGGCGCCCACGGTGTGGTGGATCTCGCCGTCGCGCGGCGACAGCTTGAGGGCCGCCTGCGCCGAGTTCATGGCCTCGTCCAGCTGGTTGTGAGAGGCCAGCGCCCGCGCCAGGCCGTGGTGCGCACGCGACGAGTCCGGCGTCACGGCCAGGGCGTCGCGATACTCCTGCTCCGCTTCGTCGAACGCGCCCGACGCCCAGAGGGCGTCGGCATGCACCGTGAGCGCCTCGGGATTGGTCGGCGCCAGCTGGCGCAGCGCAATCGCCTCGCGCTGGGCCTCGGTGAACTCGCCAATGCGAAGCGCGGACTTGACCACGCCAATCCGGGCGGCCACCGCAATATCGGGGTTCTCCGCGCTCGTCGCGCGCCGGAAGGCCTCGAGCGCCTCCGGGTAGCGCGTCTCTTCGAAGAGCAGCGTCGCCAACTGGAACTGGACGGATGCCGTGTCAGGGCCGTCGGCACCCCCGCGCGCTCCGGTCGCGAGCGCCACTCCCAGGGCCAGGATCAGCAGCGGCAGGCGAAGCAGTGTCGGCATACGGACCACCCTCGCAAGTTGGCGCCCGGGTGGCGCGCCCGGGCTCGGTCGCCCGTATTCTACTTCTGATAGTGCTTCGCGTTGACCTCGATGTAGCTGGCCCACTTGTCCGGCACTTCGTCCAGCGCGAAGATGGCCTCGACCGGGCAGGCCGGCACGCACGCCCCGCAGTCGATGCACTCGTCGGGGTGAATGTAGAGCTGCGTGGCCCCGTCGAAGTCGCCCTCGTCCTTGCGGGGGTGGATGCAGTCCACCGGGCAGACGTCCACGCAGGCCGTGTCCTTGGTGCCGATGCAGGGTTCGCAGATGATGTACGCCACGTTACGATGCCTCCCAAACCGGCCACGGCCCCCGGGCCGCGCGCCTCACAATTCCGTCAGTCTCATCCCGAAGCGAACGCGCCCGTGGCGGTTCGCCCCGGCCGCTACGCCGTGCCCTCGAGGGCGGGCGGCAGAAACCCCAGCCTGAGCGAAATCCGCCTCGACAGGTCCCAGACGTCCTTATGGCAGCCCGTCAGAATCGGCGCGTCCTCGGCGCCATGGCCGAAGAGCCCGACGCGTGCCACTTCCTGCCCCGTGTAGTCCTGGACGGGCGCGCACGTGCACGACATCCGCTGCACCGCGCCGGGTGCGACAGGGGGCGGCCCCAGACGCACCATGACCCGCTCGGGCTCGGCCACGTCCCCGCGCGTGACCAGGCGCAGACAACTCAACCGCCGCGTCGCCTGCCGGGGCGAGAAATAGAGCGAGCAGTGCGATGGCATTTCCTTGCCGTACACGGTATGCATGGCCACATCGTCCGGGCCGGAGCGCCAGAGATACGTGACCTCGCCGCTCGACGGGATGGCGATGAAGCCGCGGTACGGCGTGCTCAGCACGAACTCCCGCATGTAGGGGTACGCATGCAGCCGGATCTCTGAACGGCCGAGCGCGCGGAAGCTGAGGTCGAGCATCCGGAGCGTCAGCAGGTAGCGACCGGTTTCCTCGTCCTGGCGGACGTATCCGCGCCGCTTCAGCACGCCGAGCAGCCGGTGGACGCTGGACGGCGGTTGACGGAGCGCGCGGGCAAGGTCCGACAGGCTCATGCCCCGCGGGTTCCCGCTCAGCACTTCGCAGAGCTCCAGCGCCTTGTCGATGGAGGTCTGCTGGCCCTGAACCGGGCCTGGCTGCGCGCTGGCGTGTGATTCCACTATACGGAACGGAGTTTCAAAATCTCATCTTCGTCCCTGATCCCCTTCCCTGTCAAGGCGTAACGGCTTACGATGGCTTTCCGCGTCGTGTCGAATTCCCTCATCGGTCAAACGCTTGGGCACTATCGGGTCATTGAACAGCTGGGCGCCGGCGGCATGGGCGTCGTCTACCGCGCCCGCGACCAGCGACTGGGACGCTTTGTCGCCCTCAAGGTCCTGCCGGCCGGTAACGCCTCGGGCGAGGAAGCCGTGGAACGCTTCCGGCGGGAGGCGCGGACCGCCTCGTCCCTGAACCACCCGAACATCTGCACGGTGTACGAGTTCGACGAGCACGACGGCCAGTGCTATCTCGCGCTGGAACTGCTGGACGGCGAGCCGCTCGATCGCCGCGTGGGGGGGCAGCCGCTCGATCTCCCGACCCTGCTCGACATCGGCACCCAGGTCACCGACGCGCTCGAGGCGGCACACTCCGAAGGCATCCTGCACCGCGACATCAAGCCGCCCAACATCTTCATCACGCGGCGCGGGCAGGTGAAGGTGCTCGACTTCGGCCTGGCCAAACTGGCATCGAACGCGCGGCTGTCCACCCTTGGCAGTCTCGAGACCCAGGCGCCGCCGCACTTCACGAGCATCGTCGGCACGACCGTGGGGACGATCGCCTACATGTCGCCGGAGCAGGCGAGGGGCGAGGACCTCGATGCACGCACCGATCTCTTCTCGTTCGGCGTCGTCCTGTACGAGATGGCGACCGGCCGTCAGAGCTTCCCCGGCACGACGACGGCCGTGGTGTTCGACGGGATCCTGAACCGGGATCCGGCCCGGCCCAGTTCCTTCAACGCCACGGTTCCGGGCGAACTCGACCGAATTATCTCGAAGGCCCTCGAAAAGGATCGGACCCTTCGATACCAGACCGCCGGAGACCTGCGCGCCGACCTGCAGCGCCTGCGCCGCGACTCCGGCACGCGTCGCGTGGCGATCCCGGTCAGCGGCAGCGCTGTCGCAGGGCCGCCAGTTGCCGGGTCCGAGGCGGTCCGCGCGCAATCCACGCCCCAGGCTGACGCCTCGCCGGCGGCGCCGGTGCCATCCCCGGTGGCAGTCGTACCGCCCGCAGCTGACATCGCGGCGATGTCGCGCACGAAGGTGCTGGTCCTCGGCGGCGTGGTCTTGACGGCGCTGGCGGCGGTCGGCGCGGGGCTCTACCTGTCCACGCGCCCCGACGAGCGCGCGACCGAGCTTGCCAGCACCTCGCCCGTGCTCCTGCCTTTGCCGGAGAGCGTCGTGCCCGAGACTCCGGGAGCGACGGACGTGTCCGGCGTACCGCCGTCCGAATCGGCTCTGGCAGTACCGGGGGGCGCCGAGGCGCGCCCACCCTCGACAGACGGCGCGACAACACCCCCGGCCTCGACTCCGTCCACGACACGAGCATCAGCCACACCGCCTGTCGATGCCGCGAGCGCCGAAGCCGCCGAGCGGCTGGACGTCGCGCGCGCGAAGATCGCCAACCAGCTCATCGACCAGGGTGTCGCTGACCTCCGTGCGATTGCGATTGCGTATCCCAATCTGGCGGCGGGCGCCGATGCCGGGTTCCTCGCCGGCGAGACGCTGGAGCGTGCCGGCCGTGCAGAGGATGCGATGGCGGCCTATCTCGAGTTCGGCCGGCGCTTCGCGACCGACAGCCGTGCGGTCGAGGCCAAGCTCCGCCGGGCCCTTCTCCTCGCACGAGCCCGCGACGCTCAGCGCCGCGCGGAGGCCAACGATCTCTTCGGCGAGATCGCCCGCGACAGCCCGGGCACGGCGCAGGCCAGGCAGGCGCTCGGGGCCAAGCGCCAGTACGAAGCGTCGCGGCGCCAGTTGCGGGCCACTGATCCGGTCCTGAACATCGAGGTGCCGGCCATCCTCGTCACCTGGCGCATGATTGCGGACCAGTTCCCCGGCGACCCCGAAACCATGCTCGCGTTGAACAGCCTGGCGACGGGTTATGTCGACATGAATCGGTACCAGGCGGCAGCCGAGGTGTGGGAACACATGGCGAGGCAGTTCCCTCCCAACCCCATGGAAGTGTGGTGGACGCTCGGGGACCTCTACGATCGACGGCTCAAGGACCCGGTCAGGGCGCGCGAGGCCTGGTCGAAGGTGCCGCCCGAGTCGCCACGCTATCGCGACGCGCAGCAGCGGCTCCGGCGCTGAGAAAAAGGGGTCAGGCGTCTTTTTTGTTGCGATCCTGATGCCTGAAAAAAGACGCCTGACCCCTTTTTCTCAGCGCGTCCTGATCTCCACCTTGCCGGTCACGACGTCGATCGAGATGACGGGCTCGCCCTTGCCCAGCGTGGCCTCGCTCCAGCGTGGACCCCAGGTGTCGCGGGTGGTCATCGGGATATCCGACTGAATCGTGCCGTTCAGCGCCAGCGCCAGGACGCGCGCGTCGGGCGGCGCGCCTGGCATCTGCAGGCGCACGTCGCCGTTGAACGCGCGCAGCCGCAGCAGTCCGTCAGGCGCGAGCCGCGCGTTGCGGAGCACGACCGATCCAATGCCGGCCTCGAGGCGCAGGGTGCCTGACACATCCGTGCCCTCGATCGGCCCGCGTCGCACGTCTGCGGTCAGCGTCCCCCGAAAGCTCCGAAGGTCGAGGCGGCCTTCCATGATGCGGATGTGCTCCACCCTCGCACGTTCGGGAACGCGCAGCACCACGTCGACACTGAGCGCAGGATCGGTGCCGCCTTCCGCCTGGACGATCCGGATGGCGACCTTGTCCGGCGACTCGTCAATCACTACGGGAATACGCGCCAGTGCAGCGACGTCCGGTGCCGTTCGCTCGATGAGAACGTCCGCCTCCTGACCATCGACGCCCTCGACGCGAACCTTGCCGATCGTCAGGTCCAGCGTGAGCGTCCGCTCGGCGGGCAGCGCGAGCCGATGGGTCTGTCGATCCGTGGCCGCGGCGGCCGGCGAGGCCAGGAGCGCCATCACGACCAGCAGGACCAGCGTTTGCATGGCCAATTATACTTTTGACCGTCAGGCCGACTGTGCGGGTGGCTGCCCTGATCGCGTGCCTTGCCTTTGCGGGCGACGTGTGTGCACAGGGATTGCCGGAGGCGCCCATCTCCGTCGCCAATGGCCACATCGTCTTTGGCGCCGAACTGGTCGGGACGATGGCCACCGACGATCCTGGCTTCTTCAACTACACGGACTACGAGTACAACGCGCTGCGCAATTTCAGGGTCAGCCTCGCAACCGAAGTGCGCGCGTCGAGCCGGGTGCAGTTCCTTGCCGAGATCCGGCTGGACCACGGCGATCGATTGACGCCGTACGCGCTCTTCGTGCGGATCCGTCCCTGGCCCGAGCGGCGGTTCGACATCCAGGGCGGACGCGTCCCGCCCACCTTTGGCGCGTTCGCCCGAACGGTCTACGCGTACGACAACGTCGTCATCGGACAGCCGCTCGCCTACCAGTACCTGCTGTCGCCTCAACCCGACGCCATTCCCGCCACGGCCGACGACCTGCACCGGATGCGCGGGCGCGGATGGGAATCGGATTTTCCGATTGGCAACCCGGCGCCCGGCCCTGGCGTGAGCATCGTGACCACGGCGCGATACGACACGGGCTTGCAGGTCCACGGCGTCGCCGGCATCGTCGAGTGGACTGCGGCCCTGACGACGGGGTCGCTCTCGGACCCGAGGGTGGCCGACAACAACGGGCGGCCGCAAACGGCGGGACGCCTGATCGTCCGACCGCTGACGGGGCTCCGTCTCGGGGCGTCTGCGGCCCGCGGCGCGTGGCTCGATTCGGACATCGACGACGCACTGGCCGATCCGCTGAGTGTCTCCGGCGCGCGGCAAACCGCCTTCGGTCTCGACGCCGAATACTCGCTGGGGCGCTGGATCGTGCGCGGTGAGCTCCTGCGGGCTTCGTGGACCATGCCTGCGGTCGACACGCCGGCCGTGGACCGTCCGCTCGTGGCACGGTCCGCCATCGTCGAAGGCCGCTACCGCGTGTGGCCCGGCGTTGCCGTGGCGGCGCGCCTGGATGGGTTGTGGTTCTCGAAGCTGGCCGGCACGGGTGGGAACCTGCCGTGGGAAGCCGACGTCAGAAGGCTGGAAACGGCGCTGAGCGTGTCCATCCTGCGCAACCTCGTCGCGAAGTTCGCGTGGCAACGTAACCAACGGGACGGCGGGCGCGTGCGGCACGATTCGATTGGCGCCGCGCAGCTCGTCTACTGGTTCTGATGGTGCCAGGACATCGCTCATGGACCGGCACGGCGCTTGCGTTGACGGCGGCGATGTGCGCCGCCCTGCCGATTGACCGCGGAGTCGCCGGCGGGGCCACGGTCCTCGACGTGACAGAGGTCGTCCGCCAGTCGTCTCCGACGGCAGAGGGCCAGCGACCGGCGACCGGCGGCGTGCGCGGACGGCTCGACATCCGCCGTCTGGCCCGCGCGACCGAGCGCCGGCCCGAAGTCGCCGACCCTGGCGCAGGCGCCCCGAGGGATCTCCCGGATCTGCGCCGAGGCGTCGTGTACCTCGAGACGGCTCCGCGTGCGGCATTCGATGAGCCCGAGCCCAGCCGCGCGGTCATGGACCAGCGGAACGAGCGCTTCGTGCCGCACGTGCTGGCCGTGATGGTGGGCACGGTCGTGGACTTCCCCAACAGCGACCGCACCTACCACAACGTCTTCTCGCTCTCCCGCGCGCGGCGATTCGATCTCGGGCGCTACGCGGCCGGCCGCTCCAAGGCGGTCCGGATGGATCGACCGGGCATCGTCCGCGTCTTCTGCGACATCCACTCGCACATGAACGCGTATGTGCTGGTCTTCGCGCATCCGTTCTTCGACGTGACCGACATCGACGGCCGTTTCGAGCTCCCCAGCCTGCCGCCCGGGACCTATACGGTCGTGGGCTGGTACGAAGGCGAGCCCCGCGTCACGCGTCCGGCGACGATTCTGTCCGGCGGGTGGACGGATCTCGACCTGGTGGTGCCGTGATGGCCGTCCTTGGCTCGCTCACCAACCGCATCTTCCTCGCCAGCGCCCTGCTGGCGGCGCTGTCCATTGGTGCGGCGCTGTTTTTCGTGCGGGCGCGGCTGACGACCGAGACCGAGGACGCGCTCGATCGCGACCTCCAGACCGCCGCGAACATCGTCGATCAGCAGCAGGAGGCGCTCTTCGAGGCCTTCACCATCAGCGCGCGTCTGCTGGCGGACCTGCCCCGCTTCAAGGCGGCAGTGGACACCGGGCACGGTCCCACGATCCAGCCGATCGCGGAGGACTATCAGATGCAACTCGGATCGGACTTCCTCGAGGTCCGGGATCGCCGGGGCGCGCTCCTGGCCTCGGTCGGCGACGGTTCGGGCGGTGTCCTGCGTGTCGTCGACGTGCCCATCCAGCTCGACCTCGAGCGGCTGGGCACGCTGACGGTCGGCTATCTCCTCGACGAGGACCGCGCGCGGAGCCTCAGCCAGGCGACCGGCGCGGCGGTGGCCTTTGCCGTGGACGGGCGTGTGCAGGCCTCATCGCTCGGGCTCGACTCGCACGCCACACTCGAAGGCCTCGCCGCCGATCAGCGCCACGCGACCATCCGGTTCGGTGACGCGGAATATGTGGCGCTCGTGCGCCCGCTCCCGCCGGCGGCCGCCGGCCACTCGGTGCCGTCGGTCGTGGTCATGCACTCGCGAACCGAGCGCATGCGCACGCTTGGCGAGATCCAGGCGTTCCTCCTCAGCCTTGCGCTCGTCTCGGTGCTCCTCGCCGTGGCCATCAGCTACTGGGTGGCGCGAACGATCACGCGTCCGCTCGCGCGCATCACCGATCACATGCGCGAGCTCATGACGAGCGGCGATCTGACGCGGAAGATCACGCTGACGGGGGCGCGCGGCCTGTACGACGAGGACGCACATGTGCTGGCCAGCACGTTCAACAGCCTGACCGACGCCATTCGGCGCTTCCAGCGCGAAGCGGCCCAGCGGGACCGCCTCTCGGCGCTCGGCCGGCTGTCGACGGTCATCGCGCACGAGGTCAGGAACCCCCTGATGATCATCAAGGGCTCGCTCCGCACGCTGACACGCCGCGGCGCCGACCCAGGCGACGTGCGCGATGCGGCCGGCGACATCGACGAGGAGATCGCGCGGCTGAACCACCTGGTCAACGACGTGCTGGACTTCGCCCGTCCGATCCGCGTGGACTCGGCGCCCGCCGACGTCAACGCCGTCTGCGAGGATGCCGTACGAGCCGTGTCCGTCAACGGCGTCCCCGCCGTGACCCTTCGCCTCGCCCCGCACCTTGCGCCCATCGTCACCGACCACGAACGCCTGCGCACGGTCCTCGTCAACCTGCTGGCCAACGCGCAGCACGCCGTGAGCGAAGCCGGGCGCGCCGCCGATGCCGGCACCATCGAACTCGAGACACGGCCCGACACGGCGGGCGGAGTCTCGATTGTCGTGCGCGACTCGGGCGCCGGCATCCCGCCGGATGATTTGCCGCACATCTTCGATCCATACTTCACCACCCGTCGCGGCGGCACCGGCCTCGGCCTCGCCATCGCCCGGAACATCATCGACGGCCTCGGCGGCCACGTCTCGGTGACGAGCCGTCCCGGCCAGGGCACCGAGTTCCGGGTGGAGCTGGGCCCGGGCGCCACCACGACCTCATGACCATGCCCGGCAGCATCCTGCTCGCAGACGACGAGGAGAAGATCCTCAAGACGCTCGGCCGCGCGCTGCGGGACGACGGTCACGACGTCGTGACGACCCCGAGTGCCGGGCAGGCACTGAAGCTCGTCGGCGAGCGTCCGTTCGACCTGCTGATCGTCGACTATCTGATGCCGGACCACACCGGCCTGGACCTCATTCGCGAGATCGTCGAGACCCTGCCCGAGGCCGAGCGTCCTGCCGTCGTCATGATGACGGCGCATGGCAGCATCGAGAGCGCGGTCGAAGCGATGAAGCTCGGCGCACGCGACTATCTCCAGAAGCCCTTCGAGGTAGACGAGCTGCTCGTCATCGCCAGGCGCGCCATCGAGGACCAGCGCGCGCGCTGGGGCCTGCGCTATCTCCTCAGCGAGCGCGACGTCGAGTTCGGGCACTACGGCATCGTCGGACGGAGCCGCGCGATCGTGGAGCTCATCACGCGGGCCGAGCGCGTGGCCGAGTCCAGGAGCACCGTCCTCCTGACCGGCGAGACCGGAACCGGCAAGGAGCTGGTGGCACGCGCGATTCATTCGAGGAGTGCGCAGCGCGACATGCCGCTCATCAAGGTCAACTGCGCGGCCATTCCCGAGACGCTGCTCGAGTCCGAGCTCTTCGGCCACGTGCGAGGCGCGTTCACCGGTGCGATCTCGTCCAAGAAAGGCCGGTTCGCGCTTGCCGACGGCGGCACGATCTTCCTCGACGAGATTGCGACCATCAGCCCGTCGGTGCAGGCCAAGCTGCTGAGGGTGCTGCAGGATCGCGAGTTCGAGCCGCTCGGCGCCGAGCGCACGCAGAAGGTCGACCTGCGCGTCATCGCCGCCTCGAATCGTGACCTGCGGCAGATGGTGGCCGACGGCCGGTTCCAGGAAGACCTGTACTACCGCCTCAATGTCATTCCGATTGCCCTCCCCCCGCTCCGCGAGCGCCGCGAGGACATCCCGCTCCTGGTCGATCACTTCCTCCGCAAGTTCTCGGGGTCGCTGGGCAAACCCATCGACGGCGTGGATGCCACGGTACTCGAGGAACTGTCTCGATACGACTGGCCCGGCAACGTGCGCGAGCTCGAGAACACCATCGAGCGAGCGGTCGTGCTCGCGACCGGACGTCGTCTGACGCGCGAGACGGTGTGGCTCATGGGCGCCGTCGCGCCGTCGTCACACGTCGGGCTGCCATCGCTGGGCCTGCACGACAACCTCGAGTGGGCCGAGCTCGAGACGATCCGACGCGCGCTCGAACGGGCCGGCGGCGTCAAGAAGGACGCCGCAGAGCTCATGGGCATCAGCCAGCGCGCTCTCAGCCACTATCTGCTCAAGCACCGCGAGCATCTGTAGCCTCCGCCCGGCTGGCGGTCCCAGGCGCCGCCGGTTACGCCGTCCGTAACCAGTTACGTCGTTCGCCGCTCTCGTCCGCGAAAAGCCGCGACACTCCACGGTTGACGCCCTGCTCACAGGCAGGCATCCGTTTTGCTCCTCGTAGTCCGCGGCGGGCGTTGCCATCAGGGGCGGCCCCGTCACGACTGCCGTGGTGGGGACGGCGCACCTGCCGGGGGCACATATCGTGTCCGTGTCCAGCAGGTCCCCGCCACGGCACTTCAACATCTGCGCGTGCGTGTTCGCATGCCGGATGGGAACGGCGGGATGAGAGACGAGCGCGCGGTTGCCGTCGCAGTCAGGCATGTGGCGTCTGCGCATCACGAGACGTTGAGCGGCCTGCCGGCCCCATCCCCTGCGCTCATCACATCCGCGTTCCTGGCCGCCCGGAAGGCCGTCACCCATCCGGCGATGGCTCGAAGACGCCGCGAGAAACGATTGACCGTTCGACGGCCCCACCGTGCCCGAGCCGTGCCGCGAGTGCGGCCCCCTCGACCGGGTCTTGGAGCAGGAGACCGAACCGGTGACCGATGTCGCACGCTCGACCCTGATCGGCCTGCTGCTCGCTGGAGTGACGGCATTGCCGGCCCGGGCGCAGCTTCCGGACGAAGATCCCGACCTCGACGTCAACGTGGCGCAGCCGGACTTCACCATCAACGCGTTGCCCACGACGCTCCGCCTGCCGAA
Organism: uncultured Bifidobacteriaceae bacterium; assembly: GCA_964543955.1. Classification (GTDB taxonomy): domain Bacteria; phylum Acidobacteriota; class Vicinamibacteria; order Vicinamibacterales; family UBA2999; genus VFZN01. Next base: position 18,404 of record CAZJBN010000077.1, read on the forward strand.
GGGCAGGTTCGCCTTCCGCGTCACCCATCGCTTCGCGCGACCGCTCGGAGCGGGCGACTTCGGCAGCCTGCTCGAGGACTTCTTCGGGTTCGATTCCGGGGCGCAGATCGGGCTCGAGCTGAGGTACGGGCTGTTTCGCGGCGCGCAGGCCGGCATCTACCGCACGTCGGATCGAACCATCCAGTTCTTCGGGCAGTACGACGCCGTGAACCAGGCGTCCTTTCCCGCAGGGGTGAACCTGTGGATCAGCGTCGACGGGACGGACAACTTCCGCGACCGCTATTCGCCGGCCGTTGGGGTGGTGGTGTCGCGCGAGCTCGGCGCCCTCGGCGCGGTGTACGCGCAGCCGATCTGGGTGAACAACACGAACCCCGGACCGTCCGATCTGGTCGGCGACGACAGCACGTTCCTGATCGGCCTCGGCACGCGGATGCGGATCCGTCCAACGGTGTACGTGACGGCCGAGATCTCGCCCAGGGTGACCGGCTACGCGCCTGGCGACGCGCTCGTGAGCTTCGGCATCGAGAAGCGGGCGGGCGGCCACAGCTTCCAGCTCAACTTCTCGAACGGATTCGGGACCACCATGGGACAGGTGGCGCAGGGCGGAACCAGCTTCGACGACTGGTACATCGGATTCAACATCTCCCGGAAGTTCTATTGACCAGCACGACGAATCGAAGAGCGAGCGGCTGGAGATCGCCCGCCGTTGTCAGTAGTCGTAGATGCCTTTGCCGGCCTTGCGGCCGAGCCGTCCGCCCTTCACGTGCTGTTCGAGCAGCGGGCACGGACGAAACTTCTCGCCGAGCGTGCGGTGGAGATACTGCAGGATGCTCAGCCGCGTGTCGAGGCCGACGAGGTCGACGAGCTCGAACGGGCCCATCGGGTGGTTCAGGCCGAGCTTGAGCGCCTTGTCGATGTCTCTGGCCGAAGCCACGCCTTCCTGGAGCATGTAGAAGGCCTCGTTGCCGATCATCGCGTTGATACGGCTCGTGATGAAGCCGGGCGACTCGCGGATGAGGACGGTCTCCTTGCCCATGCGCTCGGCCACGGCCACCATTGCGGAGATCGTTTCCTCGGTCGTCTCGAGAGCGCGGACCACTTCCACGAGCTTCATCTTCTGGACCGGGTTGAAGAAGTGCATGCCGCCCATGCGGCCCGGTTCCTTCAGGACCGCCGCCAGCTCCGTGATGCTGAGCGCCGACGTGTTGGAGGCGATCACGGCGTCGGCCGGCGCGTAGGACTCCGTCTCGGAGAGCAGCGCGACCTTGAGGTCCACCTTCTCCGGCGCAGCCTCGATGACCAGACCCACGCCGGCGACCGCGTCGGCCATGCTCGAGGTGACCGACAATCGCGCGCGCATCGCGTCAGCGTCAGCCGGCGCCACCTTGCCGAGCTCCACGCCCTTGCGGACGATGGCGCCGACCTGGAGGCGTGCCTTCTCGAGCTGCGCCTCGGAGACGTCGTACAGCCTCGTTGAGAAGCCGGCGGCGATCGACGCATGGGCAATGCCGTGTCCCATCGTGCCGGCGCCGAGCACTGCAATGGTCTCGATCATGCGACTCTTCACTTCCCCTTGAACACCGGCTTGCGCTTCGCCAGGTTCGCGGCAATGCCTTCTCTCGCGTCCTCGGACTCGAACAGGCGCTGCTGCAGTTCCCGTTCGAGCGCAAGACCGTCCTGCAGGCTCATTTCGAGGCCCGACTGCACGGCGCGCTTGATGTGGCCGACCGCCTTGCTCGCCCGCCGCGGTGGCGTGAACTCCCTGGCGTAGTCCAGCACGGCATCCGCGAAACGCCGACCCTTCAGTTCGTCGTCTCCCCACACCTGGTTGACGAGACCGATGGCGGCCGCGTCCTCGAAGGAGCTCAGGGCGCCGGCGGTCATCATCTCGATGGCCCTGGCCTTGCCGACCAGTCGTGCGAGCCGCTGCGTGCCGCCGGTACCGGGAAGCACGCCGAGCGCCACCTCGGGAAGGCCGATCTTGCCGCCGTCCTTGCGGGCGATGCGGATGTCGGCGGCCATGGCCACTTCGAGCCCCCCGCCGACCGTGTGGCCGTTGAGCGCGGCGATGACGAGTTTCGGCGTCTGCTCGAGGCGGCTCAGCGTCTCGTTGGCGTGCAGGCAGAAGAAGTACTTGAACGTCGGGTCTGCACTCTCGAGCATCCCGATGTTGGCGCCGGCGCAGAAGAACTTCTCCCCGGCACCGATCAAGACGATGACGTGAGCCGAGGGATCCATGCGAGCGGCAAGCACCGCATCGTCGATCTCACGCATCATCTCGTATGAGTAGGTGTTCGCCGGCGGATCGTCGAGCGTGATGACGGCGACGCCGTCGGCGACGTTGTAGGCGATGCGGGTGTAGGTCATAAAGGCAATGTCGGGAACCGGGTTCCCGGTTCCCGACGCGATCTTCAAGCTTCCGTCCGCACGTATTCGAAGTCGATCGGCAACCGGTTGATACCGCGTGCGGGTGGAGCGATGTAGTTGGCGAACTGCCCGGGCTTGTAGACCGGGGTCACCTGGATGCTGTGCAGGTACGCCTTGTCCTCAGGGCCCGGCAGCCACTCGTATTTCCTCCGCTCCCACTCCTCCGCCGAGAGCGGCTGCCCCATCGGATCGAAGTGCTTGCCCGAGTACACCCCGACCCGGCGGTTGAACTTGCGCGAGGGCAGGTAGATGCGGTCGGACATGCCGTGCGCCTCGAGAACGCGCTTGTTCCAGCGGTCGACGCCGGCCTGGCAGTCGCCGACGTACCAGTCGCGCAGGACCTCGTTGAGGGCGTTTCGCATGGGCACTTCCTGCCGGATGATGCGCCCGCTGTCGTCGAGCATGTCGAGCATGTACAGGTTCGCGGCGAGGATGTGGTCGTCGTCGTGCTTGTCTTCCTCGGCGCGGCCCTTGAGGCCGTTCGAGAAATACGCCGCGGCGTTGCTCGACACCTCGCTCCCGTGCAGGTCCAGACTCTGGCTGAACCAGAAGTTCACGAACTTCTGGATGAGCGGGATGTCGATGCCGCCCACCTTGCGGACGTCGCCCGAGAAGCCGGATTCGCGCAGGAGCTGGCACGAGCGCTCGAGGATCCGCGAGATGCCCGTCTCGCCGACGAACATGTGATGCGCTTCCTCGGTCAGCATGAAGCGCGTCGTCCGCGCGAGCGGATCCAGCGCGCTCTCGGAGAGCGAGAGCAGCTGTGACTTGCCGTCCCGATCGGTGAACATCGTGAAGGCGAAGAAGTCCAGCCACGTGTCGATGGGCTCGTTGAACGCCTCGAGCATGCGCGGCGTGTCGTCGTTGCCGCTCCGGCGCTCAAGCAGCGCCTCGGCTTCTTCGCGGCCGTCGCGGCCGAAGTAGGAGTGCAGCAGGTAGACCATCGCCCAGAGGTGACGGCCCTCCTCGACATTGACCTGGAACAGGTTGCGCAGATCGTAGAGGCTCGGGCAGTGCGCGCCGAGCTGGCGCTGCTGCTCCACGCTGGCGGGCTCGGTGTCGCCCTGGATCACGATGAGGCGACGGAGCTGGTTCCTGAACTCGCCCGGCACCTCCTGCCAGGCGGGCTGGCCCTTGAAGTCACCGAATCCGATTCGCCGATCGTGGGTCGGCTCGGCGAGGAAGATGCCCCAGCGGTATTCGGGCAGCTTGACGTAATCGAAGTGCGCCCAGCCGGCGGCGTCCACGCTGATGGCCGTCCGCAGGTACACCTGGTGATGATCCTGGAAGCCCTGCGGCCCCATGTCGCGCCACCAGTCCAGATAGGCCGGCTGCCAGTGTTCGAGCGCACGCTGCAGGCGCTTGTTGCCTGAGAGGTCGACGTTGTTGGGAATCCGGTCGTTCGAGATCATGCGGCCCTCACTGACTTCTTCACCGGCGACGCGGAGTGCACTCAGCATCCGGCACTTTGGGGCACCCGGCATGCGGGCACCCGGCCACCCGGCACTCGGGCACCCGGGCACCCGGGCACCCGGGCACTCGGGCACTCGGGCACTCGGGCACTCGGGCACCCGGGCACCCGGGCACTCGGGCACTCGGGCACTCGGGCACCCGGGCACCCGGGCACTCGGGCAC
>CAZJBN010000078.1:0-22178 GCA_964543955.1 uncultured Bifidobacteriaceae bacterium
TACGCGAAGATCAACAAGTACCACGTGAGCATGATTCCCTACTTCCTCGAGAAGCTGAAGAACACCCCCGACGGGGAGTCCACTCTGCTCGACAACACGCTGCTCATCTACGGATCGCCGATGGGCAACTCGAACGTGCACAACCACAAACGCTGTCCGCTGTTCCTCGCCGGCCACGCCGGCGGTGCGATCAAGGGCGGCCTTCACCACAAGGCGGCCGACGGCACGCCCATGGCCAACGTCATGCTGAGCGCCGCGCATGCGCTCGGGCTCGACGACGTGGCGACGTTCGGCGACAGCTCGAGCGAGTTCGACCTGAACCAGACGGGCGACACGACCGTCGCCTGAGGCGCGGCGACACGACCCGGAGGAGAGCAGCCCGATGTCAGGGACCCGGATGGTGTGGAGCACTCTTGGCGCGCTGGTCGGGGCCGTGTGCCTCTCGGCCCTCGTCCAGGCGCAGGCCGGAAGTGCGGCGGTCGCCGACGCCGCCCAACGCGGTGATGGCGACGCCGTCAAGCAGCTGCTGGGCAAGGCCGCCGACGTCAACGCCGCCCAGGGCGACGGCATGACCGCCCTGCACTGGGCGGCCATGAGCGGCGACCTGGCCATGGCCCGCATGCTGCTCTTCGCCGGCGCCAACATCAAGGCGACAACGCGCCTGGGCAGCTACACGCCGCTGTACCTGGCGGCGCGCCAGGGCCGTGCGGCACTCGTGCCGGTCCTCATCGAGGCCGGCGCCGACTGGAAGGAGGCGTCACGCACGGGCACCACGCCTCTCATGGTGGCCGCCGAGTCCGGGAGCGTCGACACCGTGGCGGCGCTGCTCGATGCGGGCGCCGATCCGAACGCCGTCGAATCGGTCCGCGGTCTGAACGCCCTGATGTTTGCCGCCGCCGCCGACCGCGCGCCGGTCATCACGCTGCTGGTGTCACGCGGCGCCGACGTCAGGTCGACGACGAAGGTGGTCGACCTGAGCAGCCTCACGCGCGATCGCATGGGCTTTGGCGGCAATCCCGCCGTGCCCGGCGCGCCCGCCCCGGGCGGTGGCCAGGCGCCGGCCGCCGGTGGTGGCCCGGCCCGGCCCGCCGCCCCGCCCCAACAGCCCCCGCGCATCGCCGGCGTCGACCGCCAGTTCCAGCTGAACGAGCTCATCGCGGGCCAGGGCGGCTTCACGCCGCTTCTCTTCGCCGCGCGCGACGGCTTCGTCGCCGCGTCGACCGCGCTCCTCGACGCGGGCGCCGATGTCAACCAGGTCTCGGGCGCGGACGGCAACAGCCCGCTGATGGCCGCGATCATCAACGGCCACTTCGACCTCGCCCGGATGTTCATCGACCGCGGCGCCGACGTGAACCTGCAGGCCGAGAACGGCGCCACTCCCCTCTACGCCGTGCTCAACGTGCAGTGGGCCCCCAAAGCCCTCTATCCGCAGCCGCAGGCCTACCGGCAGCAGACCCTCAGCTATCTCGACATGATGCAGGTGCTGCTCGACAAAGGCGCCCGCGTCAACGCGAGGCTGAACAAGAAGGTCTGGTACTCCGGCTACAGCTTCGACCTCTCAGGCGTGGACGAGATTGGCGCGACGCCCTTCTGGCGCGCCGCCTATGCGAGCGACATCGAGGCGATGAAGCTGCTGGTCGAGTACGGCGCCGATCCGCACATCCGGACCATCAAACCCGCCGCGCGTCCCCGCTTCGGCGACGGCACCGAACAGCGCCAGGTCAACGACACCTCCACCATCCCGCCCGTCCCGGTTGGCGGACCGTCGGTGACGCCGCTCCAGGCCGCCGCGGGCGTGGGCTACGGCGAAGGCTTCGCCGCCAACTCCCATCGCTACGCGCCGACGGGCATGCTGGCGGCGGTGCAGTATCTCGTCGACGAGCTCGGCGCCGACGTCAATGCCGCGGATCACGAGGGGAACACCGCCTTGCACCATGCGGCGGCGCGAGGCGACAACGAGATGATCACGTTCCTCGTCTCGCGCGGGGCCAACGTCAGAGCCGTGGATCGCGAAGGCCGGACCACCGTCGACATGGCCAACGGGCCCGTCCAGCGAACCCAGCCGTACCCCGAGACCGTTCAGCTGCTCGAATCGCTCGGCGCCGTGAACAACCACAAGTGCGTGTCCTGCTAGCAAGCAGGAAGTGAGAAGTGAGAAGTGAGAAGTGAGAAGTGAGAAGTGAGAAGTGAGAAGTGAGAAGTAGGAAGCAGGAAGCAGCTTCCTCCTACCTCCCACCTCCCATCACGACTTCCACCACGTGCACCGCGCCGTTGTCCTCGATAGGGATCCTCGCGGCGGGGACGGCGCGCCCGTCGAGCGTCGCCGACGCCACACCGCGGGACCGCCGCGACGGGTTGCGCACGGCGATGTCGTAGCGTGTGCGCGGTCCGACCTGCCAGCTGATCCTGAACCCCGGCCATGACGACGGGATGCACGGATCGATGGCGAACGTCGTGCCGCGCCGCGTCAGCCCGAGGATGCTCTCGAGGCCGGCCCGGTAGAGCCAGGCGGCAGACCCCGTATACCAGCTCCAGCCTCCCCGTCCGCGATGCGGGCCGACGGCATACACATCTCCCGCCAGCACATACGGTTCGGTCTTGTACACCAGAGCCTCGGCGTCGGTTCGCGCGTGGTTGATCGGGTTCAGCATGTGAAACGCTTCGGTCGCTTCGTTGCCGCTGCCGAGCCGTGCCAGCGCCATGACGACCCACGTGGCGGCGTGTGTGTACTGTCCGCCGTTCTCGCGAATCCCCGGCGGATAGCCCTTGATGTATCCGGGATCCTGCGTGGACCGATCGAAGGGCGGATGAAGCAGGAGGAGCATTTTCGATCCGCGGGAGACCAGGTGCGTGCGGACCGCGTCCATGGCCCGTTCCGCGAAACGCTGCGGCACGGCGCCTGACAGCACCGCCCACGACTGCGACACCGAGTCGATCTGGCACTCGTCGTTCTGCACCGATCCGAGCGGCGTCCCATCGTCGTAGTAGCCGCGGCGGAACCACTCGCCGTCCCAGGCCTGCTGCACGGTGGTCATGAGGCGGCGGGCTTCGAAGCGGTAGCGTTGCGCCCGGGCGCCATCGCCGCGCCTGTCGCAGTACGGGGTGAAGCGGTTGAGCACGGTGTAGAGGAAGAAGCCCAGCCAGGTGCTCTCACCCTGTCCTTCGATGCCGACGCGGTTCATGCCGTCGTTCCAGTCGCCGGACCCGATGAGCGGCAATCCATGCGCGCCGATCGTGATTCCCTTGTCGATGGCCCGCGCGCAGTGCTCGAAGAGCGAGCCGTCCTCGCTCGACACCCGCGCCAGCTCGTAGAGCTCGTGCTGCCCAGGCGCGAGCGGCGGGCCCTCGATGAAGGGCACCCGCTCGTCGAAGATCGCGGTGTCGCCGGTCGCCCGGACGTAGGCCGCCGTCACGAACGGCAGCCACAGCAGGTCGTCCGAGCAGCGCGAGCGCAGCCCTCGTCCGCTCGGCTCGTGCCACCAGTGCTGCACGTCGCCTTCCCTGAACTGGCGGCCGGCCGCCTTGAGGATGTGGGCGCGGGCCATGTCGGGCCGTGTGCAGAGGAGCGCCAGGACGTCCTGCAGCTGGTCGCGGAAGCCGTAGGCGCCGCCCGGCTGGAAGTACCCCGCGCGGGACCACAGTCGGCAGGCGATGTCCTGGTAGAGCAGCCACTGGTTCATCATCACGTCGAAGGAATCGTCGGGCGTGCGCACCTGAACGGCCTCGAGCGTGCGGCTCCAGAATGCCCGCACACGCGCGATCGCGGCGACGGCAGCATCGGGATGGCCGTGCCGGTCGATCAGTCGCCTCGCATCGTCGACGTTCTCGCCTTGTCCGAGCAGGAGCACCAGGCGTTCGTTCGCGCCCGGCGGAAGGACGATCTCCATCTGCAGGACGGCGCACGGATCGAGGCCCGCGCCGAATCGGCTCGGCAGGTTCACCATGCCGAGCGCCGCCGGGCGTGAGAGCGACCCGTTCCTGCCGATGAACGACATGCGGTCTCCGCTCGCCGCGCGCGGCGGCACACTCGAGTACGCGAACGCGACGCGCTGGGCGAACTCCTCGGCATACGGGTTGCGCGCGAAGATGGCTCCCGTCTGGGGATCCTGGCCCGTGATCACGTGCGACGCCTGGCCGTCGCGCGGCGGACCGAGCAGCCAGTCGTTGTAGGCGAAGACACTCAGCCGCCTGGTGACGGGATCCGGGTTACTGAGGGTCAGCACCGTGAACTTGACGGGGTCGTCGATGTCCACGAGCACCGACAGGTCGTGCCGGATGCCGTGCGACGCACGCGAGACATGTGTCTCTCCGGCCGCGTGACGAATGACGATCCGCCCGCTCCGGACGTCGCGCCGCATGGGTCCGGGTGCGGGCGACCATTCCTCGCCCGTCTCGTCGTCACGGATGAAGATCGCCTCGCTCGTCGGGTCGACCGACGGATCGTTGGCGAACGACGTGAGCCGGTTCTCGCGGCTGTTCCCCGCCCAGGTATGCGCGGCACCAGACGAGGTCACGATGGTGCCGAAGGCGGGGTTGGCGATGATGTTGGACCAGGGAAGGGGGGTTTCCCGATCGCCTTCGAGCGAGATGACATACGTCCGGCCGTGGTCGGCGAAGCCGCCGATGCCATTGCCGAAGGCGAGCTGCGGCACCGCAGCCTGGTCGAACACATCCGCGCGGTCGTCACGGTCGCGTGGGGGGCTCGTGGGGACGAGCGCGGGTTGGTCCGATGCCGAGGGCGCCGGCCGATCGAGCTGCGCGCGCAACGTGCCGCGCGTGTCGCTCAGCTCGACCCGCGCGACGGCCGACAACTGGACCCGCTCGGCCTGCGACAGTCGATCCGAGCGCAGCAGGAAGGTGCCGCCTGGCCGGTGCTTCCAGGTGCTCCATGGGCCCGTGTCGAGAAGCGCCGTCAGCTGCGAATGCACCTCGTCCTGATAGCTGGCGGGGTGCTCGTTGAGCACGATGACATCGGCGGAGAGTCCCCTGATCCGCCAGTACTCCTGCGCCTGAAGTGCCTGGCGGACGAGGGCGGGCCCCTCTTCGCCCGCCACGCGGACGAGCAGCATCGGCAGGTCGCCGGAGATGCCGTGCGGCCAGAGGCCCGACTGGCCCAGCTCGAGGGCGGCCCGTGTCTCGGCGCTGGCCGCGAGCGATCCGTCGGCGAAGAACACGCGTGACGCCAGCCGATCGAACTGTCGGGCTTCGTCGCTCGAAATGGCCAGGTGGTGCAGCAGGCCCTGCGCCTGCGTGAAGGCCAGCGTGAAGGCGCGCGTGGCCGACGCCGGGTCCCGATACTTGTGGGCCAGTGCGAGCGCCGTCTCGCGATCCGACGCGACGCCGGTCGCAAACCCCAGGCGGACCGCGTGCCCCGGCGCCACGCGGATGCGCTGGCGCAGGCTGACGATGGGATCGAGGACGTTGCCGGTGGTGCCCGAGAGCGCGCGGCCATCCATCGCGGCCGCCGAAGACGGGTCGCGACCCCGCCCCAGGAACTCCATGCGGTCCGTCTCCCATTCGACCGGCCCCTGTGATCGCCCTTCGAGGCTGACCACGTGGACGGCCCACAGCCGCCGCTCGTTCGGATCCCGCGAGCGGCGGTGGCACAGGAGCGCCGCACTGGCCGCCACGTACTCGGTCTCGAGGAAGAGCTTCCCGAATGCGGGGTGCGACAGGTCGCTCGCCGGCGTGCCAAGCACGACCTCGACGTAGCTGGTCACATCGATCTCGCGCAGGCGGGAGCCGTGGTTGGTGACCGTCAGGCGCCGCACCTCGACGTCATCCTCGATCGACACGGCGATGTCGAGGTGCGTGGCCATGTCGGCGTCGCGCCGTCGAAAGGTCGCGCGGTCCGGCCCGAAGCTCACGTGGTAGTCGTCGGGCTCCTTGCGGACCGGCTGGTAGGCGGCCGACCAGACGTCGCCGCTCCAGACGTCGCGAAGGTAGATGAAGGCGCTCCCCGGATCGCATGTCGCATCGCGCCTGACGCGAGTCACCGCGATGTCGTCCGCCATGATGTGGCCGCCGCCCGCATTGGTCACCACCGACACGAACCGCCCGTTCGAGAGGTGCTGCGCATGAGGGAAGGCCGTGTGCGGCGTTCGATATCGCCGGAGGGCGCCTGCCGGGATCGGCGTCACGACGCGCATCTCGTCGACCGGGCGCGGTTCGATCGTGGGCGTCAGGCGCGGCACGCGCTCCTGCAGGAGGAGCTCGGTCGCCTGCACGCGCGGGTTGTCGTGGAAGCGCTCCACCATGAGATCGTCGAGCAGCGCGTTGGCGATGGCGACGAGGATCATGCCCTGATGGTGTGCCATGTAGGTCTTCACCACGGTGCCCGTCGCGGGCGGCTCGGCAGGCGGCTCGCCGTCGTGGGGGACGGCGCGGTTGGTGTAGTCGATCGCGTCGAAGTACCCGAACTCGGCTCGCGCCCCTTCGCGGGCGAGGCGCCGCAGGTTCTCGGCGCTCTCGGCCGGGACAATCGATGCGGCAAGCGCGGTGGCGTAGGGGGCGACGACGAGCTCCTCCCCGAGCCCACGCTTGAGCCCGAGCCCGGGGACGCCGAACGCCTTGTACTGGTACACGTCGTGACGATCCACGGCGTTGTACGCCGATTCGGAAATGCCCCACGGCACGCCGCGGCTGCGCCCGTAGTCGATCTGGCGTCGCACGGCCATGCGGCACGACTCGTCGAGCAGCGTCTCGGGATAGCCGCGCATGAGGAGCTGCGGCATCAGGTACTCGAAGATCGTCGCACCCCAGGAGAGCAGCACGGGCACGCCTCTCACGCTCGTGAGCGATCGGCCCAGGTGGAACCAGTGATCCTGCGGCACGTCGCCCTTGGCGATGGCGACGAAGCTGGCCAGCCTCGCTTCCGACGCGAGCAGGTCGTAGTAGCCGGCGTCGGCCTGTGCGGGCTCGTCGCCGTTGGCGAGGCGGTACCCGATGCTGAACAGCTTGCGCCGGCTGTCGTACAACATCGCGAAGCGCATCTCCTCGACGAAGGCCTCGGCCCGCGACGCCAGTTCGACGAGGTCGCGCGCGGTCGCCGCGTCGGCCTTCGAGGCGCGGGCCGAGAACGCAGCCGCGATGGCAAGCAGCGCCCCTGCGAGGTTTCCGCTGTCCACCGTGGACACGTAGGCGGGCTGGAGCGGAGTGAGCGTGTAGGTGTCGTACCAGTTGAGGAGGTGGCCTTCGAAGCGCTCGAGACCTTCGATGGTCGTCAGGGTCGCGTCGATCCGCGTGAGGCCTTCGTCCTCGGAGATGAAGCCCAGGTCGACCGCCGAGAGCGTCGCGAGCAGGCCCATGCCGATGTTGGTCGGCGAGGTGCGATGCGCGACCGTCTGCGCCGGGACGACCTGCACGTTGTCGGGAGGCAGATGATGATGCGCCGGGGTGACGAAGGTGTCGAAGTAGCGCCAGGTGTCCCTGGCCACAGCGCGGAGGAACTCGCGATCGCGGTCGGCGACGGGCTCTCGGCGTGAGGGTATCGGGCGGCTGAGCAGGAACGCGATGAGCGGCGCCGCCGCCCACAAAAGGATGACCGGCAGCGCGGTCACGAGCGCCGCTGGCCTGGCGATGATGACGAGCAGAAGGGCGGCAACGGCAATCGCGGGTCCCGCGGCCATGCCGCGCAGGAAGTGGTGGATTGTCAGTTGCCCCACGCGAGCCGCGCTCGACGCGGCCGTCTCCCATTCGAGCAGCCCTTCTCGCGTGAACCCCAGCCGTACGAGCGTGACGCCGATGGCATGGGCCATCTCGACCGCCTGGTTGGCGACGAAGGTCAGCTGGAGCAATGCCCGGGCCAGGGCCGTCTCCACGTCCCCCCATGCACTCCGCAGGAAGGTGCGCCATCGCAGGCCGGGGATCGGCCCGCCGGCCAGGATCAGCACCTGTTCGACGACCGGAAGCGCCAGCGCCGCGATCGCCAGCGTCGTCCAGACCGCTGGCGAGCCCGGCAGGACGGTCCACCCCGCGAGCAGAAGCGCGAGCGTCGCGGGCGCCGACACGCTGCGCCGGAGGTTGTCGAGGATCTTCCACCGCGACATGAGAGGCAGCTCATTGCGGCGCAGGCCCGCTGGCGTCGGCACCACCGGAAACAGCCACCTCAGGATCTGCCAGTCTCCGCGCACCCACCGGTGCTGGCGCCGGGCATGGGCCAGGACCGTTCGAGGGTAGTCGTCCACGACCTCGACGTCGGTGACGAGGCCGGTCCGCGCGTACAGGCCCTCGAACAGATCGTGCGAGAGGAGGGTGTTTTCGGGGACCCGATGCTCGAGGGCCCTGGTGAACGCGTCGACGTCGTACAGGCCCTTGCCCGCGAAGATGCCCTCGCCGAAGAGGTCCTGGTAGACGTCCGAGACAGCCGTCGTGTACGGGTCCACGCCCGTGTGCCCGGCGTAGGTTCGCGCGAACATCGACCGCGCGGCGCTCGACATCGTCACGCTGACGCGCGGCTGGAGGATGCCGTAGCCCTCGGTGACGCGGCCCGCGGCCGCATCGAACCGCGGCCGGTTCAGCGGGTGAAGGCTGATCCCGATGAGTTGCCGGGCGCCGTCGCGGGGCAGTCGCGTGTCGGCGTCGAGGGTGATGCACAAGCGCACTCCGGCAAGCAGATCGAGGTTGCCGACCGTCGTCGTGAACGTGGTATCGGTGGCGCCGCGGAGCAGACGGTTGAACTCTTCGACCTTGCCGCGCTTGCGCTCCCATCCCATCCAGGTGTTCTGCCGCGCATTCCATCGGCGTTCGCGGTGGAAGAGGAAGAAGCGACTCTCGTGTTCCGGGCCAAGGCGCGTGTTGAGCGCCTCGACGCCGGCGCGCGCACGCTCGAGAATCTCGTCGTCGCCTGGCAGGTGAGGGGCCGCCGCATCGGGGAAGTCGGTGAGCAGCGCGAAGTGGATGGAGGGATCGAGGTTGCCGAGGGCCAGCACTTCCAGGTGCTCGAGCTGGCGGTCGACGCCGTCGAGGCTGCCGATGAGCACCGGTACGATCACCATCGTCCGGGCATCTTCGGGAATCGCGCCGTTGAACTGCAGGCGCGGGAGACGCCGTGGGGTGATCGCCCAGGCCAGGACCCGGTTCACGACGGCCACGGCGAAGTCGCTGGCGGGAACGATGAGCACGAGCGCGACGAGCGTCAACATGATCGGCGTCGCCCCGCGCGCGCCGGCGTACGCGACGCCCACGGCCGTGAGGAGTGCCGTGAGCAGCACCACCGGACCCATGTAGGTCGCCGTCGCGTGTGCGCGTGCAAAGCGAAGGAGCCGCTTTCGCCAGCGAGGCCGGTAAGCGACGTCGGCCTCGAGGTGTGGCCGGCCCTTGTCGATCAGGTGATACCCGACGTGTGCCTCGCGGCTCGTGAGCGCGCCCGCGATGGCCGCCTGTCTCGCGCTCTCCACCGCCTTGAGCGCCACGCGCACCTGCGCGTGCCCGTCCGGAGGCGCGAGTTCCTCCACCGCCTGCCGCTGCTGGTCGCGGCTGAGGAAGTCCATGCGCGCGTAGACGCCCGCCGGATCGCGCCGCAGCGCTTCCTCCACGAGGCTCACTGACTCGAAGAACTCCCGCCAGTCGAGGGTCGAGCAGAGGCGGAGGCTGGTGATCGTGTTGGTCACCGACGCCAGCGAGGCCGCCTGCCCCTGCTGCTCCCGGCGGATGGCCGCTTCGGCTGTGCTGTTCTGCACCTCGAAGTACGCGTCGACGGTCTCGCGTACGGCGGCCAGTGTGGGGCCGAACTCACGCAGCCGGTAGAGCAGGTGCACGATGGCCGCCGAGTGGTGGACGGGCGGCGCCGGCCGGGTGCGCGCACGATCGGAGCGACCGATGGCTTCGATGGCCGCCAGGTACCGATCCGCCGCCAGGCGGGCCTCGCGCGCCGTGAGAATCTCCACCGCCAGTCGTCGGAGATTCTCCACGAGCGCGAGCTTCAGCATGCTCGGCCACGCCCAGAGCTCGCCGATGGTCAATGGCGCGACTCGTTGATAGGCGTGCAGGAAGGCAGCGAGCTGCGGCCGGTCGATGCGGCTGTCGCTGAAGCGCAGGAGCTCGACCGCCATCTCGTAGATGCGCGCCTGTCGGTGATGCTCGCGGGTCGCCAGGCTCGGTAGCTCCTCGAAGTACCGTCGCGGGAGGTTGCGGCGGATGTCCCGGATCTCCGACGTCACGAGATAGAAGTTGTCGAGCAGCCATTCGGCGGCGGTCGTCACCTGAACGCCGTCGCCGACGTCCCGGGCGAGCGTGCGGTACGCGTCACGGAGGACGCGCGCGTTCTCTTCGAAGCGGGGCAGGATGTTGCGCGCCGGCCGCCGGGAGGCCGCATCGATGGTGAAGCTGGCCGCGAGGCCCGCCGCATGCTCTTCGAGCCGGCCGACACCCAGGCGCTCCTGCCGGAACGGACGATCGTGGGCGACGGGGTGGCGCCTCCAGCTGGTCAGTAGATTCACGAGGGAGTCTTTTCTCCAGAAATGACGCGGCACTACCAGATCTCTGGCGTGGACCTCTCAGTCCGCCACGCGCGCCGTTCAAAAATGCAAGGAACGGTCCGGGGTGCGATCGAGCAGCCGCGGCACCCGCGCGTGGAGGTCCATACGGGCTCCCGTCGTCGGATGCGGAAACCGCAGGCCTTCGGCGTGCAGGTGATAGCCGCCGTCGCCCGGCAGAGCCGGGTTGTCGCCGCGCGGAACGCCGCCCGCCACGTACAGCGCGTCACCGACGAGCGGATGGCCCACGGCCGCCATGTGGATGCGAATCTGATGCGGCCGGCCTGTCGCAATGTCGATCTCGACGAGCGTACCACTGTCGCGCCGCTCCAGTACCCTGGCAACGCTCGAGGCCTGACGCCCGGATGGCGACGCCGCGTGCACGCTGCCGAGCCGCGGATGGAAGACAGGGCCGATGGCCACGGCGATCACCTGCTGCTCCCAACGCGGGTGCCCGGACACCAGTGCGCGATACCGCCTGGTCACCTCGGGCCCCGGCCACGCGCGCTGAAGCGTGGCGGCACACTCGCGCGTTCGCGCGAACAGCACGAGCCCCGACGTGTGTCGTCCCAGCCGGTGCACCGGATTCGCGTCCGGAAAGCGCTCGCGGACGATCGCCAGCAGCGTGTGCTCGAGAAAGCCGCCCGCCGGCAGTGTCGGCAGCCCTGCCGGCTTGACGACGGCGAGGAGGACGGCGTCCTCGTGGACCACGTCGAAGTGCAGCGGCACGTCCGTCTCGTGCCATGGCGGTCGATGCCAGACCACGACCTGACCCGGACGAAGGCGATCGTGGGCGAGTGCGCGTGTACCGTCGATCTCCACCTCACCGCGCAGTATCCGGGCCGACCACTCGGTCACGGTCGAGTGACCGCGCGTCGCCGCCAGGTACTCGACAATCGATCGACCGGCGGCTTGGGCGCCGATGGCTTCGCGGTACGCGAATCCCTTGTTGAGGGTCATGTCACCTGAGTGCGGACCCGTCGCGACGACTCATCGGAGGCTCGCGCGGGTCCTGGAACAGCTTCTCATGGTCCGTCGCCCATCGCTTCACCTCGTTTGACACGCCCTCATCAGTGTCTTACCGTGGAAGAGATCCCGTCGCCGACGGTGGAGTTTTTTGGTGCAGCGGAGGCGCCTGGCATGGACATCGGGGCAGCACTGCGGGACGCCCGCCAGCGCAAGGGCCGATCGATTCGCCAGGTCTCGGTCAGCACGAAGATCGCCGTCGAGATCCTCGAGAAGCTCGAGCGCAACCAGTTCGAGGGACTTCCCGGCGGGCTGTTCCGGCGCGGGTTCCTGCGCGCGTTCGCAGCTGACGTGGGGCTGGACCCCGCCCCCGTGATTGCCGCCTACCGCGCTCAATACGAGACGGCACCCGAGCAGGAGCCGCCTCGGCGCCGCCAGGTGGTCGCACCCGAGCAGATTCGCCTGCTCGTGTCCGCCGCGACCGTCCTCGTCCTCGTCGTCGGCCTGGCCGTCAGCGCGTGGTGGTCCGGCCGCTCCGCGCCGGAAGGCGCGTCTCCTCTCTTGCCGGCCGCGACCAGCGAAGTGCAACTCGTGGATACGACGGCGCGGACGCTGCCGTCGGCGGAGCCCGCGGACGTGCCGGGGCTGCGCTTCGAAGCGACCTTTCTCGAGCCGTGCTGGGTGTCGGCCGTGGTCGACGGCGTGCCCGTGACATACGGCACGTTCGAACCCGGCATGCCGCTCGTCATCGAAGCCGGGCACGAGATCCTCTTGCGCGTCGGGAACGCCGGCGCGGTCAGCTTCTCGATCAACGGGCATCCCGGGCGTTCGCTCGGAAACCGGGGCCAGGTCGTGAACGTGCGGATCGACGCCCAGACCTACAAGGCGCTCGTTCAGGTTCCCTCGCGAACCGAAGCCTGACCGGTCGCGAGCCGGCCGCGGTCGACCTTGCCGAGGTGGGTGCGCGGCAGCGTCTGGAGGAAGACGACCTCGCGCGGGTACTTGTAAGGCTCGAGCCGGCTCTTCACGAACGCCTGCAGTTCGATGCCCAGCTCCGCGCCAGGCGCGTCGGCGACGACAAACGCGCAGGCCCTGGTCAAACCCGCCGCGTCGGTCACGCCGACGACCGCCACTTCGCGCACCCGCGGGTGCTGCAGGAGGCAGTTCTCCAGCTCGCCGGGCGCCAGCCATCGGCCGCTGACCTTGAGCATGTCGTCCGAGCGGCCGCAGTACTCGAATGTGCCATCGGCGTGGCGGCGCAGCATGTCGCCGGACACGTACCATGGGCCACGGAATGCCTGCATGCTGTCGTCCAAGCGCTGCCAGTAGCCGATGGCACGGGAGCGGCCTTTCACCCACAACGCGCCCACGTCCCCGTCGGCCACCTCGCGGCCGTCGGTGTCACAGAGCTTCACCTCGAATCCCGGCACGACGCGTCCGATCGTGCCCGGCACGACCTCGCCCGGACGGTTGCTGATGAAGATGTGCCACATCTCGGCCGTGCCGAGCCCGTCGAGGAGCTCGACGCCGAAGCGTTCCTTCCATCGCGTGTAGAGTTCGGCCGGAAGGGCTTCCCCGGCCGAGGTGGCCAGCCTCAGGCACGACAGGTCCTGCGAGGATGCATCGGGGTGGGCCACCATCTGCTGCACGAGCGTCGGCACGTTGATGAGCACCGTCGGCCGGTGACGCCGGATCTGTGAGAAGACCTCGTCGGGCGTGCTCCGCGCCGGGAAGAGCACGCACGAGGCGCCGACCGAGAACGGGAAGAACACGTTCGATCCCATCGCGTAGCCGAAGAAGAGCTTGGGCACGGCCAGCGTGATGTCGCTCTCGTGCAGCTTCAGGACGCCCTTGCCGTAGAGCTCCGTCGTGTTTGCGTACGATCGATGGCTCTGGACGACAGCCTTGGGCTTCCCGGTCGTACCTCCACTGAACAGCCAGATGGCCGCATCGTCACGGTGCGAGTCGAAGGCCGGTCTGCTGTCGGGCAGATCGGACAGCCGTGCCTCGAAAGCGGCGTCGACGGCAATGACCTGCGGCTGGGAGGCCAGACCGCTGGCAGCCGCCGCGAAACGGGCCTCCTGAGATGGGTCGACGAGGGCGGCCCGCGCGCGCGTGTATTCGAAGAAGTACCGGATCGCGTCGGGAGGCAGGTCGGGATTGACCATGACCGCCACTGCGCCGTGCCGGACGCTGCCGAGCAGGGCCGCGACGAAGATTGGGCCGTCGGGGAGTGCGATGATCACGCGCTCTTCGGGACGCACGTCGGACGATGCGAGGAAGTTGGCGACCCGCGCGGACAGCACGGCGACCTCGCGATAGGTGAAGGTGCGATCGGCGGTTCGAATCGCAATGCGGGAGCCTGCGCCTTCGTCGAGGCGCGCGTCGAGCAGGTAGGTCGCCAGGTTGAATCGTTCCGGTGGCTCGTACATTGTCACGTCGGTGCTATTTTAGGGGTTGCCGTTCAATGCCGGTCTACGAACTGAGGGCCCTCGCGTGGCCAGACGTCGAAGCGCTGCCCCCGGACCGAACGGTGGCCATTCTACCCGCGGGCGCGATCGAGGCGCATGGCCCGCACCTCCCGCTCGGCACGGACATCGTCATCGCGGAGGCCATGGCGCGTGCCGGGGCGGAACGTCTGTCTGCGCGGCAGCTGCACGTGGTGCTGCTGCCGGCCCTGTCGTACGCGCCGGCGCCCTTTGCCGCGGCTTTTGCAGGCACGATCGACGCGCCAGCCGGCAACACGACGTCGACGGTGATCGCGATCGCGCGAAGCCTGGCCGCGCACGGCATTCGTGTGATCGCGATTGCCAATGCGCACCACGACCCCGCGCATGTCATGGCGCTCCGCGCCGCGGTTGACGAGATGGAAAAGGATGGCCGTGCGACGCTGGTCTTTCCGGACCTCACCCGGCGGAGGTGGGCAGGGCGGTTGACCGACGAATTCCGGAGCGGCGCGTGCCACGCCGGACGCTACGAGGGGTCCATCGTCCTGGCGGAACGGCCAGCGGAAGTGAGAGCCGAGGCGATGAGCAGCCTCGCGCCCAATCCTCGATCGCTCGTGGACGCCATGTGCCGCGGCGTTGGCACGTTTCACGATGCTGGCGGGCCGGCGGCGTACTTCGGCGCGCCGGCGGAGGCGACGGCAGCAGAAGGGCGCGACACCGTGGCGAGGCTTGGCGCCATCCTGGACGAGGCGGTCGTCGAACGGATGGCCTTGTGACGGACCTGTCGGGCCGGCGGGCCGTGGTGACCGGGGGCGGTCGGGGCGCTGGAGAGGCGATCGCCCGATCGCTCGCCGACGCCGGTGCGGCGGTGCTGGTCGCGGCGCGCACGGCAGCTGACGTCGAGCGCGTGGCGCGCGAGATTGGAGCGTCAGGCGGAAGCGCGTGGGCAGCCGTCTGCGACGTCAGCGACGAGACGAGTGTCAGGACGCTGGCGGCGACGGCCGCTCGGACTCTCGGCGGCGTGGACATCCTCGTCAACAACGCCGGTGTCGCGATGTCGGCGGCCGTGCACGCGACGAGCCTCGACGACTGGGAGCGGGTGTTCGCGGTGAACGTGCGCGGGACGTTTCTCTGCACGCGGGCGTTCCTGCCGGGCATGGTCGAACGACAGTGGGGTCGGGTGGTGAACATCGCTTCGACAGCCGGCCTGCGTGGCGATCGATACATCGCGGCCTACGCCTCCTCCAAGCATGCCGTGCTCGGCTTCACGCGCTCGGTGGCGGCCGAGGCCGCTCAGGCCGGCGTCACGGCCAATGCGGTCTGCCCGGGCTATCTCGATACGGACATGACTCGTGAGAGCATGGCGCGCATCGTGGAGAAGACCGGCCGTTCCAAGGCGCAGGCACTGGAGGCGATCGTGGCGCTCAACCCTCAGCGGCGGCTGATCGCGCCGGCGGAGGTCGCCGCCGTCGTGCGCCTGCTCTGCGGAGCGGACGGCGCGGGCATCAACGGCGAGGCCATCACGATCGACGGCGGAGAGCTGAGGCGATGAGGATCATCAACCCCGGCGCGCTCGACCGGCCGCGCGGCTGGTCCCACGGCATCCTGGCGCCGGCGGATGGGCGCGTCCTCTTCATCGCGGGCCAGACGGCGGCCGGCGCGGACGGGCACGTGGCGGATCGGGAGTTCGTGGCGCAGTTCGAGACCGCCCTCGCCAGGGCGCTCATCGTGCTGCACGACGCGGGCGGGCGACCCGAGCACGTGGCGCGGACGACGATCTACGTGACGGACATGTCGGCGTACCGCGGGGCGCGGCGTGCGCTCGGCGAGGTGTGGCGCCGGCACATGGGCAGCTGGTATCCGGCCATGGCGCTCGTCGCCGTCTCGGCCCTCGTGGACGAGGACGCCACTGTCGAGATCGAGATGACGGCCGTCATCCCGCAGGCCGTGGAAGGGAGCGAGCGATGATCGAGACACAGGGCTTCCTCTCGGCGCACGACGCCGGGACCGGCGTCGTGACGCTGACCCTCAACCGGCCGGAGCGGCTGAACGCGCTCACCTTCGAGATCTACGACGAACTCCGGCGCACGTTCGACGCGCTCGACACCGAGCCCGGCGTCCGCGCTGTCGTCCTGACGGGGGCCGGCAAGGCGTTCTGCTCGGGCGGCGACGTGCACGGCATCATCGGGGCGCTCGTCGGCAGGGACTACCGCGGTCTCCTGGACTTCACGCGCATGACCGGCGCCCTCATCGCGTCCATGCGGCGCTGCCGGCGTCCCGTTATTGCGGCGCTCAACGGCACGGTGGCGGGCGCGGGCGCCGTCATCGCGGCGGCGGCCGACATCCGCCTGGCGGATCCCTCGGCGAAGATCGCGTTCCTCTTCGTGCGCGTCGGGCTGTCGGGCGCGGACATGGGCGCGGCGTGGCTGTTGCCCCGAATCATCGGGCACGGGCGCGCGAGCGAGCTGTTGATGACGGGCGACTTCATCGATGCGGCCGAGGCACACCGCATCGGTCTCTACAACCGCATCGTCGAGGACGGGACCGTCGTAGCCGAGGCGCAGGCACTGGCTGCGCGGCTCGCCGCCGGACCGCAGTTCGCGGTCGAGCTCACCAAGGACGCGCTCAATCGCGAGGCCCACATGGATCTGCCGGGGGCGCTCGAGACCGAAGCGCAGATCCAGGCATCGCTCATGACGCACCTCGACTTCCACGAAGCGTACGAAGCGCTTCGCGCCAAGCGTCCCCCGAGGTTCGTGTGACGGCTGTCGATGCGTTTCTCGAACCTCGGCACCTGCAGCGGGCCGAGACGCTCGAGGCGTGGGTGCAGGAACACGCCCCTGCCGTTCCCGCCGAGTCGGACGACAAGGCCGGGCGGGCCGAGGCCCGGCGGCTCGTGCGGCAGATGGGTGCAGGCGGGCTCTTCGAGCCCATCCGCACCGGTGACCTGCGATCGCTCTGCCTCACACGCGAGGCCGTGGCGGGACGGAGCCCGCTGGCCGATGCCGTCGTCGCGCTTCAGGCACTCGCCGCGACGCCCATGCTCATCGCGGGCACCGATCGACAGAAGGACGAATGGGTCACCGCGCTCGTGGATGGCCGCGCGATCGGCGCGTTCGTGATGACCGAACCCGGCGCGGGCTCGGACGTGGCCGCGATGCAGACGACCGCGCGCCGGGATGGCAACGCGTGGGTCCTGAACGGCGAGAAGCACCTCATCTCCAACGCAGGCATTGCCGATGTGCACGTGGTCTTCGCCGTGACGACGCCCGGCAAGGGGAGCCGTGGCATCACCGCGTTTCTCGTGCCGGCGGGGACGCCGGGCCTGGAGTTCGGCGGCGCGCAGATCATGGCCGCGCCGCATCCCCTCGGACGGATGGTTCTTGCGGACTGCCGCGTGCCTGCCGGCGCGGTCATCGGCCAGGTCGACGGCGGGTTCAAGCTCGGGATGATGACGCTCGACCGTATTCGGCCGAGCGTGGGCGCCGCGGCCTGTGGCATGGCGGCGGTGGCGCTGGCCGACGCCGTCTCGCACGTGAAGGCGCGACACCAGTTTGGAGGCCCGCTCGCCGATCTGCAGCTCGTGCGCGCGCGTCTCGGTGAGATGGCCACGGACCTCGACGCCTCCCGCCTGCTGGTGTACCGGGCCGCCTGGGAACACGATGGCGGCGCGGCGCGCATCACGGTGCCGGCCGCCATGGCCAAGAGCTTTGCGACCGAAGCCTCGCAGCGCATCGTGGATGCGGCCGTGCAACTGACCGGCGGCCGTGGCGTGCTGATCGGCACGCGTGTCGAGCACCTGTACCGGGCCGTCCGGGCGCTGCGCATCTACGAAGGAGCCACCGACATTCACCGCCTCGTCATCGGCAGCGCGCTGCTGGCTGGCGAGCCGTCGCGCGCCCGGTCAGCAGACTCGCCGGCGTCATGAGCCGTCCGCTCCGCATCGTCTGTGCAGGGGGTGGGCCCGCGGGCCTGTACTTCGCGCTCCTGATGAAGCAGACCGATCCCCGTCACGACATTCGAGTCGTCGAGAGGAACCGCCAGGACGACACGTTCGGCTTTGGTGTCGTCTTCTCCGATGCCACGATGGCCGGGGTTGCCGAGGCTGACGCGGACCTGTACAAGGCGATCGCGGACCACCTGGTGCACTGGGATGACATCGAGATTCACTGTCCCGGCGCCGCCGAGGCTGAGGTCATCACGTCCACGGGGCATGGTTTCTCGGGCATGGGCCGTCACACGCTGCTGCACGTCCTGCAGGAGCACGCCCGCGCCGCGGGAATCGATCTGCAGTTCGGGCGCGAGGTTCGCGATCTGGCCGAGCTTGCCGACGCCGACCTCATCGTGGGAGCCGACGGCGTCCACAGCACGGTGCGCTCGCTGCTCGGCGAGCGGACCCGTACTGACATCGATGTGCGCCCGAACCGTTTCACCTGGATGGGGACCACGAAGCCCTTCCCGGCGTTCACTTTCTACTTTCGCGCCAACGAGCATGGCCTCTGGCGGATCCATGCCTATCAGTACGGCCCCGATCGTTCCACGTTCATCGTCGAATGCCGAGACGACACGTGGCGATCGGCCGGCATGGATGGCGCGACCGAAGAGGAAAGTGCTCGATACCTCGAGGCGCTCTTCGCCGACGAACTGGCCGGTCATCGCCTGATCTGCAACCGCAGCCTGTGGCGGCAGTTCCCGACGGTCCGCGTGACGCCCTGGTTCTCCGGCAACGTGGTGCTCGTCGGCGATGCGGCGCACACCGCGCACTTCTCGGTCGGATCCGGCACGCGGATGGCGATGGAGGATGCCGCAGCGCTTCGCGATGCCGTCGTGACGGCGACTGAGACGGCGACGGAGGCCGGCCTCAGCGACGCCCTCCATCGCGCACTGGTACGCTACGAGGCGAACCGGAGGCCGCAGGTCGAGAGCCTGCAGCGCGCCGCTCAGGCCTCGCTCGAATGGTTCGAGGACACGGAACGCTACCTCCGAAGCGAACCGATTCCGTTTGCCTTCTCGCTGCTCACGCGTTCACTCCGGATCACGCACGAGGACCTGCGGCAGCGGGACCCGGTGTTCCTGTCCCGCGTGGACCGCTGGGTCGCCGGCCGCGCTGCCGCGCAGGTGGGCCGTACGAAAGATGGGCAGGTCAGCGGGATGGTTACCGCGCAAGACGATGCGCCCGCCGTGCAGCGGCAGGGACAGCCGCCCGCTGCGCCGGGATCGGTCCCGCCGCCCATGTTCACGCCCTTCCGCCTGCGTGAGCTCGTCATCCCCAATCGCGTGGCGGTGTCGGCGATGTGTCAGTACATGGCCGAAGACGGAGTGGTGGGCGACTGGCACCTCGTGCACCTCGGCAGCCGCGCCATGGGAGGCGCCGGCCTCGTCATGGCCGAGATGACCGACGTGTCTCGCGAGGCGCGAATCTCGGTCGGCTGCGCCGGCCTGTACAGCCAGGCGCACGCGGCCGCGTGGGCGCGCGTGGTGCAGTTCGTCCACCGCGAGAGCGCAGCACGCATTGGCGTTCAGCTCGGGCACGCCGGCCGCAAGGCGGCGACGAAGAAGCTGTGGGAGGGGGACAACGAGCCGCTCGACGAGGGCGCGTGGCCCGTTGTCTCCGCCTCGCCGCTGCCGTACCTGCCGGGCCGATCGCAGACGCCGATCGAGATGACGCGTGCGCACATGGACAACGTGCGGGAGGACTTCGTCAACGCCACCCGTCTCGCCGTCGAGGCCGGCTTCGATCTGCTCGAGATTCACATGGCGCACGGGTACCTCCTCGCGTCGTTCATCTCGCCGCTGACCAACCACCGAACCGACGAGTACGGCGGATCGCTCGCGAACCGCATGCGCTTTCCGATCGAGGTCTTCGACGCGTGCCGGGCAGCCTGGCCGACGGAGCGTCCGATGAGCGCGCGCGTCAGCGCCGTCGACTGGGCACCGGGCGGGATGACGCCGAACGACGCCGTCGATGTGGCGCGGATGCTGGGCGCCCACGGCTGCGACATCGTCGACGTCTCGGCCGGGCAGACCGTGCCCGACCAGCGTCCGACGTACGGCCGGTTGTTCCAGACGCCGTTCGCGGATCGCATCCGTCACGAGAGCGGGATGGCGACGATGGCGGTAGGCAACATCTCGTCCTATGCGGACCTCAACACGATCATCGCGGCGGGACGGGCGGATCTGTGTCTGCTGGCGCGCGCACACCTGTTCGATCCGTATTGGACACGTCATGCCGCCCACATGCTGGGCTACCAGTTGCCGTGGCCGGATCCGTACAAATCGGTCGAGCGCTACACGCCACGCTTCGGGTTTCGGTTCGAGTAGCGGCCGGCGAATCGGTCGTCGGGGCGGTGGGCAGAATGTCCGTCCCGCCCACACGCCGCCCGTTCGCCGCCTGCCCCCGTCGACGGGCCGGTGTCAGTCCACCAGGCTGAATCGCACCGAGAGCTTCATGCGGACGTCAACCGCTGCTCCGTTCAGCAGCGTCGGGCTGAACCGCCACTGCCGGACGGCCTCTTCTGCCGCCCGCGCGAACTCAGGGTGGATCTGCGCGCTCAGGACCTGCACGGATGTGACGGCGCCATCCTTCCCGATGAGGGCTTCGAGCGGCACGACACCCTCCAGACCCGCATCACGCATGGCCGGCGGATAGACCGGCGTCACGTGGTTGAGCTTTCGTGGAGCGCGAATGTTGCCGCCGACCCGCAGCGGTTCCGCGCCTGCTCCGGCAGCGGGCCGGGCGGCCGATGTCCGTGGCGCGCTGACGCTGACGGTCTCCATGAGCTCGCCAACCTGCAGCGTGACCGCGCGCTGCCAGTCGCCGGCGGCGTCCAGCGTGAAGACGGTGCGCAGCGGCCGGAACCCGGCAACCGTGGCCTCGAGCGTGTACTCGCCCGGGGCGACCGCGTCGAAGGTGACGGCCCCTGACGCATCGGTGATGGCGCTGCGCGTCGGCTGCTGCGGATGCTCGAGCGCGATCTCGGCGCCGGGGAGGACGCCTCCTGTCGGGTCGTACACGGCAACCTGAAGGGCCGTCGGCCCACCCTGAGCCGACAGGTTGAAGGCCGCCACAGGCACCATCGCCAGGACGAGCGCCACGAGGATTCCCAGGCGGGTGAGCAGAGACGGAGTCCGGCGATCGCGATCGTGATTGAGCATGGCGGCGATTCTCCCTTCGAGTGTCGAGGCCCGTGCCATTGACAGCGCCGAGGCCAGGCCGCGGGCGTGCCGGCGTGTCCTCGCAATCTCCAACAGGTGATCGGCGTAGTCGTGCGCCGCAACGCCTTCCGCAAGCACTTCGTCGTCGCAGGCGTGCTCGCTTTCGAGGCGCAGCCGGCCGCACACGACCCAGATGAGAGGGTTGAACCAGAACACGGTGCGGAGCAGGTCGGCGGCGACCTGCACGGCCCAATCGCCACGTCGGACATGCGCCAGCTCGTGGCTGAGGACGATCCGGGCGCGCGCCGGGCTCCACGAGTCCGCATCCGACGGCAGCAGGATCTGTGGCCGGAAGACGCCCCAGGTTGCGAGCGTATCGCGCGAGCGGGTCATGAAGATGGCCACCGGCCGTCGCAGGTGGTGCACGGACGCCACATGGGCGGCCCACTCCGTCCAGGCGTGGTTCTCGACGCGAACGGCCTGTCGAGTGGCCGTCCGCAGCCGCAGGGTTCCGGCACCGAGCCGGAGCGCCCCGGCAGCAACGCCGATTCCCCAGGCGACGAGCAGGATCGTGGTCCAGGGCTGCGCCGTTGTCGCCGGCCGCGCCGACGCTGATATGACGATGGCGGTCCCCACGGGTTCGGCCCGCTGGGCCAACGGTCGCGGTGCGGCCACGGTCCAGGGCGGCAGGACCATCGTCGCCGGGATGGCAACGAGCGCCGTCGTGACGCCGGCGGCGAGCATCCAGTGCCGCCACGCCGCCGATCGGCGCCGCGAGGCGAAGTACGAGACGAGCGCGATGAGGACGATCGCCGACGACCGGAGGGTCGCATCGACGAGGAGCGTCACCTGGACTCCTTCCTGGCGGCCTTCACCATCCGTGCGATGCGTTCGAGTTCGTCGTCGGAAATGCGTGCGGCGTCGCTCCCGATGAGCGCTGTGACGAGGCTTGCCGCCGAACCGTCGAAGAAGGTATCGAGCAGATGCCTGAGCGCTGCGCGCCTGGCGGTGTGCCGCGGCACCACGGGCAGGTAGACGTATCGGAGGCCTTCCTCCTCGTGGCGGACGTGGCCCTTCTCCTCGAGGACGCGCAACTGCGTCCGGACGGTGGAGTAGCTGGGGGCGCCGTCGAGGT
>CAZJBN010000079.1:0-21655 GCA_964543955.1 uncultured Bifidobacteriaceae bacterium
CGGCCTGCCGACCAGACCCGCCACACCGCCATCGCACACAGGATCCCCAGTCCTCCCAGGACCAGCCAAATCGCTCCCCGGCCGACGCCTGGATCACCGGCACGAGGTACCGCTCCGCCAGGAGCCGCCAATCGGAGGCGGAGATCGGAAACGTCTCTTCGAAGTAACACCGGACATCCGGCGCCTGGTTCCGGTGGTAGAACGCCGGCCAGATCGCCCGAAGCGTATCGTCTACACCTGTCATGGCTGCCGCCCTCGCGTCCGCATCGCCGGCAAGGGACGCCAGCGCCTCCTCCTCGAGCACCGCAATGACGTAGGCGAGAAGGTTGTCCCCGTACCACTCGTAGGGAGTACTCAGCGAGTAGTCGCCGACAATGCCCTGCCGGGAGAAGCCGTCGGCCTTCAAGTACATGGGGCTCTCGCCGAGATCTTCGTAGACGCCTTCGACCCACGCCTGCCACTCCTCTGGCGTCCTGTCCCTGAACGTGAACACGGGCTCCGACATGCCGGCATAGACGAACCGGGGCCCCATGGGCAGACCGGGCGCGATGTCGCCGTCATAGTACCCGACCGTGGTCCATCCGAACGGCTGCACCGTTGCCGCGAATCGCGTGACGGGAAAGTCGAGACGCCCGTTCTCCGCCACGAGGTCGTCTTCGTCGAAGTCGAGCGACATGTGATAGCTGTGGCCGACTTCGTGGGCGACGAGACCCAGGAGCCCCAGCGGCGTGTCCACGGCCCGTCCTTCGTCGTAGATGATGAGCGACTGCGTCTGGGAGAATACCTGCGCGCTCGAGTTGTCCTCCGCGGCCTTTGCGAGGGCTTCGGTCAGAAGGGCCGTCCGCTCGGCGGCAATGGTCCTCAGCGTCGGCAGTACGGGCTGCCGTTCGACGCGGGCCCTGTAGACGCGACGGAGCGTGTCGTCGACGGCCAGGGGCAGGTCGAAGCTCGCGTTGCGATCGACGAGCACGATCATGTGATCCCGGAAGAGCCCGATCTGAATCTCCGCAAGCCGGACGTCGTCTCTCTGCACGGCCCAGTCGATGTGGTCGGGCAGGCGATTCGCGTTGACGTCCAGGAAGCCCTCATCGGGAATGCCGTCGCCGTCGAGGTCCCGGCCGCCTCGCGTCCTGTCGTAGGGGTGGCTGTCGAGCACGTTCCTCACGCCGTCGCCGTCGAGATCGACGTCCCCCTCCATGAACTTGCCGTAGTAGTCGCTGACGCGATAGTCCGGAACGCCGTCGCCGTCCGAGTCGCGAAGCGCCAGCGCCTTCAGCTCGTCGTCGGCCCCATAGAACTCGTCGAGATAGTCGAGCGCCTCGACGTCGAACCGGCGGCGCAGGTCCCTGAAACGGGCGACCTCTCCTGCCGTGGGCATGGCCGGGCGTTCGACGCCGTCCCAGAAGACGATGTCGAGCGACGCTCGCTGCTGGCGGCGGACCAGCGGGTGGTCCCGCAGCCCGGACCGCAGACGTTCGAGGGCACGCGCGATGATGCCGGGACGCTCGGCTGGCGTCACCTTCTGCGCCTCGGACGAGGCTGCCCCGCCGAGCGCGATCACCGAGACGCCTGCGAGCACCCATCGCCACATGACATACCCTCCGCAACGCCGTTCACGACCAGTGCAGTGCATGGGCTCGGCAGCCGCAGGAAGTCGGACGTCGACTACGCCCCGGGACCCGTGGCGCTCGCCGAACCCGCTCCGATCGTCACGAGGCGCTGGTCTGGATCGGGCAGCCGGACGCCTGCGTCGTTCAACGCGCGCAGGATGGCAATGCGGGCCGCCGACGCCGTGTTCATCAGGTTCGTGCGATGGGAGTCCGTCCAGAAACGCGCCTCGATCTGCAGGCCGGTCGGGCTCAGGTCCCGCAGCCGCATCGACGGCGCCGGCGTGACGGCAACTCCGGGCACCTGTCTCACCGCGTTGAGAATGGCTTTGAGCGCCCGCCCGTAGTCCTCCTTGTAGCCGAGATACACGTACACCGAGGCCCGGCGCACGGGAGAGGCCGTATTGTTCGTGATGCGCGAGGTGAACACCTCGCCGTTGGGCACGAGCACGAGCCTCCCGTCGTAGGTCCGGATCTGCGTGGCGCGCAGCTCGATCTGTTCGACGGTGCCCTCCGTCTCGCCGATGACAATCTGATCGCCGATCTCGAACGGCTGCATCGCGAGGATGAGCATGCCGCTCACCAGGTTCGAGAGGATGTCCTTCAGCGCAAAGCCGACGGCTACGCCGCCCAGGCCAAATGCGGTGGCCGCGGCCTCGAGGTTGACGCCCATCGAATCGAGCGCCACCACGAAGCCCATGCCCCAGACGATGTAGTACGGCAACTGGGTCACCAGCAGCCTGACCGATCGGTCACGAACGTGCGCCGCCACGGCACGGGCCATGCGCCGTACCAGGGTCGCCACCGCCCAGAACACGGCGAGCACCACCACGGCTGTCGCCATCCTCGGCACGACGTCCACGAGAACCACGATCAGATGGTGAAAGGCATCGCGCACGGCGTCAGCACCCCAGCAGCCAGTTCCGCCGGACACGGGCGGGATCCTTCCGAGCCTGCACGGCGTTCTCCTCCAGAGACCACGCGGTTCCCAACATGCCTCGGATGGGGAACGCCGAAACGGCGCCGGCGGATCCACCCGCAGGCGTGGAGCGCGCCTGGTGCCGGTGCCACCAGCGCACAGCGTGAACGCGGAGGACTGGGTTCGTGATGCGTGTGATGCTCTTGCTCGCCATTGCCCTGGGCTGTGGCTCTGCTCTCTCTGCCCAGGAGGTCGA
Source organism: uncultured Bifidobacteriaceae bacterium (assembly GCA_964543955.1). Taxonomy (GTDB): domain Bacteria; phylum Acidobacteriota; class Vicinamibacteria; order Vicinamibacterales; family UBA2999; genus VFZN01. Next base: position 2,783 of record CAZJBN010000079.1, read on the forward strand.
ACAACCGGGCGCCCAACGTGCCGAACCGGAAGAGCACGAAGAGGGCCCGCCCCGGTTCGAGGCCGAGCTCGTCGCGTCGACGATCTTCCAGGGCGCCAGGCTGGCGGTACGCTCGTCGTCGCCGCTGACGTTCGAATCGCATTTCTTCGGCGTCGAGACCAACGAGATCGGCATGGTCGGCCTGGCCTGGACCTTCGTCCATGGCGGGTGGCGGGTCGTTCCGGGCGTCGCGTGGGCTTTCGGCTCGGAGAACCGGCCGGCACCTGTCGTCACCCTCCGATGGTCGTACGAACACGAGCGGTGGCTCTCGCAGGGGCTCTGGGTCCAATCGCTGCGGCCGTACGTGCCAGACCACGTCGAGGACCACTTCGAGGAGCACCAAGGCGGGGGCGAGGCCGTCGTCCGGCATGCCGGCATCCTCGACGGCGCCCATGCGAGCGCGGTCGTCGGGCCGTGGGAACTCGGCGCCCTCGTCGAACACATCCGCTATCGCGAAGAGCGCGAGTGGAAGGGCGGCGCCAGGGTCGCGTGGCGCGCCGGACACGGACTGAAGATCGTCGGCCAGGCCCTGGGTCCCGGAGCGGAGGTCCGTGGAGGACTGATGTGGGAGCGGTAGCTACCCAGCACTTGCCGAGCCTCCCGGCGCCCCGGTTCAGGATCCGTGACCACCCGTCGTGCGTTACCCTGTTGTGAGCGGCCGGCCCGTACTCGGTAACCGCCGGTCAGGAGGTGCTTGCGTGCAACAGGGAGTTCATCGGTCAGTCGTGCTCTTCGCATTGGCGGCGGCGCTCGCCGCCCCTGCCGGGGCGTCCACCCAGTCGACGACAACGTCCGAAGTCAGGAAGTTCGAGGTGGTCTCGGTGGCGGGCAACACGCTGGTGGTCAGGGAGGCTGCCGGCCCGCGCGAATACACCGTTCCCGAAGACTTCCGCTTCGAAGTGGACGGCAAACGAGTGCCGATTTCGGCTCTCAGGCCCGGCATGACGGGCCAGGCAACCTTCACCACCACGACGACCTACAAGCCGGTGTACGTGACCGAAGTCAAGGAGGCGGAGGTCGTGCAGGCGTCGGCCAACTCGCTGCTCGTGCGCGGCCAGGACGGCTTTCACATGTACTCGATTGGCGACATCGAGAAGCGGCACATCACGATCATGAAGGACGGCAAGCCGGCCGAGTTCGGCAGTCTGAGCCGCGGCGATCGGCTGACGGCGACCATTGTCACCGAAGGGCCGCCACGAGCGATCACCCAGACCCAGGTCGATGCCGTCCTCGCGGGCGCGACCGACGTGCTCGACGCTGCAGCCTCGACCGCCAACGCGGCAGGCGCGGCGGCCGGTGCGGCAGCCAGCGCGGCGGCAGAAACCGCAGGCGCAGCGGCGGGTGCAGCGGCAGATGCGGCAGGCGCAGCGGCCAATGCCACGGCAGAAGCCGCTCAACAGGCCGCCGCAGCAGCCGAGGATGCGGCTGGCTCCGGGCGATCGTACCTCCTCGTCCTGCTCGTCATCGCGGTGGTCGCGGTGGGACTGTACCTCTCGATGCGGTCCCAGGGCGGCACGAAGGCGTAGGGGCGCCGGCCGTCGCCTGCGGCATCGCGCCGTCGGCGACGGTCGCGCGCGAGGCTGCGACTTGAGGGCGCCGGCCAGCAACGAACCAATGCCGGCACCGCCGGCCTTCGACACGTACTGCGTGACGACCGGTACGGCCTTTGCCACCATCTCGGGCTTCAAGCCGAGCTTCGAGAACGCGGCGGCGGCGCTACCCAGGCTGCCGCCGGCCGATCCCATCGCTCCGGCCGCGGCGGCGGCGCCCCCGGCGCCGGCGGCGTCCATGGCCGGAGCGGCCTCAGGAGCGCCTCCATCCCTGGTACCGCCGCGCTGACCTTGGACCAGTCGGCAGCAGGCATGTTCTGCCTGGCGGCGCCGAAGAGCGCGCCGGCTGCGCCCTCAGCCTGCGCGGGCGTCGCGCCAAGCTCCCTGGCGAGCGATCCCACGGGCTCGGGGTACGCGGTCTTCGACACGTCCGGCGCGGCTGGCTGCGCGTGTGCGACCAGGCCGGTTGCCACCACCACGATTGCGAGCGCGAATTCCAGCTTCCTCATCTCTGTCCCTCCTCGATTGGCTACTGCCGCGGCAGCAGCAACGTCGCCTGAAATCTGAAGCGCCAGTCGGGGCGCCCGCCCGGTGCGGCGCTGAAGACGCCGACGCCCCCGCCGATGTTCATGGGGAAAGGCCCGAACCTCGTGAGCTTCGCGACGTTGACGTGCAGCGGCACCGTCCACGTGTCGTCCGCCTCCCAGTTCGCCGACGCTTCGAGATTGACGGTGACCGACATGGCGTCCTTCGTCGTGTACGTGACGAACGGCTGAAGGAACGTCGCGTTCACGTCGTCTCGGGGACGCCGCCGGTGAAGTCGTCGCCGGCGTAGGACCAGAGATGGTCGGCCAGGGCGCCAAAGGTCCACGGACCCCGGATGGTCAGCACGACGGCCGTCGGCCCCATCCCCCACTTGCCCGATCCGAGAAACGGGTCGGAGGTCGTCGGCAGGAGCAGGACCGGCCCGACGCCCCAGATGATGCGGCCGGGGTTGGCGGGCGAGAAGAACGCGGAGGCGACAATGTCGCTGAGGCCCGAGACCGGCACGGTATCCTCGGTCAGCCGCGGCTGGCCGACGTACGGCATGATTCAGCGCGCGATGAGGTTCCAGTCGTCGTTGAGGGCGATTGGCACGACCGGCTGGAAGTTCATGGTGAACCGCGTATCGTCGTCTGGTCCGACGGGCTGATCCCAGTTGAACTGGAGCGGGACGGAGACGAGGCTCGCGACGGGATTGCTCAGCTGCTGCGCCAGATCGGCATCGCTTGGAGGAGCCTGCGCGGCGCCGCCTGCCCCCTGCGCACCGGCCGGCGTCACGGGACCAACGACCATCAACGCGCCAATCAGGCACGCGAGGGTACGGACACTCGACAGCGTCACGGAGACTCCGTGCTCACTCGATACGCCCGACGGCGCCAGGCGAGATAGGGAACGCCGCATAGCAGTCCCAGGATCAGGTACACGAGGATCGTTCCCCCGAACCGCTCGTCCGGAAAGTTCGCCGACGCAATCGTCAGCGCAATCGCCGGATGCCGGCACGCGGTCGAAAGGGCCAGAACGACGGCATTCTCGGGTTCGGGCCCGCCAAGCAGGTGCCCCACGAGCAGGCCGATCGCCACAAAGGCCGTGAGCGCCAGGAGGGTTCCGTCGCCGACCGCCGCCCACATCCCGCGCCAGGAAGCCGCGAGCAAGGCCAGGACGCCAAGCCCGAGGAGGATCGTCGCCAGGCGGCCGATCACCGGCGCGAGACGATCGGCGGCGCCGGGCTGCCACGTGCGAACCGCCGCGCCGGCCGTCAGCGGCAACAGGATGGTCACGAGGGCAATCCGTGCGATGGCCATCGGCGTCATGCTGAACGGCCGGTTGTAGTAGCCCGCGAGGAGCCCCGCGGCAAGCGGGATGACCACGATGGCGAGGACGGCCATTGTCGCCATCAGCGAGACGGCATAGGACTGATGGCCGCCGGCCGCGACTTCCCTCTTCGGCAGCAGTGGCGGCATCGGCGAGAGCGCCAGCGCCACCAGCGCGATCTCGACCGTGGGCCTCAGCTCGAAGAGCTCGGTGAGCACGACGGCGAGAACCGGCATGACGAGCAGCATCGCCAGCACCGACCGCAGCAGCAGGCCAGGCCGGCGGGGCACGTACAGAAGGTCGTCGAGCGTCGTTCGCAGGCCGAAGCTGAAGACCATCGACACGATGCTCATCTGGAGCGTCAACAGGAGGAGTTGTCTCAGGTCCATTCAGTACACCCGGGCCTTATGCCAGCCATCAACGTTTCCAGGAGAACCGGGCCTGAGTCGAGGCCCGAAGGGCGGACCATTCTCCCCTTTCATGAATGGTCCGGCCTAGGGCCTGCCCGGCGCAGTCGCAGCAAACACGGTTTCCCAGTCGCGCTGCATGTCTACGACGGTCCAGCCTCGCTGAGGGGCTGCCGCGAGCGCCGTCGTGAGCTGCCCGCTGGCAGGTGGGGAGGCGTCGTAGGCGAACTCACGTTCGGCGTCGGTGTGATGGACGATCAGCCCGAAGCTCGGACGCGGGTTCCCGACAGTGGTGTACTCGAGCATGGCCTGGTCGCCGTCGCTGTTGCCGAACGCGGCAATGGGCCGGCGGCCGATGTGCTGGTGGATGCCGGCGGGCTTCCCCTCCCGGTCGTCGACGAACACGTACTCCATTGTCTTGACCAGAACGGGCTGGCCGTCGCGCATGTCGTAGCGCGGCCGGCTCGTCGAGCCGATCACCTGCTCCGGCGGGATGCCATAGACGCGCTCGCTCCACACGCGCATGAAGTCCGCGCCGCCGCCGGACACGATGAACGTCTTGAAGCCGTTCGCCCGGAGGTACGCCAGGACCTCCTGCATCGGCTGATAGGTCAGCTCGTCGTACGGCCGGCCGAATCGCGGGTGCGTGGCGGAGTCGAGCCATGCGTCCACGCTGGCTTCGAACGCCGTGCTCGTCATCCCCGAATGTGTCAGGGCCAGCACGCGCATCAGGCCGTCGTGATGGGCGCCGGCGAGGAGCGTGCCGACGTCTCCGGCGAGTGCGGCCTTGACCATTGGATCGGCCGCAAGCTCGGGGTTGGCGGCGCTTCGTCGCTTCAGCTCATCGAGGGCGAAGGCCGCCTGAAACGGGATCGGGGCCTCGGGCCAGAGCGTGCCGTCGTTGTCGAAGACGGCAATGCGCTCGGGAACGGGCACGAAGTCCGGCGTGCCGGCCTGCGTCACGCGTTCCACGAACGCGGTGATCGCCGATTTGGCCGCCGTGTCGTTCCACGACGGAAGTGGATCCGGGCCGGGCTGGGGCGACGGCGGGCCAGCGCATCCGGCCCCGGCAACGAGGCTGGCGGCGAGCAGCACACCCGCCGCCAGCGCACGTACCGCGAACCTCGGTCTGCCAGTGCTGCGATTCCACGATCGAGGGGCGGGCGTCGTTCGCATCATGCCAGTCTAGTCGGCCGCGAATGCCCCCGCGGCCAGCGTCGCGAGATCCAGATACTGAGCCTTCTCGACGGTGACCGCGACGAAGAGGATCGTGCCTCCCGTGAACCTGCCGGGCGTCTTGTAGCCCCCGCTGACCGCATCGCCGCTGTCATAGATGTGCCGGAACATCCAGTCGTAGAACGTGTTCGACGTGATCTGCGCGTGCTCGTACGGGTCCATCCGCAGGTTGAAGATATACGGACAGCGCAGCGCCACGAACGGCTCCTGCCAGATCTTGAGGGTGCCCTGGACGCGCTGCTCCAGGAAGAGCATCTTCCAGTTGTCGTAGCGGAGCGCCGCCACGTCGCCGTCGTCGGTGAAGTAGATGAACGCCTGGCGCGGGCTGTCCCTCTCCTTGCCGGTCAGGTGCGGGAGGAGGTTGTAGCCGTCGAGGTGCACCTTGAAGGTCCGGTTGCCGACGGTGTGGCCCTTCTTCAACTTCGCGGCGATCTCGGGCTCGCCGGCCACGGCCAGGATCGTGGGGAACCAATCCTGGTGGCTGACAATCCCGTTCGACACCGATCCGGCCTTGATCCTGCCGGGGAACCGCACCATGCAGGGTACGCGGTAGACACCCTCCCAGCTCGAATTCTTCTCGTTCCGGAACGGGGTGTTGCCCGCATCCGGCCACGTGTTCATGTGCGGCCCGTTGTCGGTGCTGTACTGCACGAAGGTGTTGTTGGCGATGCCGAGCTCGTCCAGGAGGTCGAGCAGCTCGCCGATGCACTTGTCGTGGTCGATCATCACGTCGTGGTACTCGGATTGCCAGCGGCCGGACTGGCCACGGCTCTCCGGCTTGACATGCGTCCACGCGTGCATGTGTGAGGTATTGAACCAGACGAAGAACGGCTCGCCGGCCTTGTGCGCCGCCTTGATGAACTTCTTCGCGGCTGCGAGGAACTCGTCGTCGCAGGTCTCCATCCGCTTCTTGGTCAACGGTCCGGTGTTCTCAATCTTCTGGCCGCCCTTGCCATCCGCCCAGCAGTGCAGGACACCGCGAGGCCCGAACTTCTTCCTGAATTCGGGAAAGTCCTTCTTGTTCGGATAGTCGACGTCCTCCGGTTCCTCCCCGGCGTTCAGGTGATAGAGGTTGCCGAAGAACTCGTCGAAACCGTGCATCGTCGGCAGGTGCTCGTCGCGATCGCGACGAGGTGGTTCTTGCCGAACTGGCCGGTGCGATAGCCGAGTGGCTTGAGCGCCTCGGCGATGGTGATGTCCTCGGCCTTCAGGCCCAGCTCCGCGCCGGGGAGGCCGACCTTGGTGAGGCCCGTGCGCAGGCCGCACTGGCCGGTGATGAACGACGCACGGCCCGCGGTGCAGCTCTGCTCCGCGTACGAATCGGTGAAGATCATGCCTTCATCGGCGATTCGATCGATGTTGGGCGTCCTGTAGCCCATCATTCCCTTGGTATAACAACTGAGATTCGACTGGCCGATGTCGTCTCCCCACATGACCAGCACGTTGGGTTTCTTGGTCGCCTTGGTCGCCATCCGATTGCTCCCTTTTCTTGTTGACGTCACGTTTGAGATACACGGCCCACATGGCCGTGCGTGGTCACGGTAGATGAATCGGCTTGAGCGGGAACGTCGCCATGATGTTCCACGCCGCGCCTTCCGTCGTCGTCCGTGCGCCCATCTCCCACTGGTAACGCACCGTCACGAAACCGTAGACGGTGCGGTTCGCGGCAATGGCCAGGGTGAGCTCGGGTCCGAGCGCCCACACGCGGTTCTTGCCGCGAATGAGCAGGGTGGGCAGGGCCGCCTCGAAGCGGTCCTCGGTCAACTTGAACGTGCCGTAGTAGGCCAGGCCGTCGGAGAGGCCTCCGCCGAGAAAGTCGGCGCCGACGCCGCCCTCCAGGTTGAGGATGTTCCCCACTCTCGTGCTGCTGTCCTTCTTCTCCGAATGGAAGTTGAACGTGGCGGTCGTTGCCGCGTGCAGGCTTCGTGCCTCGTTCAGGTACACGGTCGTGCCCCATCAGGAGCTCCTGCCCCCACATCCCGAGGCCTGTGTTGTCGCTGGCGCCGTCTTCGTAGCGGCCCGTTGGCAGGTAGAGCCCGTAGGCGACGGTCGCATCCGCCCGCGGCGTATGCCAGCCCAGGTTGATCGGCTGGACGAACATGTCCGTGAGGCACAGCACGGAGATCGTGAAGCGGTGACGCAGCGCGTCGGGATCGGTCGATCGCCGGACGCTGGACGACCTGGCCGCCATCAACATCACTCAGGCGCACGACTACACGGTGGGCATGATGCCCCAGGACGAAAGAGGGCCGGCCTTCGCCCGTGGATTCCCGGTCGATTTCTACGACCTCCGGCGGGATGGCCTGCGGACGTACTCCTGGAGCGTTCGCGAACCCGTGGCCCTCGATCGGATTCAGTACCTGCGCGGACCGGCATCGGTGCTCTACGGCGATGGGAGTCCGGGCGGGTTGATCAACCTCGTGCTCAAGAAGCCGATGCCCGTACGGCGGACCGAGATCAGCGGCAGCATCGGTACCCTGAGCTTCGGCCGCTTCAGCGCCGACGCCACCGGACCGCTGAACGATGCCGGAACCGTTCGCTATCGGGTGATCGGCGCCGGAGAATGGCTCGGGAACGGCTTCGACAACGGCGAACGCCGATTCACGATCTTCCCCTCGCTGGCGGTCGACCTCACTCCGACGACGACGCTGTCGTTCGACACCGAGGTGTATCTCCAGAGCGGCCGGAACTACCGCCATGCAGTGCCAGCCACGGAAGAGGCACAGCGCGGGGACTTCTCCGCCTACCCGTGGGACCTGAGCATTGCCGCCCCGGACGACGGGTGGAGCGGCGGGAACGTGGCGCCCGGCGTGCGCCTGGACATGGGCCTCGGCAAGGAGTCGTCACTGCATGTGGCGGCTCGCTACACCCGCATCGACGGCGAACTCGATGCCGATGCGCTCATCGGGCTGGCGCCCGACGGGCGGACGGCCTTGCGTTATCACTACAAGGAGCAGAGCGTCTGGGACGAGTACCAGGCCGACGCGTTTGTCACGACGACGGCACGCACGGGCGGCATCGAGCACCGCCTGGTCGGCGGCGTCGAGGCCGGCGTCAGCGTGACCGACAGCGAGATCGGCATCGGTCCGGCGGCGGATCTCGAGACTTACGATCCGATCTACACACCATCACCATCGGAGCCAGTGCTCTCGCCGACGCGCTTCGATGTGACGCGCGTTGGCTTGTATGCGACGGACCAGATGCGACTCTCGGGGATGGTGACGCTCGTGCCCGGCCTCCGGTGGAGCCGTCTTGCCATCGACGACAAGGTGGCGGCGGCGAGGCAGGTCCAGGCGACATCCAGCGACTCGCTCGTGTCCCCGAGCGTGGGGCTCGTCGTGCGTCCGATGCCGGCCTTCTCGCTCTACTCGACCTACGCGCACGGGTTCACGCCGCCGGCCGCCGGGCAATACCTGGAGGGCGGACAGGCGCCTGCTCTCGCGGAGAACACGTCCATCGAAGCCGGCGCCAAGGCCGACCTCCTGGGTCAGCAGCCCGCGGTCACGGTCGCCGGCTTTGGCATCCGTCGCACGAATGTGCCCGAAGCGGATCCGCGTGGCTTCTCTCGACAGATCGGCGAAGGGCGCAGTCGCGGGCTCGAGCTGGAGTTCGTGGGCCGGATCGCGCCTGGGTTGTCGATCCGCGCGGGCTACGCCTATACACGGACCGAGATCACGCGTGACACGCTCGGCGCCACCGGGCGAGAGCTGCCCAACGCGCCTCGACACAACGCCAGCACATGGCTTCGCTATCGGACGCAGACGGGGGGCATGCGTGGCGTGATGCTCGCGGCGGGCGTCGTCCACGTGTCGGATCGCCTCACGAACCGCGACAACGTCGTCGTGGCGCCGGCCTATACGCGGCTCGACGCGTCCATGTCGTGGGAGCCTGGGGGGTCTCGCCTTGGCGTCCGCATCTCTGCGGAGAACCTGACCGACCTCCGCTACGTGAGGTCGGGCGCCGGAGGGGTCCTGTTCGCCGGTCCGTCGCGGCGCATCGCGGCACAGATCACATCGTCATTTCTGACGGCGGGCCCGACGAACATCGCGCTCGTCCAGGGCGCCTCGGCCATCGAGGTGACGCGCTGGCGTCAGCGAGCCTCCGCGGTGACGAGCGCCAGCTCGTCGCCGGCTGGCGAGACGGCCAGGCGCGAGACCTCGCCAAGTCCATGCGACGCCACGTCCAGCACGGCGCGCCACGACGGCGCCTGGCGGGACCAGGCAAACACCTTCGTCCCCGCCGACATCAGAATCGTCTCGCCGTCCGGCATCCACTCGTAGTCGCGATCGAGGCTGCCTTCGACGGTTCGTGCGATCACCTCTCGCATCCCGGTGGCCGCATCGAGCGACATGATCGCGTAGCTCCCGGCGGCCTCACGCTGGACGAAGCTCACGCGGGACGACCCGGGGATCACGCGGAGGGTCCGGCCGATGTCACGGGCGACGACGTCGCCCTGACCGTTGCCAACGCGCGCGATGCGCAGTGTGGGAGGCTGTCCCAGCACGTAGAGCGCCAGGCGGTCGGGGTCAATCCAGGCGTGATAGCCCACCGGCTCGATGTCCTCGAGCACGAGCCGCGGATCGCGGCCCTGCCGATCGAACTGCCACAGGCGCTGCGTGCCGTCGGCTTCGACGCGGATGACGGTGAAGCCTTCACGCGCGAGCGCGGCTGCGGCGGGCCGTGTGGCGGGAATCGTCGGCGAGTACTCGCCCTCGGGCGTCCTGGTCAGTTGCCTCGTCGCGCCGGACGTCCGGTCGAAGTCGTAGATGTCGGTCTGCCTGCCGTCGCGATTCGCCGTGTAGAGCACGTGCCGTCCGTCCGGATCGAAGAACGGCTGGTTCTCGTAGCCCGGCTCGGTGGCCATCGGCCGGGGCTTCGAGGCGTCGAGGCTTGCCGGGCCGCCGGTCATCGACACGAGGTAGATGTCGGTCGCCGTCTGCGGGCGGAGCGCGGGCGCCTGGACGGCGGCCAGGATCACGAAGAGGGCGAGTGCTCGCACCTCGAGATTGTATGCCCGGGAGATCCCGCCTCGCCGATCGCTCGTTCAGCGCGTGCCCGTCACCTGAGTACCTGGGCACTCGAGCACCTGCTCGAGGCGGGTCTGAAGACCCGCCCGACGAGCACCGGAGCACTCGTGCACCCGGGCACCTGAGCACCTGCGCACCCGTGCACCTGGGCACCTGGGCACCTGGGCACCAGTGCACCCGTGCACCTGGGCACCAGTGCACCTGGGCACCAGTGCACCCGTGCACTTGGGCACCAGTGCACCCGTGCCCTTGATCAGCATCATCGCGGGATGAGCTGCACCTCCACGCGCTTCTGCGATCGCACCGGGCGGCCGTCACGTCGGGCCGGCTCGTACCGCCACCGACGGGCGGCGCGCAGCAGCTCCTGGTTGTAGGTGGGATAGATCGAGTCGACGATCTCGGCACCGACCACGCTGCCCTGCTCGTCGATGTCGACCACGATCGCACCCTGGAACACCACGTCGAAGCCGGACGCGGCATCGGTCCAGGGCGGCAGGTCCTGGTTGACCACGACGGGTTCCGAGTCCATGCCGGCCGGTGTGACGCCTGGGGCTGCGCCGGTCGGCGACGCTGCATCGGCGGCGACGGTTGGAACCGCCGCCGCGACAGTGTCACGAGCCTCGAGCGGCGCGATCGGCGCCGGTCGGGCGGCAGCCAGCTCCGCACGGCTCAGCGAGAGGAACCCGGAGGCCAGCCTCCGCAAGTCATCCATTCCCGGTCGATTGACGACCTCCGGCGTGTCGATCAGCTGAACGGCGGAGCGGAGCGTGCGCTCGGCCTCCTCGAACTGGCGGCGGTCGAACGCCGCCTTGCCCTGATCGTAGAGGCCGCTCACGACGCCCGGCAGCGTGCGCCTGCGTACGGCAGCAAACGCCGCCACGATGCGCGGCGCGGTCTCGGCCGGCGGCGGCTCGAACATCGGGTCCGCGATCACGATGCGCTCGATGGCGCGATCCGCCTCGGACGACCTGCCGAGCGCGACCAGGCAGAACACGCGATACTGCTCCGCCTCGATCGCAGGGATCGCGTCGTCGGCCGGTATGGCGTCGAGCGCAACCAGAGCGGCCTCGTAGGACGCCGACTCGTACAGATCGCGCACGGGCATCAGCGCGTCCGTCGACTGGCCCCACGCGAGGGCGGGGATCAGGGCACCCACGGCTGCAACGGATGCCAGGGTCTTCATCGGTCGAGCTCCACGCCGATCCGCGTCGGCGCTGCGAGACCAACGACGATCGTCTGTCGACGCTCGCCGAGCTGCGGGTGGCGGAACACGAGCTCGCGTTCGCCAATCGGGAGCGACAGGTTGGCAATCGGCGTCTCGCCGACGCGGCGGCCGTCCACGAATACCTCGGCCCACGGCCGGGCATTGACGAAGACCGTACCGCTCGGCGTTTCGAGGTCGATGGCCGCCGTCTGCCCCGCGGCCACCTGTACGGTACGGGTGGCGTGGAAGCCAAGCCGCGTGTTGACGAACTCGAGCTCATGACGTCCGGCCGGAAGCAGCACACGGGGCACGGCCGTCGATCCGACGAGCACGCCGTTCTCCCGGATCTCGGCGGGGACCGCGCTCGTCACCGTCACCCAGCCCGAGACGAACCGGTTGGCCGCCGGCATGGCAATCACGAGCGATCCGTCCGAACCCTCCTTCACCTGTACCGTGCGCGCCACACGGCCCCGCGGGCTCTCGACGACGACGTCGTGAGGGCCGGCCGACAGGTTGGCGACCGTGATGGGCGAAACGCCAATCCACTCGCGATCGACCGAGACGCGGGCGCCCGGAGGATCTGTGTCGATGAAGAGCTGGCCGGCGGGCGGGAGAATGGGAGTGGCAGCGGCGGCAGGCGCTGCCAGATCCTCCGAGGGCGTCGGTACGGCTGTCTCCGCGCTCTCGACCGTCGCCAGGCCGCGAGCCACGTCTGTCGTGGCGGCCTCTGCGTCCACTGTCCAGAACGGCCGCGACACGAACGCCCCGAGGACGCCGACCGCGGCGAACATGGCCACCACCACGATCAGCCGCGCGAGCGAAGGCCCCGTGTCATCGTCGGACAGGCTCGTCGGATCGTCCTCCGAGAGGAAGGCGTCCAGCCCGTCGACCGGGATGTCGTCGCCCCTCGTCGCTCGGTGGGGAGCCCGGCCTCGCCAGATCCAGTGTTGAATCACCCGTAAGAGATCCTGCACGCGCTGCCTCCCATCGTTCGACAGGTAGTGCAGTCGCGTGCCGGATCGTTACGTCGTGCTGCCTCGGCGGTTCCTCGTCGAACGCGGGGGGTTGCGCGCACCCGCTGACCGTCCCGGTTCAAGGTTCAGCTGGTTCGTCGGTCTTCTGCCCATCGCCGGCAATGGACCTGGCCTTGCGGCCGCCCCAGAAGAGCCCAAGGACGCTGGCCGCCGTCAAACCGAGTGCGGCCGGGGCGAGCAGGCCGCGCGGGCGCGCCGGTGCTCCCTGGTCGACGACGCGACGATAGATCTCGACCTCTTCGCTCGCGGGTCGCTGCCGCGGCAGGCTCCGCCGTTCGGGTGCCGGCACCCAGCGCGTCAGGTAGGTGAACGCTTCGGACGCACACACCGGGCACCGGTACTCGTCGTGCACTTCCTCGCAGTCGAGGCAGAGGCGCGCCGTGCGCAGTTGCATGATCGCAGTGTATCAAGGCCGCTTGCGGGCGGGAATCGCGAACGGACGGGTGTCAGCCGCTCCGAGCGTCCTGGTCGCGACACTCACTCCGCGTCGTGCAGCCCGTGCCGTCCTGCCCTGGGCTGCCAGGTGGCGCGACGGCAGGGAATCGCAGATACTGGCGGCGCTTCGAACGTGTTCCAGGACCCGCCGGGTCGGACCGCCGGGCATAACCGGAGCGGCAGGCCGAAGCCGCCCGCTCCCCAGGGAGCCGACCGATGGACGAATACCTGCGCCGCGCCGCCCTCTCCCTCACCGCGTTCGAAACGGCACTGGAATCGCTTGCGGCCGACGCGGCACGAGCCACCGGCACGCTGCCCCCGAAGGTCGCCGACAAGCTGCTCGACACGCTCGAGCGAGTCCGCAAGGCTGCCGGCCGGCTGCGGCACTCGATGCACCAGATTGCCACGACGGGCCTGGACATCGTGGACCTGCAGGTGCGGCTCGAGGGCGAGGGCGCGGCGCTGGCCTCCTCGCTCAAGGCGCTGGGCGAACTCCTTGACAAGGTGCCGGCCCTCCGGTCAACGCTGAACGGGCCGCTCGTGACGCTCGACGAGCGTGCGGAACGCGTGGCCGCGGCGCTCTTCCCCAACGCGATCGAAGGCGTGCGTGAAATCAACCGCGCGCTGTGGAGTTTCCGGCCGCTGTGGCTCGAGTACGGCCGCACGCTCGCGCGCGAGGTCTCGCGAACGGGTGACAAGGGGCTCGGCGCGGACGACATCGCACGCGTCGAGGAGGCAGCCAACGAGGTCCGCGACGGCTTCGAGCGGGTGAACGAGCTGCTGAACACACTCGTCGTGCTCGGCGTCGCCGACGGTCCCGACGTTCGTTCGCTCATCCGCCAGGCGCGAACCTCGCTGGGGAGCGTCGTCTCCAACGCGCGGAAGCGGGCGGCCGACAAGTACAAGCCGTTCCACGGCGTCCTCGAGCGCGCCGAGTCGCTCGCGCGGAACATCGACGACAAGTTCGCCGGTCTCAAGGTGCCGGTGTTTCCGCCGACCGATCGGCTCGACGTACTGGGATCGGCCATCGCGCCCGATCTCTACGCGGAGCTCGCCGGCGTCGAGCGCTTCGCGCTGCTCAACATCGGCGCGCGCATGCGGAGCATCGCGTGCGGGGACGGGGGCGCGGACCACCTCCTGTCCGAGCGCTTCTCGATCCGCGTCTTCGAGGTGTTCCCCGACCGCATCTACCTGACGGCCGACCGCTCGTTCATCGACACGGTCGAGGCGCTGGCTCGGTCCGGCGCTTTCGAGGCGGCCCCGGCGTCGCTGCACCGCTTCAACGAGGGCAGTTTCAAGCAGACCGCGTTCAGGCGCGGCAACCTGCAGGTCAGCTTCGCAAAGGGCACGCCCGATCGGCCCGGCGATCACTCGCGCGTCTCGGTCGATGCGGACATCGATCTCTACCGGAGCCCGATCCGCCACCTCTTCGGCGAAGTGCTCGTCAATCACCTCACAGGCAGCACGACCGATCAGTTCAAGGTCTGGAACATCCTGGCGACGACGACGACGGCGCCGGTGGGGGGCTTTGAAGTGGTGACTGTGTAGTGATGGCGCGATTTGATGATCTGGAGATCTGGAGATCTGGAGATCTGGAGATCACCAGATCACCATCACCAGATCACCAGATTCCAGCGACTCACTCCGCCACCGCGAAGATCCGGATCGCACCCGGAAGCGACTCCGGATTGAGCAGCCCTCGATCCTCGAAGCTGATACCTGATCCCGGCACCAGGTCGACCACGGTCCGCGACGCATACACCTCGCCGGTACTCGCGGCAGCCGCAAGCGCCGCGCTCGTCTCGACGATCGGGCCATCCGCGGCCGATGGATCGCACTCGCCGATGTGGACGCCTGCCCGAGCCGCCGCGCCCTCCTCGGCCACTCGCAACAGAATCGCCGCGCCGCACTGCACGGCGCGGCCGGGACCGTCGAAGCTGGCGAGCCACTGCCCGTCTGAGGCGCCGAGCGTGCGGCCGCGGAATCGCGCGACTTCCTGCTCGCACGCCCGCGCCATTTGCGGCCACCCACGCCGGTCGCCGTCCAGCCGTACCGTGAGGATGGAGGCCAGCACCCGTTCGGCGGCGGCGTCGACGTAGGTGCGCGAGAGGAACTGCTCGATCTCGCGAAGCATCGCGTCCTGATCGCCGGCAAAGGGCAGATGATCGTCGCCGGGCAGCTCGACGAAGACCGCGCCGGGAATGTGCGACGCCAGGTAACGCCCTTCTTCGACCTTGAGGCACTGATCGCCGGTCCGGTGCAGCACGAGCGTCGGGACGCGGATCGACGGCAGCACGGCGCGGACGTCGATGGCGGCGTTCATGCGTGTCAGGGCGACGGCTGCGCCCGGGCTCGCGCCCATGCGCAGGTACGACGCCCACCAGTCCCGAAATCCTTCGTCCGCGGCAAGCGACGGCGCGCGCGTGTCGACGCCGACCGGCCCGCCCCACTCGTCGATGATGGTCTGGCAGAAGCGATCGCGTTCCTCGTGCGTCACGCCCCACGGATAGTCCGGATCCTGGATGCGGCGCGCGTAGCTGCCGATCATCACGAGCGCCTCGGTCTTCTCGGGGTAGGTCGCGGCGAACAGGCTGCAGAGCGGACCGCCTTCCGAGACTCCCAGCAGCACGGCCCGTGTTGAGCCGGCCGCATCCATCACGGCGCGCACGTCGTCCAGCCGCTGTTCGAGTGTCGGCAGCTCGCTCACGGGCACGGGGTCGGACAACCCCGTGCCGCGCTTGTCGAAGAGGATGAGCCGCGACATCGAGGCGAGCCGGTCGAGAAATCGCGCGAACAGGGGCTCGTTCCAGAAGTACTCGAGATGCGAAACCCATCCCATGACGAAGACCAGGTCCACCTTGCCGGACCCGACGACCTGGTAGGCGATGTTCACGCTGCCGCTGCGCGCGTAGCGGACGCGCGGATGCGGATGTGCGGCGGATCCGACGCCGGCAGGCCGGGACTCGGACTGGGAGACCGGCGCCACGAACCGATAGCCGCGGCGATGCGCCGTCTCGATGTAGCGCGGTTTGTGCGGGTCGTCGGCCAGCGCCCGGCGTACGTCGCGCACGGCAGTCTTGAGCACGGCGTCGCCGACGAACACGCCGGGCCACACCGCATCGAGCAGTTCCTGCTTGGAGACCAGACGGCCGCTCTGCGCGGCCAGGTAGTGCAGCAGCGCAAAGGCCTTGGGCGTGAGCGGGACGGGCGATGCCCCCTGGTACAGGTGCCCGCTCACGGGGTCGAGTCGGTAGTCGCCGAACGTCAGGGCCGTTTCCGTAGACACGCGTCAGTCCTTACCGAATCCTGACCATTCTCTCACCGGCCGATCATGCCGGAACGGATGGCAATTGCGTATTCTGCTGTTGGAGAACATCAGCATGCCATCTTCCTTCACGATTGTCGTCGCCCGCACGCTGGCCGTGCTGCCCTTTCTGGCATCCGCGGCTTACGCCCAGACCACTGCGCCGGCAGTGCCACAGCACAAGCACTACGATCGGCCGGCCGGCTACGACGAGCAGCCGGCCCCCGGTCAGCCGCTCGCCCCACGCCTGCAGAACCTCGGGGTCCACACGTTCCCGGTCTCCACGAACGTGGAGCGCGCGCAGTTGTTCATCAATCAGGGGCTGAACCTCACCTACGGCTTCAACCACGCAGAGGCCGGACGCGCGTTTGCCGAGGCGGCGCGGCTGGATCCGACGAGCGCCATGGCGTATTGGGGACAGGCGCTCGTGCTCGGTCCTAACATCAACGCACCCATGGCGCCCGAAGACGAGCCGAAGGCGTTCGAGCTCGCGCAGAAGGCGCTCGCGATGAAGGCATCGGCCACGCCAAAGGAACGGGCGTACATCGAGGCCGTGGCCGTCCGCTATACCGGCAAGCCCGAGGATCGCATCAGCGCAGACCGCGCGTTCGCTGAGGCCATGGGCAAGGTCGCGGCCGCCTTCCCCGACGATCTCGACGCGCAGACGCTCTATGCCGAATCGCTGATGGATCTCCGCCCGTGGAACTACTGGACGAAGGACGGACACCCGTACGCGGAGACGATCAAGGTGCAGGAGACGCTCGAGCGCGTACTCGCCGCGCATCCCAATCACCCGGGCGCGCTCCACCTCTGGATTCACCTCTGGGAACCCACCGACACGCCCGAACGTGCCGAGGCAGAGGCGGATCGGCTGCTGCCCCTGATGCCGGGCGCCGGCCATATCGTCCACATGCCCGCGCACATCTACATGCGCGTCGGACGGCACGCCGATGTCGTCAGGGTCAACCAGATGGCCGCCAGGGCCGACGAAGACTACATCGCGCAGTGCCGCGCGCAGGGTCTCTACCCGCTTGGCTACTACCCGCACAACCTGCACTTCATCTGGATGGGCGCGACGGCGAGCGGCCAGAAGTCGCTGGCGATCGAATCCGCCGAGCGGCTGGTCAAGGCCATTCCCGACGAAGCGCTCGGCACCGTGCCGATTCTCCAGGGCTTCGTCGTCGTTCCCTACTGGGCACTGGTGCGCTTCTCGGAGTGGGATCGCATCCTGGCCGACAAGGGTCCCCGATTCGAAACGGCGTTCACGAAGGGCGCCTGGCGATATGCGCGCGCGATGGCGTTCCTCGGCAAGGACCGGCTCGACGACGCGGAGCGTGAGCTCGCGGAACTGAAGACGCTGCTGGGCGATCCGTCGCTCGAAGGACAGACGACCTTCTCGACCAACGTGGGCACTGCCATCCTGCGGATTGCCCCGGAGGTCATCGCCGGCGAGATCGCCGTGAAGCGGAAGGACTGGGACACGGCTCTCCTGCATCTCGAGCGTGGCGTGCGTTACGAGGACACCCTGATCTACCAGGAACCTCCGGACTGGCACGCGCCGGTGCGACTGAACCTGGCGGCGGCGCTCCTCGCCGCGGGCCGCGCTGACGAAGCGGAGTCCGTCTACTGGGAAGACCTGAAGAGGAATCCCGGCAACGGATGGACGCTGGCCGGCCTCGCACTCGCGCTCGAGCGTCAGGGCAAGTCGGACGAGGCCGCGGAGGTTCGCGAGCGCTATCGCAAGGCATGGCTTGGCACGGAGGACGCGCCGCTCTCGCCGGCTGCGAGCCGCCGCTGAGGAGGGGCCGACCGTGATCGAGTACGTCGCGTTGGCATTCATCAAGCTCGTGGCCATGGGCATGGCAATCCTGCTCGGATTGCCGTGGCCCGTCGCGCCAGACGAGCCGCGAGAGGACAGCCCCCACATGACCGTTCATCATCAGCAACTGCCTGGCGGGATCCGGTTGCGCTACGCCCGCCAGGGTCCGACGGATGGCCCCGCCGTCATCCTGCTGCACGGCTTCACCGATTCGTCGTTCTCCTTCAGCCGTGTCATGCCGCTCCTGCCTCCGGAGGTCCAGGCCATCGCGCCGGACCTGCGGGGACACGGCCAGTCGGATCGGCCGGCCGACGGCTACGCGATGGATGATCTGGCCTCGGATGTGATCCGCTTGATGGACGCGCTCGAGATTCCGAGCGCGGTCGTCGTCGGGCACTCGATGGGCAGCTTCGTCGCACGACGCGTCGCTGCGCGCGCGCCGGGACGCGTGACTGGCCTGCTGCTGGTCGGTGCAGCGACGTCGCCCGACAATGCCGTCGTGCGCGATCTCCAGAAGGCCGTGGCCGGGTTGAGCGACCCGGTGGATGCGCAGTTCGTCCGCGAGTTCCAGATGAGCACCTTCGCGCGCGAGGTTCCTGCACCGTTCCTCGACCGCGTCGTCGCGGAGAGCCTCCGGCTGCCGGCCCGCGTGTGGGTCGCGGCACTCGACGGCCTGACGGCGTTCCAGCCCGACGATCAGGCAATCCGCTGTGCGACGCTCGTCGTGGGCGGCACGCGCGACAGCGTGTTCTCGGTACCTGAGCAGCAGTCGCTGGCGCGGCAGATCCCCGGCGCGACCGTCGAGATCGCGGATGGCGTCGGGCACGCCCTCCACTGGGAGGATCCCGAACGCTTCGTCGCGGCCCTCTCGCGGCTCATGAAATCCGCGGCGCTCGTGCGCCGATAACCAGGGAGACGCAGATTCACAGACATACGCAGATGCACAGACATACGCAGATGCACA
>CAZJBN010000079.1:21755-21826 GCA_964543955.1 uncultured Bifidobacteriaceae bacterium
GACATACGCAGATGCGCAGACATACGCAGATGCGCAGACATACGCAGATGCGCAGACATACGCAGATGCGC
>CAZJBN010000080.1:0-21751 GCA_964543955.1 uncultured Bifidobacteriaceae bacterium
CTGCGCATCTGCGTATGTCTGCGCATCTGCGTATGTCTGCGCATCTGCGTATGTCTGTGCATCTGCGTATGTCTGTGCATCTGCGTATGTCTGTGAATCTGCGTCTCCCTGGTTATCGGCGCACGAGCGCCGCGGATTTCATGAGCCGCGAGAGGGCCGCGACGAAGCGTTCGGGATCCTCCCAGTGGAGGGCGTGCCCGACGCCATCCGCGATCTCGACGGTCGCGCCGGGGATCTGCCGCGCCAGCGACTGCTGCTCAGGTACCGAGAACACGCTGTCGCGCGTGCCGCCCACGACGAGCGTCGCACAGCGGATTGCCTGATCGTCGGGCTGGAACGCCGTCAGGCCGTCGAGTGCCGCGACCCACACGCGGGCCGGCAGCCGGAGGCTCTCCGCGACGACGCGGTCGAGGAACGGTGCAGGAACCTCGCGCGCGAAGGTGCTCATCTGGAACTCGCGGACGAACTGCGCATCCACCGGGTCGCTCAACCCGGCCACGGCCTTCTGGAGATCGCGCACGACGGCATTGTCGGGCGACGTCGCTGCACCGACCAGCAGCAGGCCAGTCACGCGTCCCGGCGCGCGCGCAGCGACGCGTCGTGCGACGAAGCTGCCCATCGAGTGCCCGACGACGACCGCGCTCGGAATCTCGAGCGCGTCCATCAAGCGGATCACATCCGAGGCCAGATCATCCATCGCGTAGCCGTCGGCCGGCCGATCCGACTGGCCGTGTCCCCGCAGGTCCGGCGCGATGGCCTGGACCTCCGGAGGCAGGAGCGGCATGACACGGCTGAAGGAGAACGACGAATCGGTGAAGCCGTGCAGCAGGATGACGGCGGGGCCATCCGTCGGACCCTGGCGGGCGTAGCGCAACCGGATCCCGCCAGGCAGTTGCTGATGATGAACGGTCATGTGGGGGCTGTCCTCTCGCGGCTCGTCTGGCGCGACGGGCCACGGCAATCCGAGCAGGATTGCCATGCCCATGGCCACGAGCTTGATGAATGCCAACGCGACGTACTCGATCACGGTCGGCCCCTCCTCAGCGGCGGCTCGCAGCCGGCGAGAGCGGCGCGTCCTCCGTGCCAAGCCATGCCTTGCGATAGCGCTCGCGAACCTCCGCGGCCTCGTCCGACTTGCCCTGACGCTCGAGCGCGAGTGCGAGGCCGGCCAGCGTCCATCCGTTGCCGGGATTCCTCTTCAGGTCTTCCCAGTAGACGGACTCCGCTTCGTCAGCGCGGCCCGCGGCGAGGAGCGCCGCCGCCAGGTTCAGTCGCACCGGCGCGTGCCAGTCCGGAGGTTCCTGGTAGATCAGGGTGTCCTCGTAACGCACGCCACGCTCGAGATGCAGGAGAGCCGTGTCCCAGTCCTTCCGCTTCACGGCGATCTCGCCGGCGATGACCTCCGGGGCAATCCGCAGGATGGCAGTGCCCACGTTGGTCGAGAAGGTCGTCTGTCCTTCGAGCGACGGATCGCCCAGCAGCGTCTTCAGTTCCGCGAGCTCACGCTCCGCGTCGTCGAGCCGGTCCTTGCCGAGGAACGCCATCGCGCGCGCATATCGCCAGGCGCCCTTCGTGAACGCCGTTTCGAATCGGGGACCCTTGTCGGCCAGGATGCGATCCCACTCCGAGAAGCGCACCAGTGCCCAGTAGGGAACGACGACGAAGCCCTGGAGAATCGGCACGGTGCCGAGCGCTTCGTCGGGAATGGCCTTGACCAGCCGCTCGGCGGATTCGATCGCCAGCGACTTCTGGCCGCTCGCCGTCGCGCCCATCCAGATGAAGTGCAGGTTGTGCGGGTAGTAGCCAAGCGGGTAGAGACCCTGCGCGCGGCACTGCGCGATGTAGTCTTCGTCGGCCCTGGCGGCCATCTGGTTGACCCTGACGACATCGGCGTGCCGTCCGACGCGCATGTAGATGTGCGCGGGCATGTGGACGATATGGCCGGCGCCCGGCATCAGGGGCAGCAGCCGATCCGCCTCTGCCTCGGCACGTTCGGGCGTGTCGGTGGGTTCCCAGAGGTGAATCCAGAGGTGGAGCGCGCCCGGGTGATTGGGATGCGCGGCGAGTACGCGCTCGAGCGTCTCCTGCACCTTGATCGTCTCCGCGTACGGGTGTCCGTCCTTCGTCCAGTAGTTCCACGGGCGGAGATCCATCAGCGATTCGGCATAGAGCGTCTGCGCGTCGAGATCGTCGGGGAAGGCGGCCGCGACCTTGCCCATGGCCTCAGCGAACGCGCGGTCTGCGCTGATGCGATCCTCGGGCTTGCCGGTATAGCGGACGGCCACGGCCTCGATGTACGCCCGTTCCTTTGGCGTGGCCGATGCCTTCATCGCGAGCGCCTTCTGCGCGAGCTCGAACGCCTTCGGCTCGTCTTCGGGCGCCATGGGTGCGTTGATGTTAGGACCGAGCACGAGCGCCTGTCCCCAATACGCCATGGCGCTCGTCGGATCCAGCCGCGCCGCCTCGGCAAACGCGCGTCCGGCCTCTGCGTGGTTGAAGCCGTAGGTGAGGTTCAGCCCCTGATTGATGAACAACTGCGCGCGCTCCACGTTCGTGGAGACCGGGAACGTGTGGACCCCGAGGTTCTGCAGGCGTGGGGCGAGCGGCTGACCGGGGGCCGGCTGCTCGTCGTAGCCGGCCGGCCGATCGTAGTGCTTGTGCTGTGGCACTGCCGGCGCAGTGGTCTGGGCGTAAGCCGCGGATGCCAGAAAGGGCAGCACGGCCAGCGTGCGGGCGACGACAATCGTGAAGGAAGATGGCATGCTGATGTTCTCCAACAGCAGAATACGCAATTGCCATCCGTTCCGGCATGATCGGCCGGTGAGAGAATGGTCAGGATTCGGTAAGGACTGACGCGTGTCTACGGAAACGGCCCTGACGTTCGGCGACTACCGACTCGACCCCGTGAGCGGGCACCTGTACCAGGGGGCATCGCCCGTCCCGCTCACGCCCAAGGCCTTTGCGCTGCTGCACTACCTGGCCGCGCAGAGCGGCCGTCTGGTCTCCAAGCAGGAACTGCTCGATGCGGTGTGGCCCGGCGTGTTCGTCGGCGACGCCGTGCTCAAGACTGCCGTGCGCGACGTACGCCGGGCGCTGGCCGACGACCCGCACAAACCGCGCTACATCGAGACGGCGCATCGCCGCGGCTATCGGTTCGTGGCGCCGGTCTCCCAGTCCGAGTCCCGGCCTGCCGGCGTCGGATCCGCCGCACATCCGCATCCGCGCGTCCGCTACGCGCGCAGCGGCAGCGTGAACATCGCCTACCAGGTCGTCGGGTCCGGCAAGGTGGACCTGGTCTTCGTCATGGGATGGGTTTCGCATCTCGAGTACTTCTGGAACGAGCCCCTGTTCGCGCGATTTCTCGACCGGCTCGCCTCGATGTCGCGGCTCATCCTCTTCGACAAGCGCGGCACGGGGTTGTCCGACCCCGTGCCCGTGAGCGAGCTGCCGACACTCGAACAGCGGCTGGACGACGTGCGCGCCGTGATGGATGCGGCCGGCTCAACACGGGCCGTGCTGCTGGGAGTCTCGGAAGGCGGTCCGCTCTGCAGCCTGTTCGCCGCGACCTACCCCGAGAAGACCGAGGCGCTCGTGATGATCGGCAGCTACGCGCGCCGCATCCAGGATCCGGACTATCCGTGGGGCGTGACGCACGAGGAACGCGATCGCTTCTGCCAGACCATCATCGACGAGTGGGGCGGGCCGGTCGGCGTCGACACGCGCGCGCCGTCGCTTGCCGCGGACGAAGGATTTCGGGACTGGTGGGCGTCGTACCTGCGCATGGGCGCGAGCCCGGGCGCAGCCGTCGCCCTGACACGCATGAACGCCGCCATCGACGTCCGCGCCGTGCTGCCGTCGATCCGCGTCCCGACGCTCGTGCTGCACCGGACCGGCGATCAGTGCCTCAAGGTCGAAGAAGGGCGTTACCTGGCGTCGCACATTCCCGGCGCGGTCTTCGTCGAGCTGCCCGGCGACGATCATCTGCCCTTTGCCGGCGATCAGGACGCGATGCTTCGCGAGATCGAGCAGTTCCTCTCGCGCACCTACGTCGACGCCGCCGCCGAACGGGTGCTGGCCTCCATCCTCACGGTACGGCTGGACGGCGACCGGCGTGGGTGGCCGCAAATGGCGCGGGCGTGCGAGCAGGAAGTCGCGCGATTCCGCGGCCGCACGCTCGGCGCCTCAGACGGGCAGTGGCTCGCCAGCTTCGACGGTCCCGGCCGCGCCGTGCAGTGCGGCGCGGCGATTCTGTTGCGAGTGGCCGAGGAGGGCGCGGCGGCTCGGGCAGGCGTCCACATCGGCGAGTGCGATCCATCGGCCGCGGATGGCCCGATCGTCGAGACGAGCGCGGCGCTTGCGGCTGCCGCGAGTACCGGCGAGGTGTATGCGTCGCGGACCGTGGTCGACCTGGTGCCGGGATCAGGTATCAGCTTCGAGGATCGAGGGCTGCTCAATCCGGAGTCGCTTCCGGGTGCGATCCGGATCTTCGCGGTGGCGGAGTGAGTCGCTGGAATCTGGTGATCTGGTGATGGTGATCTGGTGATCTCCAGATCTCCAGATCTCCAGATCTCCAGATCATCAAATCGCGCCATCACTACACAGTCACCACTTCAAAGCCCCCCACCGGCGCCGTCGTCGTCGTCGCCAGGATGTTCCAGACCTTGAACTGATCGGTCGTGCTGCCTGTGAGGTGATTGACGAGCACTTCGCCGAAGAGGTGGCGGATCGGGCTCCGGTAGAGATCGATGTCCGCATCGACCGAGACGCGCGAGTGATCGCCGGGCCGATCGGGCGTGCCCTTTGCGAAGCTGACCTGCAGGTTGCCGCGCCTGAACGCGGTCTGCTTGAAACTGCCCTCGTTGAAGCGGTGCAGCGACGCCGGGGCCGCCTCGAAAGCGCCGGACCGAGCCAGCGCCTCGACCGTGTCGATGAACGAGCGGTCGGCCGTCAGGTAGATGCGGTCGGGGAACACCTCGAAGACGCGGATCGAGAAGCGCTCGGACAGGAGGTGGTCCGCGCCCCCGTCCCCGCACGCGATGCTCCGCATGCGCGCGCCGATGTTGAGCAGCGCGAAGCGCTCGACGCCGGCGAGCTCCGCGTAGAGATCGGGCGCGATGGCCGATCCCAGTACGTCGAGCCGATCGGTCGGCGGAAACACCGGCACCTTGAGACCGGCGAACTTGTCGTCGATGTTCCGCGCGAGCGACTCGGCGCGCTCGAGGACGCCGTGGAACGGCTTGTACTTGTCGGCCGCCCGCTTCCGCGCGTTGGAGACGACGCTCCCCAGCGAGGTTCGCGCCTGGCGGATGAGCGAACGAACGTCGGGACCGTCGGCGACGCCGAGCACGACGAGTGTGTTCAGCAGCTCGTTCACCCGCTCGAAGCCGTCGCGGACCTCGTTGGCTGCCTCCTCGACGCGTGCGATGTCGTCCGCGCCGAGCCCCTTGTCACCCGTTCGCGAGACCTCGCGCGCGAGCGTGCGGCCGTACTCGAGCCACAGCGGCCGGAAACTCCACAGCGCGCGGTTGATTTCACGCACGCCTTCGATCGCGTTGGGGAAGAGCGCCGCGGCCACGCGTTCCGCACGCTCGTCGAGCGTCACGAGCGGCCCGTTCAGCGTTGACCGGAGGGCCGGCACCTTGTCAAGGAGTTCGCCCAGCGCCTTGAGCGAGGAGGCCAGCGCCGCGCCCTCGCCCTCGAGCCGCACCTGCAGGTCCACGATGTCCAGGCCCGTCGTGGCAATCTGGTGCATCGAGTGCCGCAGCCGGCCGGCAGCCTTGCGGACTCGCTCGAGCGTGTCGAGCAGCTTGTCGGCGACCTTCGGGGGCAGCGTGCCGGTGGCTCGTGCCGCGTCGGCCGCAAGCGATTCCAGTGCCGTTTCGAACGCGGTGAGGGAGAGGGCGGCGCGGCGCAGGTATTCGTCCATCGGTCGGCTCCCTGGGGAGCGGGCGGCTTCGGCCTGCCGCTCCGGTTATGCCCGGCGGTCCGACCCGGCGGGTCCTGGAACACGTTCGAAGCGCCGCCAGTATCTGCGATTCCCTGCCGTCGCGCCACCTGGCAGCCCAGGGCAGGACGGCACGGGCTGCACGACGCGGAGTGAGTGTCGCGACCAGGACGCTCGGAGCGGCTGACACCCGTCCGTTCGCGATTCCCGCCCGCAAGCGGCCTTGATACACTGCGATCATGCAACTGCGCACGGCGCGCCTCTGCCTCGACTGCGAGGAAGTGCACGACGAGTACCGGTGCCCGGTGTGTGCGTCCGAAGCGTTCACCTACCTGACGCGCTGGGTGCCGGCACCCGAACGGCGGAGCCTGCCGCGGCAGCGACCCGCGAGCGAAGAGGTCGAGATCTATCGTCGCGTCGTCGACCAGGGAGCACCGGCGCGCCCGCGCGGCCTGCTCGCCCCGGCCGCACTCGGTTTGACGGCGGCCAGCGTCCTTGGGCTCTTCTGGGGCGGCCGCAAGGCCAGGTCCATTGCCGGCGATGGGCAGAAGACCGACGAACCAGCTGAACCTTGAACCGGGACGGTCAGCGGGTGCGCGCAACCCCCCGCGTTCGACGAGGAACCGCCGAGGCAGCACGACGTAACGATCCGGCACGCGACTGCACTACCTGTCGAACGATGGGAGGCAGCGCGTGCAGGATCTCTTACGGGTGATTCAACACTGGATCTGGCGAGGCCGGGCTCCCCACCGAGCGACGAGGGGCGACGACATCCCGGTCGACGGGCTGGACGCCTTCCTCTCGGAGGACGATCCGACGAGCCTGTCCGACGATGACACGGGGCCTTCGCTCGCGCGGCTGATCGTGGTGGTGGCCATGTTCGCCGCGGTCGGCGTCCTCGGGGCGTTCGTGTCGCGGCCGTTCTGGACAGTGGACGCAGAGGCCGCCACGACAGACGTGGCTCGCGGCCTGGCGACGGTCGAGAGCGCGGAGACAGCCGTACCGACGCCCTCGGAGGATCTGGCAGCGCCTGCCGCCGCTGCCACTCCCATTCTCCCGCCCGCCGGCCAGCTCTTCATCGACACAGATCCTCCGGGCGCCCGCGTCTCGGTCGATCGCGAGTGGATTGGCGTTTCGCCCATCACGGTCGCCAACCTGTCGGCCGGCCCTCACGACGTCGTCGTCGAGAGCCCGCGGGGCCGTGTGGCGCGCACGGTACAGGTGAAGGAGGGTTCGGACGGATCGCTCGTGATTGCCATGCCGGCGGCCAACCGGTTCGTCTCGGGCTGGGTGACGGTGACGAGCGCGGTCCCCGCCGAGATCCGGGAGAACGGCGTGCTCGTCGGATCGACGGCCGTGCCCCGTGTGCTGCTTCCGGCCGGACGTCATGAGCTCGAGTTCGTCAACACGCGGCTTGGCTTCCACGCCACCCGTACCGTACAGGTGGCCGCGGGGCAGACGGCGGCCATCGACCTCGAAACGCCGAGCGGTACGGTCTTCGTCAATGCCCGGCCGTGGGCCGAGGTATTCGTGGACGGCCGCCGCGTCGGCGAGACGCCGATTGCCAACCTGTCGCTCCCGATTGGCGAACGCGAGCTCGTGTTCCGCCACCCGCAGCTCGGCGAGCGTCGACAGACGATCGTCGTTGGTCTCGCAGCGCCGACGCGGATCGGCGTGGAGCTCGACCGATGAAGACCCTGGCATCCGTTGCAGCCGTGGGTGCCCTGATCCCCGCCCTCGCGTGGGGCCAGTCGACGGACGCGCTGATGCCCGTGCGCGATCTGTACGAGTCGGCGTCCTACGAGGCCGCTCTGGTTGCGCTCGACGCCATACCGGCCGACGACGCGATCCCTGCGATCGAGGCGGAGCAGTATCGCGTGTTCTGCCTGGTCGCGCTCGGCAGGTCGTCCGAGGCGGATCGCGCCATCGAGCGCATCGTGATCGCGGACCCGATGTTCGAGCCGCCGCCGGCCGAGACCGCGCCGCGCATCGTGGCGGCGTTTGCTGCCGTACGCAGGCGCACGCTGCCGGGCGTCGTGAGCGGCCTCTACGATCAGGGCAAGGCGGCGTTCGACCGCCGCCAGTTCGAGGAGGCCGAGCGCACGCTCCGCTCCGCCGTTCAGCTGATCGACACGCCGGAGGTCGTCAATCGACCGGGAATGGATGACTTGCGGAGGCTGGCCTCCGGGTTCCTCTCGCTGAGCCGTGCGGAGCTGGCTGCCGCCCGACCGGCGCCGATCGCGCCGCTCGAGGCTCGTGACACTGTCGCGGCGGCGGTTCCAACCGTCGCCGCCGATGCAGCGTCGCCGACCGGCGCAGCCCCAGGCGTCACACCGGCCGGCATGGACTCGGAACCCGTCGTGGTCAACCAGGACCTGCCGCCCTGGACCGATGCCGCGTCCGGCTTCGACGTGGTGTTCCAGGGTGCGATCGTGGTCGACATCGACGAGCAGGGCAGCGTGGTCGGTGCCGAGATCGTCGACTCGATCTATCCCACCTACAACCAGGAGCTGCTGCGCGCCGCCCGTCGGTGGCGGTACGAGCCGGCCCGACGTGACGGCCGCCCGGTGCGATCGCAGAAGCGCGTGGAGGTGCAGCTCATCCCGCGATGATGCTGATCAAGGGCACGGGTGCACTGGTGCCCAAGTGCACGGGTGCACTGGTGCCCAGGTGCACTGGTGCCCAGGTGCACGGGTGCACTGGTGCCCAGGTGCCCAGGTGCCCAGGTGCACGGGTGCGCAGGTGCTCAGGTGCCCGGGTGCACGAGTGCTCCGGTGCTCGTCGGGCGGGTCTTCAGACCCGCCTCGAGCAGGTGCTCGAGTGCCCAGGTACTCAGGTGACGGGCACGCGCTGAACGAGCGATCGGCGAGGCGGGATCTCCCGGGCATACAATCTCGAGGTGCGAGCACTCGCCCTCTTCGTGATCCTGGCCGCCGTCCAGGCGCCCGCGCTCCGCCCGCAGACGGCGACCGACATCTACCTCGTGTCGATGACCGGCGGCCCGGCAAGCCTCGACGCCTCGAAGCCCCGGCCGATGGCCACCGAGCCGGGCTACGAGAACCAGCCGTTCTTCGATCCGGACGGACGGCACGTGCTCTACACGGCGAATCGCGACGGCAGGCAGACCGACATCTACGACTTCGACCGGACGTCCGGCGCGACGAGGCAACTGACCAGGACGCCCGAGGGCGAGTACTCGCCGACGATTCCCGCCACACGGCCCGCCGCAGCCGCGCTCGCGCGTGAAGGCTTCACCGTCATCCGCGTCGAAGCCGACGGCACGCAGCGCCTGTGGCAGTTCGATCGGCAGGGCCGCGATCCGCGGCTCGTGCTCGAGGACATCGAGCCGGTGGGCTATCACGCCTGGATTGACCCCGACCGCCTGGCGCTCTACGTGCTGGGACAGCCTCCCACACTGCGCATCGCGCGCGTTGGCAACGGTCAGGGCGACGTCGTCGCCCGTGACATCGGCCGGACCCTCCGCGTGATCCCCGGGTCGTCCCGCGTGAGCTTCGTCCAGCGTGAGGCCGCCGGGAGCTACGCGATCATGTCGCTCGATGCGGCCACCGGGATGCGAGAGGTGATCGCACGAACCGTCGAAGGCAGCCTCGATCGCGACTACGAGTGGATGCCGGACGGCGAGACGATTCTGATGTCGGCGGGGACGAAGGTGTTTGCCTGGTCCCGCCAGGCGCCGTCGTGGCGCGCCGTGCTGGACGTGGCGTCGCATGGACTTGGCGAGGTCTCGCGCCTGGCCGTCTCGCCAGCCGGCGACGAGCTGGCGCTCGTCACCGCGGAGGCTCGCTGACGCCAGCGCGTCACCTCGATGGCCGAGGCGCCCTGGACGAGCGCGATGTTCGTCGGGCCCGCCGTCAGAAATGACGATGTGATCTGTGCCGCGATGCGCCGCGACGGACCGGCGAACAGGACCCCTCCGGCGCCCGACCTCACGTAGCGGAGGTCGGTCAGGTTCTCCGCAGAGATGCGGACGCCAAGGCGAGACCCCCCAGGCTCCCACGACATGGACGCGTCGAGCCGCGTATAGGCCGGCGCCACGACGACGTTGTCGCGGTTCGTGAGGCGATCCGACACGTGGACGACGCCCGCCGCGAGCATCACGCCACGCATGCCCCCCGTCTGCGTCCGATAGCGAAGCCATGTGCTGGCGTTGTGTCGAGGCGCGTTGGGCAGCTCTCGCCCGGTGGCGCCGAGCGTGTCACGCGTGATCTCGGTCCGTGTATAGGCGTAGCCCGCGCGGATCGACAACCCAGGCGCGATCCGGCCCACGAACTCCAGCTCGAGCCCGCGACTGCGCCCTTCGCCGATCTGTCGAGAGAAGCCACGCGGATCCGCTTCGGGCACATTCGTGCGACGGATGCCAAAGCCGGCGACCGTGACCGCGGGCTGCTGACCCAGGAGGTCGGCCTTGGCGCCGGCTTCGATGGACGTGTTCTCCGCGAGAGCAGGCGCCTGTCCGCCCTCCAGGTATTGCCCGGCGGCCGGCGGCGTGAACCCGTGCGCGTAGGTCGAGTAGAGCGAGAAGGCCGGCATCGGACGCACGACGAGCCCCACGCTCGGGGACACGAGCGAGTCGCTGGATGTCGCCTGGACCTGCCTCGCCGCCGCCACCTTGTCGTCGATGGCAAGACGGCTCCACCGGAGGCCGGGCACGAGCGTCACCATCCCCGAGAGTCGCATCTGGTCCGTCGCATACAAGCCAACGCGCGTCACATCGAAGCGCGTCGGCGAGAGCACTGGCTCCGATGGTGATGGTGTGTAGATCGGATCGTAAGTCTCGAGATCCGCCGCCGGACCGATGCCGATCTCGCTGTCGGTCACGCTGACGCCGGCCTCGACGCCGCCGACCAGGCGGTGCTCGATGCCGCCCGTGCGTGCCGTCGTCGTGACAAACGCGTCGGCCTGGTACTCGTCCCAGACGCTCTGCTCCTTGTAGTGATAACGCAAGGCCGTCCGCCCGTCGGGCGCCAGCCCGATGAGCGCATCGGCATCGAGTTCGCCGTCGATGCGGGTGTAGCGAGCCGCCACATGCAGTGACGACTCCTTGCCGAGGCCCATGTCCAGGCGCACGCCGGGCGCCACGTTCCCGCCGCTCCACCCGTCGTCCGGGGCGGCAATGCTCAGGTCCCACGGGTAGGCGGAGAAGTCCCCGCGCTGTGCCTCTTCCGTGGCTGGCACTGCATGGCGGTAGTTCCGGCCGCTCTGGAGATACACCTCGGTGTCGAACGACAGCGTCGTCGTCGGAGTGAGGTCGACCGCCAGCGAGGGGAAGATCGTGAATCGGCGTTCGCCGTTGTCGAAGCCGTTCCCGAGCCATTCTCCGGCGCCGATCACCCGATAGCGAACGGTTCCGGCATCGTTCAGCGGTCCGGTGGCGTCGGCGCTGAAGCGGCCGAAGCTCAGGGTACCGATGCTGCCGCTGATCTCGGTCCGCCGTACGGGCATCGGCTTCTTGAGCACGAGGTTGATCAACCCGCCCGGACTCCCATCGCCGTAGAGCACCGATGCCGGTCCGCGCAGGTACTGAATCCGATCGAGGGCCACGGGTTCGCGAACGCTCCAGGAGTACGTCCGCAGGCCATCCCGCCGGAGGTCGTAGAAATCGACCGGGAATCCACGGGCGAAGGCCGGCCCTCTTTCGTCCTGGGGCATCATGCCCACCGTGTAGTCGTGCGCCTGAGTGATGTTGATGGCGGCCAGGTCGTCCAGCGTCCGGCGATCGACCGATCCCGACGCGCTGCGTCACCGCTTCACGATCTCCGTGCTGTGCCTCACGGACATGTTCGTCCAGCCGATCAACCTGGGCTGGCATACGCCGCGGGCGGATGCGACCGTCGCCTACGGGCTCTACCTGCCAACGGGCCGCTACGAAGACGGCGCCAGCGACAACACAGGCCTCGGGATGTGGGGGCAGGAGCTCCTGATGGGGCACGACCGTGTACCTGAACGAGGCACGAAGCCTGCACGCGGCAACGACCGCCACGTTCAACTTCCATTCGGAGAAGAAGGACAGCAGCACGAGAGTGGGGAACATCCTCAACCTGGAGGGCGGCGTCGGCGCCGACTTTCTCGGCGGAGGCCTCTCCGACGGCCTGGCCTACTACGGCACGTTCAAGTTGACCGAGGACCGCTTCGAGGCGGCCCTGCCCACCCTGCTCATTCGCGGCAAGAACCGCGTGTGGGCGCTCGGACCCGAGCTCACCCTGGCCATTGCCGCGAACCGCACCGTCTACGGTTTCGTGACGGTGCGTTACCAGTGGGAGATGGGCGCACGGACGACGACGGAAGGCGCGGCGTGGAACATCATGGCGACGTTCCCGCTCAAGCCGATTCATCTACCGTGACCACGCACGGCCATGTGGGCCGTGTATCTCAAACGTGACGTCAACAAGAAAAGGGAGCAATCGGATGGCGACCAAGGCGACCAAGAAACCCAACGTGCTGGTCATGTGGGGAGACGACATCGGCCAGTCGAATCTCAGTTGTTATACCAAGGGAATGATGGGCTACAGGACGCCCAACATCGATCGAATCGCCGATGAAGGCATGATCTTCACCGATTCGTACGCGGAGCAGAGCTGCACCGCGGGCCGTGCGTCGTTCATCACCGGCCAGTGCGGCCTGCGCACGGGCCTCACCAAGGTCGGCCTCCCCGGCGCGGAGCTGGGCCTGAAGGCCGAGGACATCACCATCGCCGAGGCGCTCAAGCCACTCGGCTATCGCACCGGCCAGTTCGGCAAGAACCACCTCGGCGATCGCGACGAGCACCTGCCGACGATGCACGGTTTCGACGAGTTCTTCGGCAACCTCTATCACCTGAACGCCGGGGAGGAACCGGAGGACGTCGACTATCCGAACAAGAAGGACTTTCCCGAATTCAGGAAGAAGTTCGGGCCTCGCGGTGTCCTGCACTGCTGGGCGGATGGCAAGGGCGGCCAGAAGATTGAGAACACCGGACCGTTGACCAAGAAGCGGATGGAGACCTGCGACGACGAGTTCCTCGCAGCCGCGAAGAAGTTCATCAAGGCGGCGCACAAGGCCGGCGAGCCGTTCTTCGTCTGGTTCAATACCTCACACATGCACGCGTGGACGCATGTCAAGCCGGAGAGCCGTGGCCAGTCCGGCCGCTGGCAATCCGAGTACCACGACGTGATGATCGACCACGACAAGTGCATCGGCGAGCTGCTCGACCTCCTGGACGAGCTCGGCATCGCCAACAACACCTTCGTGCAGTACAGCACCGACAACGGGCCGCACATGAACACGTGGCCGGATGCGGGCAACACCCCGTTCCGGAACGAGAAGAATTCGAGCTGGGAGGGTGTCTACCGCGTACCCTGCATGGTGCGGTTCCCCGGCAGGATCAAGGCCGGATCGGTGTCGAACGGGATTGTCAGCCACCAGGATTGGTTCCCCACGATCCTGGCCGTGGCCGGCGAGCCCGAGATCGCCGCGAAGTTGAAGAAGGGCCACACCGTCGGCAACCGGACCTTCAAGGTGCACCTCGACGGCTACAACCTCCTCCCGCACCTGACCGGCAAGGAGAGGGACAGCCCGCGCCAGGCGTTCATCTACTTCACCGACGACGGCGACGTGGCGGCGCTCCGCTACGACAACTGGAAGATGCTCTTCCTGGAGCAGCGCGTCCAGGGCACCCTCAAGATCTGGCAGGAGCCGTTCGTGGCGCTGCGCTGTCCGTATATCTTCAACCTGCGGATGGACCCGTACGAGCACGCGCAGATCACGTCGAACACGTTCTACGACTGGATGTTCCGGCACATCTATGACAGCGGCGATGCGGTCAGCGGGGGCTACAAGACGCCCGGCAGGTTCACGGGAGGCACGATCCTCTTCGTCGCGGTCACCGTCGAGAAGGCTCAGTATCTGGATCTCGCGACGCTGGCCGCGGGGGCATTCGCGGCCGACTAGACTGGCATGATGCGAACGACGCCCGCCCCTCGATCGTGGAATCGCAGCACTGGCAGACCGAGGTTCGCGGTACGTGCGCTGGCGGCGGGTGTGCTGCTCGCCGCCAGCCTCGTTGCCGGGGCCGGATGCGCTGGCCCGCCGTCGCCCCAGCCCGGCCCGGATCCACTTCCGTCGTGGAACGACACGGCGGCCAAATCGGCGATCACCGCGTTCGTGGAACGCGTGACGCAGGCCGGCACGCCGGACTTCGTGCCCGTTCCCGAGCGCATTGCCGTCTTCGACAACGACGGCACGCTCTGGCCCGAGGCCCCGATCCCGTTTCAGGCGGCCTTCGCCCTCGATGAGCTGAAGCGACGAAGCGCCGCCAACCCCGAGCTTGCGGCCGATCCAATGGTCAAGGCCGCACTCGCCGGAGACGTCGGCACGCTCCTCGCCGGCGCCCATCACGACGGCCTGATGCGCGTGCTGGCCCTGACACATTCGGGGATGACGAGCACGGCGTTCGAAGCCAGCGTGGACGCATGGCTCGACTCCGCCACGCACCCGCGATTCGGCCGGCCGTACGACGAGCTGACCTATCAGCCGATGCAGGAGGTCCTGGCGTACCTCCGGGCGAACGGCTTCAAGACGTTCATCGTGTCCGGCGGCGGCGCGGACTTCATGCGCGTGTGGAGCGAGCGCGTCTATGGCATCCCGCCGGAGCAGGTGATCGGCTCGACGAGCCGGCCGCGCTACGACATGCGCGACGGCCAGCCCGTTCTGGTCAAGACAATGGAGTACGTGTTCGTCGACGACCGGGAGGGGAAGCCCGCCGGCATCCACCAGCACATCGGCCGCCGGCCCATTGCCGCGTTCGGCAACAGCGACGGCGACCAGGCCATGCTCGAGTACACCACTGTCGGGAACCCGCGTCCGAGCTTCGGGCTGA
The DNA here is from genome assembly GCA_964543955.1 of uncultured Bifidobacteriaceae bacterium. Taxonomy (GTDB): domain Bacteria; phylum Acidobacteriota; class Vicinamibacteria; order Vicinamibacterales; family UBA2999; genus VFZN01. The sequence goes on from CAZJBN010000080.1 coordinate 14,820, forward strand.
TCGTCCATCACACCGACGCCGAACGTGAGTTCGCCTACGACGCCTCCCCACCTGCCAGCGGGCAGCTCACGACGGCGCTCGCGGCAGCCCCTCAGCGAGGCTGGACCGTCGTAGACATGCAGCGCGACTGGGAAACCGTGTTTGCTGCGACTGCGCCGGGCAGGCCCTAGGCCGGACCATTCATGAAAGGGGAGAATGGTCCGCCCTTCGGGCCTCGACTCAGGCCCGGTTCTCCTGGAAACGTTGATGGCTGGCATAAGGCCCGGGTGTACTGAATGGACCTGAGACAACTCCTCCTGTTGACGCTCCAGATGAGCATCGTGTCGATGGTCTTCAGCTTCGGCCTGCGAACGACGCTCGACGACCTTCTGTACGTGCCCCGCCGGCCTGGCCTGCTGCTGCGGTCGGTGCTGGCGATGCTGCTCGTCATGCCGGTTCTCGCCGTCGTGCTCACCGAGCTCTTCGAGCTGAGGCCCACGGTCGAGATCGCGCTGGTGGCGCTGGCGCTCTCGCCGATGCCGCCACTGCTGCCGAAGAGGGAAGTCGCGGCCGGCGGCCATCAGTCCTATGCCGTCTCGCTGATGGCGACAATGGCCGTCCTCGCCATCGTGGTCATCCCGCTTGCCGCGGGGCTCCTCGCGGGCTACTACAACCGGCCGTTCAGCATGACGCCGATGGCCATCGCACGGATTGCCCTCGTGACCATCCTGTTGCCGCTGACGGCCGGCGCGGCGGTTCGCACGTGGCAGCCCGGCGCCGCCGATCGTCTCGCGCCGGTGATCGGCCGCCTGGCGACGATCCTCCTCGGGCTTGGCGTCCTGGCCTTGCTCGCGGCTTCCTGGCGCGGGATGTGGGCGGCGGTCGGCGACGGAACCCTCCTGGCGCTCACGGCCTTTGTGGCGATCGGCCTGCTCGTGGGGCACCTGCTTGGCGGGCCCGAACCCGAGAATGCCGTCGTTCTGGCCCTTTCGACCGCGTGCCGGCATCCGGCGATTGCGCTGACGATTGCGTCGGCGAACTTTCCGGACGAGCGGTTCGGGGGAACGATCCTCGTGTACCTGATCCTGGGACTGCTATGCGGCGTTCCCTATCTCGCCTGGCGCCGTCGGGCGTATCGAGTGAGCACGGAGTCTCCGTGACGCTGTCGAGTGTCCGTACCCTCGCGTGCCTGATTGGCGCGTTGATGGTCGTTGGTCCCGTGACGCCGGCCGGTGCGCAGGGGGCAGGCGGCGCCGCGCAGGCTCCTCCAAGCGATGCCGATCTGGCGCAGCAGCTGAGCAATCCCGTCGCGAGCCTCGTCTCCGTCCCGCTCCAGTTCAACTGGGATCAGCCCGTCGGACCAGACGACGATACGCGGTTCACCATGAACTTCCAGCCGGTCGTGCCAATCGCCCTCAACGACGACTGGAACCTCATCGCGCGCTGAATCATGCCGTACGTCGGCCAGCCGCGGCTGACCGAGGATACCGTGCCGGTCTCGGGCCTCAGCGACATTGTCGCCTCCGCGTTCTTCTCGCCCGCCAACCCCGGCCGCATCATCTGGGGCGTCGGGCCGGTCCTGCTCCTGCCGACGACCTCCGACCCGTTTCTCGGATCGGGCAAGTGGGGGATGGGGCCGACGGCCGTCGTGCTGACCATCCGGGGTCCGTGGACCTTTGGCGCCCTGGCCGACCATCTCTGGTCCTACGCCGGCGACGACTTCACCGGCGGCGTCCCCGAGACGACGTGAACGCGACGTTCCTTCAGCCGTTCGTCACGTACACGACGAAGGACGCCATGTCGGTCACCGTCAATCTCGAAGCGTCGGCGAACTGGGAGGCGGACGACACGTGGACGGTGCCGCTGCACGTCAACGTCGCGAAGCTCACGAGGTTCGGGCCTTTCCCCATGAACATCGGCGGGGGCGTCGGCGTCTTCAGCGCCGCACCGGGCGGGCGCCCCGACTGGCGCTTCAGATTTCAGGCGACGTTGCTGCTGCCGCGGCAGTAGCCAATCGAGGAGGGACAGAGATGAGGAAGCTGGAATTCGCGCTCGCAATCGTGGTGGTGGCAACCGGCCTGGTCGCACACGCGCAGCCAGCCGCGCCGGACGTGTCGAAGACCGCGTACCCCGAGCCCGTGGGATCGCTCGCCAGGGAGCTTGGCGCGACGCCCGCGCAGGCTGAGGGCGCAGCCGGCGCGCTCTTCGGCGCCGCCAGGCAGAACATGCCTGCTGCCGACTGGTCCAAGGTCAGCGCGGCGGTACCAGGGATGGAGGCGCTCCTGAGGCCGCTCCGGCCATGGACGCCGCCGGCGCCGGGGGCGCCGCCGCCGCGGCCGGAGCGATGGGATCGGCCGGCGGCAGCCTGGGTAGCGCCGCCGCCGCGTTCTCGAAGCTCGGCTTGAAGCCCGAGATGGTGGCAAAGGCCGTACCGGTCGTCACGCAGTACGTGTCGAAGGCCGGCGGTGCCGGCATTGGTTCGTTGCTGGCCGGCGCCCTCAAGTCGCAGCCTCGCGCGCGACCGTCGCCGACGGCGCGATGCCGCAGGCGACGGCCGGCGCCCCTACGCCTTCGTGCCGCCCTGGGACCGCATCGAGAGGTACAGTCCCACCGCGACCACCGCGATGACGAGCAGGACGAGGAGGTACGATCGCCCGGAGCCAGCCGCATCCTCGGCTGCTGCGGCGGCCTGTTGAGCGGCTTCTGCCGTGGCATTGGCCGCTGCGCCTGCCGCATCTGCCGCTGCACCCGCCGCTGCGCCTGCGGTTTCTGCCGCCGCGCTGGCTGCCGCACCGGCCGCCGCGCCTGCCGCGTTGGCGGTCGAGGCTGCAGCGTCGAGCACGTCGGTCGCGCCCGCGAGGACGGCATCGACCTGGGTCTGGGTGATCGCTCGTGGCGGCCCTTCGGTGACAATGGTCGCCGTCAGCCGATCGCCGCGGCTCAGACTGCCGAACTCGGCCGGCTTGCCGTCCTTCATGATCGTGATGTGCCGCTTCTCGATGTCGCCAATCGAGTACATGTGAAAGCCGTCCTGGCCGCGCACGAGCAGCGAGTTGGCCGACGCCTGCACGACCTCCGCCTCCTTGACTTCGGTCACGTACACCGGCTTGTAGGTCGTCGTGGTGGTGAAGGTTGCCTGGCCCGTCATGCCGGGCCTGAGAGCCGAAATCGGCACTCGTTTGCCGTCCACTTCGAAGCGGAAGTCTTCGGGAACGGTGTATTCGCGCGGGCCGGCAGCCTCCCTGACCACCAGCGTGTTGCCCGCCACCGAGACCACCTCGAACTTCCTGACTTCGGACGTTGTCGTCGACTGGGTGGACGCCCCGGCAGGGGCGGCGAGCGCCGCCGCCAATGCGAAGAGCACGACTGACCGATGAACTCCCTGTTGCACGCAAGCACCTCCTGACCGGCGGTTACCGAGTACGGGCCGGCCGCTCACAACAGGGTAACGCACGACGGGTGGTCACGGATCCTGAACCGGGGCGCCGGGAGGCTCGGCAAGTGCTGGGTAGCTACCGCTCCCACATCAGTCCTCCACGGACCTCCGCTCCGGGACCCAGGGCCTGGCCGACGATCTTCAGTCCGTGTCCGGCGCGCCACGCGACCCTGGCGCCGCCCTTCCACTCGCGCTCTTCGCGATAGCGGATGTGTTCGACGAGGGCGCCGAGTTCCCACGGCCCGACGACCGCGCTCGCATGGGCGCCGTCGAGGATGCCGGCATGCCGGACGACGGCCTCGCCCCCGCCTTGGTGCTCCTCGAAGTGGTCCTCGACGTGGTCTGGCACGTACGGCCGCAGCGATTGGACCCAGAGCCCCTGCGAGAGCCACCGCTCGTGTTCGTACGACCATCGGAGGGTGACGACAGGTGCCGGCCGGTTCTCCGAGCCGAAAGCCCACGCGACGCCCGGAACGACCCGCCACCCGCCATGGACGAAGGTCCAGGCCAGGCCGACCATGCCGATCTCGTTGGTCTCGACGCCGAAGAAATGCGATTCGAACGTCAGCGGCGACGACGAGCGTACCGCCAGCCTGGCGCCCTGGAAGATCGTCGACGCGACGAGCTCGGCCTCGAACCGGGGCGGGCCCTCTTCGTGCTCTTCCGGTTCGGCACGTTGGGCGCCCGGTTGTTCGACCTCCTGGGCAGAGAGAGCAGAGCCACAGCCCAGGGCAATGGCGAGCAAGAGCATCACACGCATCACGAACCCAGTCCTCCGCGTTCACGCTGTGCGCTGGTGGCACCGGCACCAGGCGCGCTCCACGCCTGCGGGTGGATCCGCCGGCGCCGTTTCGGCGTTCCCCATCCGAGGCATGTTGGGAACCGCGTGGTCTCTGGAGGAGAACGCCGTGCAGGCTCGGAAGGATCCCGCCCGTGTCCGGCGGAACTGGCTGCTGGGGTGCTGACGCCGTGCGCGATGCCTTTCACCATCTGATCGTGGTTCTCGTGGACGTCGTGCCGAGGATGGCGACAGCCGTGGTGGTGCTCGCCGTGTTCTGGGCGGTGGCGACCCTGGTACGGCGCATGGCCCGTGCCGTGGCGGCGCACGTTCGTGACCGATCGGTCAGGCTGCTGGTGACCCAGTTGCCGTACTACATCGTCTGGGGCATGGGCTTCGTGGTGGCGCTCGATTCGATGGGCGTCAACCTCGAGGCCGCGGCCACCGCATTTGGCCTGGGCGGCGTAGCCGTCGGCTTTGCGCTGAAGGACATCCTCTCGAACCTGGTGAGCGGCATGCTCATCCTCGCGATGCAGCCGTTCGAGATCGGCGATCAGATTGTCATCGGCGAGACGGAGGGCACCGTCGAACAGATCGAGCTGCGCGCCACGCAGATCCGGACCTACGACGGGAGGCTCGTGCTCGTGCCCAACGGCGAGGTGTTCACCTCGCGCATCACGAACAATACGGCCTCTCCCGTGCGCCGGGCCTCGGTGTACGTGTATCTCGGCTACAAGGAGGACTACGGGCGGGCGCTCAAAGCCATTCTCAACGCGGTGAGACAGGTGCCCGGAGTTGCCGTCACGCCGGCGCCGTCGATGCGGCTGCGGGACCTGAGCCCGACCGGCCTGCAGATCGAGGCGCGTTTCTGGACGGACTCCCATCGCACGAACCTGATGAACACGGCGTCGGCGGCCCGCATTGCCATCCTGCGCGCGTTGAACGACGCAGGCGTCCGGCTGCCCGATCCAGACCAGCGCCTCGTGACGATCGGAGCGGGTTCGGCGAGCGCCACGGGTCCCGGGGCGTAGTCGACGTCCGACTTCCTGCGGCTGCCGAGCCCATGCACTGCACTGGTCGTGAACGGCGTTGCGGAGGGTATGTCATGTGGCGATGGGTGCTCGCAGGCGTCTCGGTGATCGCGCTCGGCGGGGCAGCCTCGTCCGAGGCGCAGAAGGTGACGCCAGCCGAGCGTCCCGGCATCATCGCGCGTGCCCTCGAACGTCTGCGGTCCGGGCTGCGGGACCACCCGCTGGTCCGCCGCCAGCAGCGAGCGTCGCTCGACATCGTCTTCTGGGACGGCGTCGAACGCCCGGCCATGCCCACGGCAGGAGAGGTCGCCCGTTTCAGGGACCTGCGCCGCCGGTTCGACGTCGAGGCGCTCGACTATCTCGACGAGTTCTATGGGGCCGACGACGAGCTGAAGGCGCTGGCGCTTCGCGACTCGGACGGCGACGGCGTTCCGGACTATCGCGTCAGCGACTACTACGGCAAGTTCATGGAGGGGGACGTCGATCTCGACGGCGACGGCGTGAGGAACGTGCTCGACAGCCACCCCTACGACAGGACGCGAGGCGGCCGGGACCTCGACGGCGACGGCATTCCCGATGAGGGCTTCCTGGACGTCAACGCGAATCGCCTGCCCGACCACATCGACTGGGCCGTGCAGAGAGACGACGTCCGGCTTGCGGAGATTCAGATCGGGCTCTTCCGGGATCACATGATCGTGCTCGTCGATCGCAACGCGAGCTTCGACCTGCCCCTGGCCGTCGACGACACGCTCCGTCGCGTCTACAGGGCCCGCGTCGAACGGCAGCCCGTACTGCCGACGCTGAGGACCATTGCCGCCGAGCGGACGGCCCTTCTGACCGAAGCCCTCGCAAAGGCCGCGGAGGACAACTCGAGCGCGCAGGTATTCTCCCAGACGCAGTCGCTCATCATCTACGACGAAGGACGGGCCGTGGACACGCCGCTGGGGCTCCTGGGTCTCGTCGCCCACGAAGTCGGCCACAGCTATCACATGTCGCTCGACTTCGACGAAGACGACCTCGTGGCGGAGAACGGGCGTCTCGACTTTCCCGTCACGCGATTCGCGGCAACGGTGCAGCCGTTCGGATGGACCACGGTCGGGTACTATGACGGCGACATCGCGCCCGGTCTGCCCATGGGGCCCCGGTTCGTCTATGCCGGCATGTCGGAGCCCGTGTTCACGTTCAGGGACAGGACGCCAGAGGAGTGGCAGGCGTGGGTCGAAGGCGTCTACGAAGATCTCGGCGAGAGCCCCATGTACTTGAAGGCCGACGGCTTCTCCCGGCAGGGCATTGTCGGCGACTACTCGCTGAGTACTCCCTACGAGTGGTACGGGGACAACCTTCTCGCCTACGTCATTGCGGTGCTCGAGGAGGAGGCGCTGGCGTCCCTTGCCGGCGATGCGGACGCGAGGGCGGCAGCCATGACAGGTGTAGACGATACGCTTCGGGCGATCTGGCCGGCGTTCTACCACCGGAACCAGGCGCCGGATGTCCGGTGTTACTTCGAAGAGACGTTTCCGATCTCCGCCTCCGATTGGCGGCTCCTGGCGGAGCGGTACCTCGTGCCGGTGATCCAGGCGTCGGCCGGGACGCAGGCCGAAGCATCCGTGGTGGGCCGACGATTCGGCCGGGGAGCGATCTGGCTGGTCCTGTGAGGACTGGGGATCCTGTGTGCGATGGCGGTGTGGCGGGTCTGGTCGGCAGGCCG
>CAZJBN010000081.1:0-304 GCA_964543955.1 uncultured Bifidobacteriaceae bacterium
CGGTCCGCTTGATGATCTTCGCCCGGGGGTCGTACGACTTGTAGACGCGGTGGCCGAAGCCCATCAGCCGGCCCTCGCCGCCCTTCACGCGCTTGATGAACGCGGGGATGCTGGCGACCGAGCCGATCTCCTTGAGCATGCGGAGCACGGCTTCGTTGGCGCCGCCGTGCAGCGGGCCGTACAGCGCGGCGGCCGCGCCGGCCAGGGCGGAGAACGGGTCCACGTGCGAGCTGCCGATGCTGCGCATGGCGCTCGTGGAGCAGTTCTGCTCGTGGTCCGCGTGCAGGATGAACAGCACATCGAG
>CAZJBN010000081.1:314-16844 GCA_964543955.1 uncultured Bifidobacteriaceae bacterium
TCATCTTGAACAGCATGTTCAGGAAGTTGCCGGTGAAGCTGAGGTCGTTGTCCGGGTAGACGTAGGGCCGTCCGATGCTGTGTCGATAGGCATACGCCGCGATCGTCGGCGTCTTGGCGATGAGCCGCAGGATCTGGAGCTGGCGGCGCTCGGCGTCGAAGATGAGCTTGCCGTCCGGGTAGAACGTCGACATCGCGGCCACGGTGCTCACGAAGACGCCCATGGGATGGGCGTCGTAGGTGAAGCCCTCCATGAACTTCTTGATGTTCTCGTGGACCATCGTGTGCATCGTGATCTGATGCGTCCACTCGTCGAGCGCCGGGGCCGTCGGCAGTTCGCCCCGCAGGATGAGATAGGCCGTCTCGAGGTACGTGCTGGACTCGGCCAGTTGCTCGATCGGGTAGCCGCGGTAGAGCAGGACGCCCGCGTCGCCGTCGATGTAGGTGATGCGGCTCTTGCACGCCGCGGTGTTCATGAATGCGGGATCGTAGGTGACGAGACCCGTATCCTCGGCGTCGTCAGTCCGGATCTGCTTGAGGTCGGTCGCCTTGATGGCGCCGTCGGCAATGGGAACGTCGTAGCTCTTGCCGGTCCGGTTGTCGGTGATCGTCAGCGTCTCTGCCATGGCACTTTGCAACCGGACCATTGTAGTCCACCGGATGCGCCCTTCACGAGCGGGCGCGGCGTGAATCCATCTCTGCGGCTGATGGAAAGAATCAGCAAACTGCATTTCGCGCATTCGTCCGGCACGGCGACCGTCGATCTCCGGGTCCGGGTCGCCGCGTCCGCACCGTGCGTCAACGGCCGGATGTGTCGCCCTGGTGCCGCACGTCGCGCGCCGAGACCATGAAGATGACGTCCTCCGCGATGTTGGTCGCGTGGTCGCCGATGCGCTCCAGGTGGCGCGAGATCAGGATGAGATCCAGCGAGGGCTCGATCGTCGTCGGGTCCTGCAGCATGAACGTGAGCAGTTCCCTGAAGATCTGCGTCTTGAGCGCATCGAGCGTGTCATCCTTGGCCAGCACGGACTCGGCGAGCGCGGTGTCGCGGCCGACGAAGGCATCGAGCGCGTCCCTGAGCATCACCTGGGCGATGTCGCCCATGCGGGGGATGTCGATGAGCGGCTTGACGGGCGGATGCTGGAGGTAGCGGGTGCCGGCCTCGGCGATGTTCACCGCGAGGTCGCCGACGCGTTCGAGGTCCGAGTTGATCTTGACGGCCGCGACAATGGCGCGCAGGTCGGCCGCGACCGGCTGGTGCAGCGCCAGGAGCTTGACCGAGCGGTCGTCGATCTCCATGTGCAGCTCGTTGATCGGCTCATCGCCGCTCAGCACGCTCTCGAGGACGCCGGGCTCGCGGTCGGCCACCGCCCGCACGGCGCGCCGGACGCGCTCCTCGGCCAGCCCGCCCATCGAGAGCAGCCGTTCGATGAGCCCTTCGAGCTCCTCCTGGAAATGCCGGACGACGCGCTCCATCAGCCGCACCTCCCCGTGACGTAGTCCTCGGTCAGCTTCTCGGCGGGCGCGGTGAACATCTGGTCGGTCCGGCCGTACTCGACGAGCCGGCCGAGCCAGAAGAACGCCGTGTAGTCCGACACGCGGGCGGCCTGCTGCATGTTGTGCGTCACGATGACGATCGTGTACGTCTTCTTGAGGTCGTAGATGAGCTCTTCGATGTGCTGCGTGGCAATCGGGTCGAGCGCCGAGGCCGGCTCGTCCATCAGCAGGATCTCGGGCCGGATGGCCAGCGCCCGCGCAATGCAGAGCCGCTGCTGCTGGCCGCCGGAGAGGGCGAGGGCCGATTCGTGCAGCCGGTCCTTCACCTCGTCGAAGATCGCCGCCTGCCGCAGGCTCTCCTCGACCCGGTCGTTCAGCTCCGCCCGGCTCGTGGCCATGTCGTTGATGCGCAGGCCATACGCGACGTTCTCGAAGATCGACTTGGGGAACGGATTGGACTTCTGGAACACCATGCCCACGCGCCGCCGGAGCGACGCGACATCGACGCCGGGCTCGTAGATGTTCCGGCCGTCGACGAGGACGGACCCTTCGACCCGCGTGCCCGGGATGATGTCGTTCATGCGGTTGAGCGTGCGCAGGAACGTGCTCTTGCCGCAGCCGGACGGGCCGATGAACGCGGTGACGAGGTTGGCCTGGATCCGAATCGAGATGCCGTCGAGCGCGCGCTTGGCCCCGTAGTAGAAATTCAGGCCGGACACCTCGATCTTGACGGAGGTGTCCGGCGCGACCGAGGACGGTCCGGTGCGGGTGGCGACGTGCGAGAGGGCCGGCACGATGGGAGTGGCCATGTTCATGTTCGTCCCCGCCGCTGCAGGCGGTCCCTCGAGAATATCGCGAGCGCGTTCATCGTGAGCAGGAGCGCCAGCAGCACCAGGATGGCGGCCGCGGCGTTGACCTTGAAGTCGGCCTGCGGGCGTGACACCCAGTTGAAGATCTGTATCGGCAGCACCGTGAACGGCGACCAGATCCCATCCGGAGCGAACGGAATGTAGGTGAGCGCGCCAATCGCGATGAGCGGCGCCGTCTCGCCGATGGCACGCGACATCGCCAGGATGAGCCCGGTGAGGATGCCAGGGAACGCCATGGGCAGCACCTGGTGCCAGATGGTCTGCCACTTGGTGGCGCCGAGGGCGTAGGAGCCCTCACGGATGGATCCCGGCACGGTGCGCAGCGCCTCGCGCGTGGACAGGATGACCACGGGCAGCACGAGCAGCGCGAGAGTGGACGCGCCGGCCATCACGCTCCGCCCCATGCCCAGCACGCGCACGAAGACGCCGAGGCCGAGCAGGCCGTAGATGATGGACGGCACGGCGGCGAGGTTGGCGATGTTGATCTCGATGAAGCGCGACAGCGGGCTCTTCGCCCCGTACTCCTCCAGGTAGATGGCTGCGGCGACCCCAATCGGCACCGCGAGGACGGCGGTGAGCGCGATCACCCAGATGCTGCCGGCCAGCGCGTGGAAGATGCCCGCATCCTCGGGACGTCGCGACGCGATGCTGGTGAGGAACTGCCAGCTGAGCCGCCCGCCGCCGTCGGCAATGACGTCCACGAGCAGCGCCGCCAGCGCCGCCAGCGCGACGAGGAGCGCCGAGAGCGCGACGATCCTGAAGATGAGGTCGGCCCGGCGCTTCACGAGTACGACTCCTTGAAGCGCTCGCGGAGCCACGTGCTCGCGAGGTTCAACGCCAGGGTCATCAGGAAGAGCAGCATCCCGACCGCGAAGATGGTCCGGTACTCAATCGTGCCCTGCGGCGTGTCGCCGAGGCTCACCTGGACGATGTAGGCCGTCATGGTCTCGATGGGGACGAACGGATTGAGCGTCAGTCGCGGCTGCTGCCCGGCCGCGATCGCGACGATCATCGTCTCGCCGATGGCGCGCGACGACGCCAGGATGAAGGCCGCCGTGATGCCGGAGAAGGCCGCCGGTACGACCACCGCGAGCGCCGTCTGCATCCGCGTCGCGCCGAGCGCGTAGGACCCCTCGCGCAGGCCCTGCGGTACGGCGCGCATCGCGTCCTCGGAGAGCGACGAGACGAGCGGCAGGATCATGATCCCCATCACGATCCCCGGGCTGAGCGCGTTGAACCCGGACAGCGTGGGCAGCAGCTGCTGCAGGAGCGGCGTGACGAACGTGAGCGCGAAGTACCCGTACACGACCGACGGCACGCCGGCGAGGATCTCGAGGAGCGGCTTGACCACGCGCCGCGTCCCCTCGGGCGCGTACTCGCTCAGGTAGATCGCCACGAGCAGGCCCATCGGCACGGCCACGATCATCGAGATGACCGAGACGAGCATCGTCCCGACGACGAGCGGGAGGACGCCGAACTGCCGGCTCGCGAAGAGCGGCGTCCACTGGGTGCCGAAGAGGAAATCGAGGACCGGCACCTCGCGCAGGAACGCCGCGGTCTCGAAGGCGAGCACGGCGATGATTCCGGCCGTCGTCAGGACCGACAGGCTCGCGCACAGGAGAAGTGTGCGCTCGATGATCCATTCGAGCGTCCGTGTCCGCATGACGCGACGCTACCGAACGCGTTCCCTGGCCAGGAGCTGGTCGACCGTGAGGCCGATGGTCGATTCGCCGCTCCCGAAGAGCGTGCCGGGGACGCGCCCGGCGAACCGCTCGCCGACCAGGCGGTAGGCATCCGCTCCGAGGCCGACATACTTGACCTCGCGTACCAGCTCCTCCGCCTCGCGCAGGTAGAACGCCACGAAGGCCTGCACGTCCGGCCGCCCGGCGGCGGCCTTCGAGACGTAGACGAAGACCGGGCGGGCGAGGGGCTGGTACGTACCGACGCGGATCGTTTCCGGGTTCGGTGCAATCGGACCCGCTCCGTTGTCGGCCACGCCATCGTCGACGGGAACCAGTTTGAGGAGATTCTGGTTCTCCTCGTAGTACGCGAAGGGGATGAAGGCCAGGGCGAGCTCGTCGTTGGCGAGCCCCTGCACGAGGACGTTGTCGTCCTCGCTCGACGTGAAGTCGCCGCGGCTGGCCCTGGCCTGGCCCACGATCGCCTCGGTGAAATAGTCGAACGTTCCCGAATCGACGCCCGCGCCGAAGAGGTGAATCTCGCGGTCCGGCCAGCCATCCCGCACATGGCTCCAGCGGGTGACCGTCTCCTGCGCCTCGGGCGCCCACAGCGTCTTCAGCTCGTCGACCGTGATGTGATCGATCCACGTCGCTTTCGGATTGACGACGATGGCAATGCCGTCGTAGGCGATGGGAAGCTCGATGAACTCGACGCCGGTCCTGGCGCAGGCCTCGATCTCGCTCCGGCTGATGGGCCGCGAGGCGTTGCTGATGTCGGTCTCGCCGCGGCAGAACTTCTGGAAACCGCCGCCCGTGCCGGAGATGCCGACCGTCACGCGCGTACCGGGCGTGGCTTTCTGGAACTCCTCGGCGACGGCCTCGCTGATGGGGAAGACGGTGCTCGAGCCGTCGAGGGTGACCATGGCCTGCGACGAGCTCGATCCGCCGCAGCCGGCGGCGACCAGAACCGAGACGCCAAGGGCGGCAAGCGCGGATACGCGTGACACACACATGACGTCAGCGTATTCGATGGCCGTTTCGCAGCAGTTTCTGTCGTGTAAATTCTGGGTTAACGCCGCTTTCGCGCCCGCCGCCCGACCGACGAGGCGGCTGGCCGGGCGTGCCCGCGGGCCTGCCGCTCGACGCGTGCGATGGTCACCGGACGGCCGAGCGCCTCCGCGAGGATGGAGGCCTGCCGGTTGGCCGCCCAGAGTTCCAGCTCGACGTCGCCGTCCGTCGTGACCTGCATGCGGAGATCCTCGTCGCGATCGCGCATGACGAGCGCGCCGACCGCGCTGTGGCGGGAGCGATCGAGCGACTCGGCCATGCGAAGGCAGGCCGAGAGCACCCGGACGACCTGGCGGAGGCGGGTGTCGAGGTCCGCGTACCCTTCGTGGTCCTTCTTGGGCGTGGCCCGCCGGTGATAGCGCGCGACGAGTGCGATGATCTCGATCTCCTCCGGCTCGAACCCCCGCAGGTCGCCGTTCTTGATCAGGTAGTACGAGTGGCGGTGGTGCCTCTCGAAGCTGATGTGATGGCCGACGTCGTGCAGCAGAGCCGCGAACTCCAGCCATTCCTTCTCGCGGTCGCCCAGCTGGTGAAGGGCCTGGGTCTGATCGAAGATGGCCAGTGCGAGCCGCGCGACCTGACGCGCGTGCTCGGGGTCCCAGCTGCAGCGCTCGCCGAGCTCGATGACGGAGCGCCGCCGCACGTCCGGGTACTTGTCGACGCGGGCGATCTCCCGGCGATGGCGCTGGACGTAGTCGAGGACGAGACCCTCGCGGAGCGCCAGATCGCAGAGCGTAATCTCGTCGGCGCCGAGTCCCTCGAGCAGCCTGTCGAGGAGCACCGAGCCGGCGACCATCAGGTCACCGCGCCGCGGGTCGAGTCCCGGCAGCGTCAGCCGCTCGTCGAGCGTCATCGACGTCGCCGTCTTCCGCAGGCGCCGGAGGCTCTTGGCGGTGACGCGCAGGTTGCGGACCTCGGCGGGCACGGTCCCGCGGTCGGCGGCCGTCGCGACCGTCCCGAGCGACAGAATCGTGCCCGACGTGCCGATGACGCGGTCGAAGCCCTCCCGGACGATGTGGCCGAGATATCGGTCCACCTGCTCGCCGATGAAGCGCACCAGCTTGCGCTCGTCGCGCTTCTCGAGAGGATCGGACCTGACGAAGCGCTCCGTCAGGCGGATGACGCCCATCTTGAAGCTTCGCGCGAAGTGCACATCACGGCCGCTGCCGAGCGTAATCTCCACGCTTCCGCCGCCGATGTCGATGACGACGGCCGGCTTAGGCGTGTCGACGCCGTACACCGCGGCGAGGTGGATGAGCCGCGCTTCTTCGGTGCCCGTGATGATCTGTGCGCGAATGCCGGTCTGCTGGGCAATGGCGGTCAGGAAGGCTCCGCCGTTCTCGGCCTCGCGCGTCGCGCTCGTGGCGACGGCCAGGATCTCGTCCACTTCATGCGAGCGGGCCAGCCGCTCGAACTTGGAGAGCGCCTGGAGGGCGGCCATCTGCGCCTCGCGCGTCAGCTTCCTGCCGTCGAGGCCTCCGGCGCCCAGCCGGACCATCTCCTTCTCGCGGTCGATGACCTCGAATGAGAAGTCCGGCCGCACGCGCACCACGATCATGTGCACGGAGTTGGTGCCGATGTCGATGGCGGCAAGGCGCATGGCGTGGCGCGAAACGGGCGTGGCGGCTCGAACCGGCCCGGTATCTCGAACCGGCCCGGTATAATGAGCCGGGCTGGATACTAACATGCCACGCGACTCGTCAACGTCCCGGCTCCTCCACGAGCGTCTCGACGCGCTGCTCCAGGCGATGCCCCGGGCGACCGCCGGTCACGCCGGCTCGCTCCATCGGGCTCGCGTCGCTTCGCGCCGGCTCCGCGCGGCGCTCCCCGTCATCGCGGCATCGGTCGACACCCCCGCTGTCGACCGCGCCGGCAAGCACGTCCGGCGGATCACGCGCGCATTGGGACCCGTTCGCGAGATCGACGTGGCCCTTCAGCACGTCGAGGAGCTCGCACCTCGCGCCGATCTCTCGCCGCGCGCGACCGCCGCACTGCGCCAGGCATTGAGCGCACTCCGGCAGAAGCGGCGCCGCGAGATGCTCGAGACGATCACGCCCGTGACGCTCGACAAGCTCCGGCGGCGGCTCGACGACGCCGCGCGTGCGCCCGCGAGCGCCCTCGATCGCGCATCCGAGCTGGTGCGGACCGGCGACCAGGCGGCTCGGCGGGCGACGACGCTCGAATGCGCCATCGAACATGCCGGAAGCCTGTACCTGCCGGACCGCCTGCATGCCGTACGGATTGCGGCCAAGAAGCTTCGCTACACGCTCGAAGTCGAGCGGGACCTTCGGCGCTCGCGCGCCGTCAGGCGGATCCGCGATCTCAAGGCGCTCCAGGACCAGCTGGGTCGCCTGCACGACCTCGAGGTGCTCATCGAGCACGTCCGCATCGCGCAGGCGGAGCTGGCGCCGGTCGAGCGGGAGACGGCGCTCGATCTCGATCGTCTGATTCGCACGCTCGAAGACGAGTGCCGGGAGATCCACGCCGCGTACATGCGGACGCGCGCCTCGTTCACCGACATGTGCGCGCGGATTCGGGAGGCCGCCCAGTCGGGCCGGCCGACTGTCGCCGCCTGAGGCGGGCACACACGCTCACCATGGCCGCCATCGTCGAGCTCTACCTCGTGCGCCACGCCATTGCCGCGGAGCGGGGCCCCAAGTACCCGGATGACCGCCTGCGGCCGCTGACCGCCGACGGCATCAAGCGCTTCAAGGAGACGGTGCGTGGTCTCGACGCGATCGGCGTGCAGCTCGACATGATCCTCACGAGCCCGCTCAAACGCGCCGAGGATACGGCCACGCTGTTATCGGCCGGCCTCGACAAGCAGGCGCCGGTGCAGGTGCTCGCGGCGCTCGAACCCAGTGGCCGGCCGGCGGCGGTCATCGAGGCGATTGGCAAGACGGCCAGGAAACATCGCCGGATAGCGCTCGTCGGCCACGAGCCCGGCCTCGGGGAACTCGCCATGCGCCTGCTGGGCGCGCGCGGGTTCGTCGAGTTCCGCAAGGGCGCGGTCTGCGCCATCGACGTCGACAGTGCCACCCTGTCTGGCCCGGGCACGCTCCGGTGGCTGCTGCCCCCGCGCGTCCTGCGCCGCCTCGCTCCCTGATGCGCGCCCTCGTCATCATCAACCCGAAGGCAGGCGGCGGCCGATCGGAGGGCCTGGCTCGGTGCCGCGCCCTCGCGAGCGACGTTCTCGAGCCGCTCGACTATCGCACCGAGGTTCTCGTGACCGGCGCGCCAGGCGATGCGACCGTGGCCTCCGCCCGTGCGCGCGCGGAGGGCTGCGACCTGGTCGTCGCCTGGGGCGGGGACGGCACGGTCAACGAGGTCGGCGTCAGCCTCGTCGGCTCGTCCACGCCGCTCGGAATCGTCCCCGCGGGGTCGGGCAACGGCCTGGCCCGCGATCTCGGCCTCCCGCTGGACCCGGCCGGTGCGCTCCGCATGGCGGGCACGGGACGCGTGCGGCCAATCGATGTCGGCCAGTTCGGGGACGCGCTCTTCTTCAACGTGGCCGGCGTCGGGCTCGACGCGGCCGTGGGGGCGCGCCTGGCGCTGCCCAATGCGCGGAGGGGCCTGGCCGGCTACGTGCAGTCAGCCGTCCTCGTCTGGCCACGGT
Organism: uncultured Bifidobacteriaceae bacterium; assembly: GCA_964543955.1. GTDB lineage: Bacteria > Acidobacteriota > Vicinamibacteria > Vicinamibacterales > UBA2999 > VFZN01. The sequence continues at coordinate 9,043 of CAZJBN010000081.1, forward strand.
ATGCGCCGCAGCGCTTCCGCATCACCGGCGACACGACCTACGACGGCGACGCGTGGCTCATCGCCGTGGCCAACTCGCGGCAGTACGGCAACGGCGCGCAGATCGCTCCAGAAGCGCGCCTCGACGATGGACGGCTCGACATCGTGGTGGTCGAAGCGCAGCCCCGCTGGCGGCTGGCCATGGACGTGCCGGCATTCTTCAACGGCACGCTGCGCCCCCGTCCTGGACTCCTGATGCGACAGGCCTCGACGTTCACCCTGAGCGCCGACGGTCCAATGGACGCCCACGTGGACGGCGAAACCCGCCGGACCGAAGGTGATATCGCGATCACGACCCGCCCCGGAGCCCTCCTCGTCAAATCCTCGTAACACGCTCGACCCGTTGTAGTTCTGGCGTTTGACTCCGGTTGTCACCCAGAATTTACACGGTGCTGCTGGCTGGCTGGGGGAGGATGGACCCAGCCATGTATGCTTTCGTGAAGCGTCTGCGGAACAACCAGCACACACGTCGGTTTTCGATTGCGACCACCGGTTCGGGATGGGAGGTTCGGGAGGAGCGTGACAGCCAGGTCGTCCGCCGGACCGCGCTCAGCGACTGGCACCGCGTGGAGCAGGCCCGCCGGTTGATCAACCGGGAGAGCGCCTCCCTCGAGAACGAAGGATGGCTCGAAGAATTGAGTGATTGAATCCGCCCGTCACGGAATCAGCAGCGATCTCCCGATCCCAATCGCTCAGTCTTCAATGCGGGAATCGACGAAGCGGTATCCGAGTCCGACGACGGTTTCAATCTGCCGTCCCGCGGCGCCGAGCTTGCCGCGCAGGCGTCCGATGTGGACGTCGACGGACCGCGTCTCGATTGAGCGGTCGTAGCCCCAGACGCGCTCGAGCAGCCGATCCCTCGACAGCACGCGGTTGCGGTTCTCGACCAGATAGCGCAGCAGCTCGAACTCGCGCCGGGTGAGCCGTACGGGCGCACCGTCCACCGCCACCGACACGGCGTCGAAGTCGGCGACGAGGTGCTCGCCGCGGTAGAGGGCCGGGGCCGCGGGAGCCTGCTCGGTCACTCCGCGGCGGAGGACCGCGCGCACGCGGGCCGCCAGCTCACGCAGGCTGAAGGGCTTGGTGACGTAGTCGTCCGCACCGGCGTCGAGGCCCGTCACGCGATCGCCCTCGCTCGTCCGCGCCGTCAGCATGATGATGGGCACGCCGGCCGTAGCCGGCCGGGAGCGCAGCAGCCGGCAGACTTCGAGTCCGCCGAGCACGGGCAGATTCAGATCCAGCAGGATCAGATCCGGCGGGTGCTCGGCCGCGGCCTTGAGCGCCTGGTCGCCGCTGACCGCCGTCTCGACATCGACGTCGCCGCTCCTCTCGAGCGTGTGGCGGATGAGACCCGCGATGTCGTGCTCGTCCTCGACGACGAGGATGCGCTTGCGCGCGGCACCGCGTGGGGTCGAGGCCGACGGCGGCCGAGCGCGGCGCGCCTCATCACTGGCTGAACCCTGAACCAGGCTGTTGTGCTGCATCCGGCGATCCTCTGGGAGACTCACTCACCACTGACAGTAGCGAGGCGAGGTTTCCGCGCCGTGACGGCCTGGTTAATTCTGGGTTACGAATCCGTCTCGAGCGTCACGCCACGGTGCCGGGCCGAATCTGCCCGTCCTTGGGCACGATGATGATGCCGTGGCGAATGACGTAGCCGTCGCCATCGGCGTGCACAGTGCCCGCGGAATTGATCAGCCGGGCGTCGCCGCCGATACGGGCGTTCTTGTCGACGACCACGCGGTCGAGGACGACGTTGCGGCCGATGCCGACGGCCACGGTCGATCGGTCGCCAGTTCGATCGGGTTCCTGCTGGTAGTGGTCGGCGCCGAGCAGCACGGACCGGCGGATGTCGGCGCCGTCGCCGACCGTCGTGCGGATGCCGACGACCGAGTCCGAGATGCGTGCGCCGCTCAGATGGCAGCCCTCGGCGACCAGCGCGTTCTCGAGCTGGCAGTTCATCACGCGCGACGGCGGCAGAAACCGCGCGTGGGTGTAGATGGGCCGCTCCGGATCGTAGAAGCTGAAAGGCGTATCCGGCCGGGTGAGCAGGATGTTGGCGTCGTAGAAGCTGGAGATCGTGCCGACGTCGGCCCAGTACCCGTCGTGGAGATACGCGTTGACCCGGTAGCGTGTGAGCGCCGCTGGAATGAGCTCGCGCCCGAAGTCATCGCCGGTGCCTTCCTCGAGCAGTTCGAGGAGCACCTCGCGCGAGAAGAGGTAGATACCCATGGACGCGATGAACGGGCGAGCGGCGTCGGGCGCCGCGAAGGCCGATCCGTCGGCGAGGCTGGATCCGATCTGCCCGAGCCGCTCGAGGTTGGGTTTCTCCTCGAACCGTTCGATGCGGCCCCTCCGATCGAACACGAAGATGCCCATCCCCGTCGCATCGTCGGGCGAGACGGGGAGCGCGGCCAGCGTCACGTCGGCGTTCCGGTCGAGGTGCGCCTCGAGCATCGCGGCGTAGTCCATCCGGTAGAGGTGGTCGCCCGCGAGGATCAGGTAGTAGTCCGCGTCGTACTGCAGGAAGTGCCGGCGTGCCTTGCGCACGGCATCCGCCGTGCCCTGGTACCAGGCCGTCGACTGCGGCGTCTGCTCGGCGGCCAGGATCTCCACGAAGCCGCGCGAGAAGAGATCCATGCGGTAGGCGCTCGACACGTGCCGGTTGAGCGACGCGGAATTGAACTGCGTGAGCACGAAGATCCGCCGCAGATCCGCGTGCAGGCAGTTGCTGATCGGGACGTCGATCAGGCGGTACTTGCCGCCGATGGGCACCGCCGGTTTGGAACGGAGCTCGGTGAGCGGGTGGAGGCGGCTGCCCTGGCCGCCGCCGAGGATCAGCGCGAGGACGTTGCGCATAGGTGACAGGATAGCCGCATTGCCCGTTGCGCAATCGGGAGAGTCGATGATCGTCGAAGGTCGTGCGACGTGGTGATCGCGCGACTCCGACTGGGGAATTGAGTGATGGGGATCGCGATCGCCATCGGTGTCTACCAGAACCCTAGCCATTTCCACCACGCGAACCCCACCGTCAGCCAGATCGCCATGTTCGCGACCGACACCACGAAGCCCACCCTCCACCAGTCCTTCAGCGACACATACCCCACGCCGTACAGGATGGGCCCCGTCGTCGTCCCGTAGTGCGTGAGTCCGGCCGCCAGGTTGGCCAGGCAGAGCAGGCTGTACACCGCCAGCTGCGGCGGGACGCCGATGCCGACGAGCAGCACGACGAACGGCGGGAACATGGCCAGGACGTGGGCGGTGATGCTGGCGAAGGCGTAGTGCGAGTAGAAGTAGACGATGAGAATCGAGACGAGGACGACAATCCATGGAATGCCGGTGAAGAGCGCGCCGACCGACTCGGCGAAGAACGTCGTCGCGCCGGTGGCATTGAGAATCTCGCTCATGCGGAGCAGGCCGCCATACCAGACGAAGACGTCCCACGCCGCACGTTCGCTCACGGCCGTCTCCCACGGCATCGCGCCCGTGATGAGCAGTACCGACAGACCGGCGAGCGCGACGAAGGTGACGTCGAGCCCGTGCCATGCCGTCGTGATCCAGAGCGTGCCGATCCCGGCGAAGACGGCGAGCGTGATCCCCTCGCGGACCGTCATCGGTCCCATGCGGTCGAGCTCCGCGGCGGCAAAGGCTGGAGCCTCCGGCGTGCGCGTGACTTCCGGGCGGAGCGTGCGGTGCACGAGCCACGGCACCGTCGCGCACGAGAGCAGGCCGGGCACGATGGCCGCGACGAACCAGCTGCTCCAGGTCACGTCCACGTCGACGAGGCGGGCGGCCAGGTTGGCTCCGAGCACGTTGCTGGCCTGGCCCGTGAAGAACATCGCACACGCAACGGCCGATCCCTGGTAGAGACCCGCGAGCAGGAAGCCGCCGAGGCGGCCAGCGGTGGGTCCCGGGGTCGAGCCGAAGAGCTCGGCAATGCTCCGCGCGATCGGCAGCAGCATGCCGGCGGAGCGCGCGGTGATCGACGGCACGCCGGCGGCGAGCGTCACGTCGGTCGCCAGCAGCGCATAGGACACGCCGAGCGAGCTCTGCCCGACCGCGCGAACGAAGACGAGCGCGATGCGCCTCGCCAGACCCGTGTCGAGCATGACCCTGGCGATGAGCATGGCGGCGATGACCAGCCAGACCGACGGTTCGCTGAAGCCGCCGAGCGCATCCCTGATCGGGATGCCGTTCACCACGAGGGCGGTGAGCCCGAGGATGACCAGCGCCGACGGGGGCAGCGGCTGGATGATCATTCCCGCGATCACGGAGAGGAAGATCGCGAGCGTCCGCCAACCCTGCGGCGTGATGACGTCCGGCCGCGGCCACAGGTGAGCGATGACGAGATAGACGAGAAGGAGGAGGGCGAGGCCGCGATACCGTGCGACGGCTGACGCGGCGGCCGGCGGCGACATGTCCCGGGGATTATACGGGCGTTGGTCCTCCTCGCCGTTCGCCGAATGGCGTGTTGGCGTGCGTCACGTCAGCGGTCGACGAGCTTGGTTCGAGGCTCAGAGGATACCCTGCCGCCAGGGCCCGGTGATCGCGCAGGTGATCCCCGGGCTCTGGGTGTTCGGGAAGCGCCACGAGGCGAAGGCCGGCGACTGGTTCAGCCTCGTCGTGCGCGACGGCGCCGGCACGACGCTGATCAGCAACCCCATCCATGCCGTCTCGCCGTGAAGTTAACCCACGTGTAACAACCGCGTCACATCTGCTTCATGCCCCGTCGGTAGCCTGAACACCGACTGTGAGCATCTCCTGTCGTTGTCCCCCTGAGTCGAGGATGAACATGAGAGTCCGAGCAACCTGCGCGGCCGTGCTGTCGAGCCTGCTGCTGACGCTCCCGGCGATGCCGGCCGTTGCCAGTCAGTCTGCGCAGGCGTCAGTCCGCAAGGTGCGCGTCACCGGCGTGGTGCGCGACGAGTTCAACAACATCACACTGCCCGGCGTGCCGATCGAGGTCGTGGGCCAGGGTGAGACGGTCTACACGGACGTGGACGGCCGCTACGTGCTGGATCTCGCGCCCGGAAGCTATCAGCTGAAGGTGCTGATGGACGGGTACGATGCGCGACTGATCAACGTGGAGGTGGCGCCCGGCGCGCGGCCGATCGACGCCAACGTCGGCCTCTCGATGTCGCGGTTCTCCGAGACCGTCACCGTCCAGGCGGATGCGCCGGTGGATGCGGTGACCTCGTCGGCCGAAGCACAGATTGCCGACCGCAAGAGCGCGGCGGTCATCACCGACAACCTGGGCTCGCAGGACATGAAGCGCAACGCCGACTCCGATGCGGCGGCCGCCATGTCGCGCGTCACGGGCCTCTCCGTCGTGGACAACCAATACGTCTTCGTCCGGGGCCTCGGCGAGCGCTACAGCAACACGACGCTCGGTGGTGCCACGCTGCCGACGACCGAGCCCGACAAGAAAGTCGTGCCGCTCGACATGTTCCCGGCGGGTCTCCTCGACAGCGTGCAGGTCAGCAAGTCCTACTCCCCGGATCGCTCGGCGGAGTTCGCCGGCGGCCTGGTGCAGATCACGCCGCTCAGGTTCCCGAGCCGCCCTGTGATCGCGCTCTCCTACGGCTATCAGCACTCGCAGAACGCCACGGGCAAGTCGATTCCGATGAGCCCGCTCGGCAATCGCGACTGGCTCGGCTATGACGGTGGCGCGCGGGCGATGCCCTCGACCTTTCCGGACAACAAGATCGTCCGGCAGGGTATCTACACGCCTGACGTGGGCTACGGGCCCGATGACATCACCAGCTTCGGCCGTGCCCTCGAGAACAGCTGGAGGCCCGCGCTCGCCGACGGCGCGCCAGGCCAGAACTGGGGCGTCGTCTTCGGGAACCGCTTCGGCAAGCTCGGCGTGGTCGCGAGCATGACGCAGTCCTACAAGGAGCAATACGTCGAGGAGCAGCGGGCGTTCTATCGCATCGGCGATGGCGATGAGCTCGAAATGGTCACCGACTACGCGATGCAGTACGGAACCCAGCGCGCGCAGCTGGGGATCGTCGGCAACGTGGCCTATCAGTTCACGCCGAACCACCGGCTGGCCGTCGAGAACTTCTACAGCCACAGCGGGCGGGACGAGGGCCGGTACTTCGAGGGGCCGAACACCGAGAACAACTTCTACTTCAGGAACTACCGTCTCCAGTTCATCGAGGAAGGCCTGCTCTCGACGTCGGTGAACGGCGAGCACTACCTGGCCGGGGCTGGCGGCAGCCGATTCGACTGGCGCGCCAGCTTCGCCAACGCCAATCGCGACGAGCCCGACCTGCGCGAGACGCTCTATCAGTCCACCCTGGTCCGCAACCCGAACGGCACCTTCGGCTCCAGCGGGACGCCCATCCTGGCCGACGAGTCGCAGAGCGGATTCCGCATGTTCAACACGCTCGACGACCAGACGGCGGACGTGGCCGCCAACTGGAGCATCTTCCGTGCGACGGGCACCCGTCCGACGCAGTACAAGTTCGGCCTCAACTACGTCGACCGCACGCGGGACTTCGAGTCCCGCCGGTTCCGCTTCATCCCGAACGTGCTGAACAAGGACGGCGCGGTGGGCGTCGACCTGACCCAGACGCCGGAGGAGCTCTACACCGAGTCCAACATCGGCACCCACTTCCGCTTCAACGAACAGACACGCCCGGTGGACGCCTACAACGGCGACCAGCAGACCATTGCCGCCTACGGCATGGTCGACATCGCGCTCTCGGCCCGCACGCGCCTCGTGACCGGTGCCCGCGTGGAGGACTTCGACCAGGTGGTGACCACGTTCGACCCGTTCGGCCTGTTCGTGCGGACGACGACGGCGGAGAACAAGAACACGGACATCTTCCCGTCGGTCAACCTCGTGCAGTCGGTGGGCCTCAACCAGAACCTCCGCTTCAGCTACAGCACGACGGTCAACCGTCCGGAGTTCCGCGAGCTGGCGGCCTTCGAGTTCACCGACGTCGTCGGCAGCCGCGCAGTCCAGGGCAATCCGGACCTCGACCGTGCGCTCATCCAGAACCTCGATGCGCGCTGGGAGCTCTTCCCGGGCGGCCGCGGCATCGTGGCGGCCAGCACCTTCTACAAGTACTTCGACAAGCCCATCGAGCGCGTGGTGATTGCAGGCGCCCAGCCGATCACGACGTTCCAGAACGCCGACAAGGCCCGGAACTTCGGCGTCGAGCTCGAGGCGGCCTACGACCTGGGCCGCGGGTTCTTCGTGAACGCCAACTACACGTGGGTGGACTCGCAGATCACGCTGCTGCCCGAGCAGCGCACGGTGCAGACCTCGCTCGAGCGCCCGCTGGCCGGCCAGTCGAACAACCTGTTCAACCTGACCGCGGAGTACGCGCTCGGCGGCTTCTCGACGCGTCTGCTCTTCAACTACTTCGGTGACCGCATCTCGGACGTCGGCGCCAACCAGGCGCCCGACATCATCGAGAACGGCCGCGAGACCGTGGACCTGGTGTTCGTGCAGCGCATCGGCGAGAAGTTCAACCTGCGCTTCAGCCTCGAGAATCTCACCGACGCGGAGTGGCTGTTCACGCAGGGCAACCGTGACCAGCGCCGCTTCAAGCTGGGCCGCGTGTATGGCCTCTCCTTCGGCTACGACGTCTTCTGAGGACGCAGAGACACAGATAGACGCAGATGCGCCGACATTACACAGATGCGCCGATAGACACAGATGCGCCGATGGACACAGATGCACCGATGGACACAGATGCACCGATAGACACAGATGCACCGATAGACACAGATGCACCGATAGACACAGAT
>CAZJBN010000081.1:16944-21366 GCA_964543955.1 uncultured Bifidobacteriaceae bacterium
TGCACCGATAGACACAGATGCACCGATAGACACAGATGCACCGATAGACACAGATTCGCCGATAGACACAGATGCACCGATAGACACAGATTCGCCGATAGACACAGATTCGCCGATAGACACAGATTCGCCGACAGACACAGATGCAACCGGATCAATCCACGTGTCTCGCGACCATCGAAAGGCTCGTCAGGCTGTGACGCCGGCTGCCGGCACGGGTTCGACGCACGTTCAGGATCAGACGAGGAAATCATGATGCAGTGGTTACCGAAGGTTACGGGTCTCGTGGTGGGAGCTGCGCTGGTCGCTGGTGCGGCGACGCCGGTCTTCACCGACCAGGCGCCGCCGGTCAACGTGCCGGGTATCGACAAGCCCGTCGTGGTCGTCACCGGCGAGATCACCGGCGCCGAGACCTGGTCGAGCAGCAACTACTACGTGCTGCGCGGGGCCGTGTTCGTCAACGAGGGGGCGACGCTCACCATCCAGTCGGGCACGCACGTCATCGGCGAGGCCGGCAGCGTCGGCACGCTCATCGTGCTCAAGGGCGGCCGCCTGAATGCCATCGGCACCCGGACGGCGCCCATCGTGTTCACGAGCGACCAGCCGGTCGGCAGCCGCGCGCGCGGCGACTGGGGCGGTCTCATCATCAACGGCCGCGCTCCCGTCAACCTCGAGGGCGGGGAAGGCCAGGGCGAGGCCAACACCGGCATCTACGGCGGGAACGACCCGAACGACGACAGCGGATCGCTGCGCTACGTGCGCGTGGAGTTTGCCGGCGTCGAGTTCAGCCCGGACAACGAGCTCAACGGCATTGCCTTCCAGGGCGTCGGCCGCGGCGGCAGCTACGAGTTCATCCAGGTGCACATGAACCGTGACGACGGGCTCGAGTGGTTCGGAGGCACCGCCGACATCAAGTACGCCGTGGTGTCGAACGCGGCCGACGACAGCTTCGACTGGACGTTCGGCTGGCAGGGTCGTGCGCAGTTCATTGCCATCCACCAGCGGAGCGACGACGCCGACTGGGGCATCGAGGCGGACAACAACGAGTTCAACAACAACCTGCTGCCGCGCGCCAACCCGCAGATCTACAACCTGACCATCTGTGGGGATCCCGATACGAACGAGGGCGCCGAGAGCGTTCGCGCAGTCCTGTTCCGCCGCGGCACGGCCGTCACCTTTCGGAACTTCCTGATCACGGGCTCCAAGACGCTGGGGATGCAGATCGACGGCGGCGCGACGCTCGACCAGGTCGCCAACGGCACGACGCAGATTGGCGCCGGCGTCATCTGGGGGCCGGTCACGCCGCTGCACGCCGGCACGGTGCCATTCGTCGCGAGCGGCCGCTTCCCGGACGTCCGGGTCAACGTGGACGGCGGGCTGTCGACGAACTGCTTCAACCACGAGAATCCCGACTTCCGTCCCACGTCGGCGGCGACGCTCGCGGGCGGGCAGCTGACGCCCATCCAGCCGCCGAACGACGGCTTCTTCGAAGCGGTGTCCTTCATCGGCGCGGTGCCGCCGGCACCAGCCGACGACTGGACCCAGGGCTGGACGGCGTATCCGCAACAGTAGGTTCGGCCCTGACGCCGGCTCGGGCCGGCGTCCGGTTCCACGAGACGAACCGTTCATCGCGAACGGTTCACCGCGGAGGTGCGGGGCCGGGTATACCGGCGTCCCGGCCTCCGTGTTACGTTCTCAGATGCGCTTCATCCTCCCTTTGCTTTTCGCGCTGTTGTTGCTTGCCGCGTGCGCTCCTTCGAAGCCGCCCCTTGCCGCCACGCACGGCTCGCCGCGTGAAGCGGCCCAGGCCGTCCTGGATGCCCTCGCGGCCGGCAACGTCGAGACCCTGCAGACCCTGGCGCTCTCGGAGCAGGAGTTCCGGGACCACGTGTGGCCAGGCTTGCCGGCTGCGCGTCCGGAGCGGAACCTGCCGTTCTCCTACGTCTGGGGCGACCTGCGGCAGAAGAGCGCCGGGCGCTTGACGGCGACACTCGCCGCACACGGGGGCCGTCGATACGCCCTCCAGGACGTGCGGTTCTCGGGCGAGACAAGCTACCCCGGATGCACCGTGCACCGCGACACGGTCTTTGTCGTCCAGGCGCCTGGCGGGCCAGAGGAACTCCGCCTGATCGGGTCGATGATCGAGCAGGACGGCCGCTGGAAGGTATTCAGCTACGCCGTCGACGACTGACCCGGACGAAGACAGATGTAACACACATGTAACATCCACGTGACAGACTGCCCCGTGCGCTTTCGCCTCCTGCCCAGGGACGAGAAGTTCTACGAGCTGTTCATTGCACTGGCCGATCGCATCGTGTCCGGCGCCACCTTGCTGGAGCGCATGCTGGCGTCCGACCCCCCGAACTGGGACACGGCGCTCCAGATCAAGCAGGTCGAGCACGAGTGCGACGCCCTCACGCACGACATCATCCAGCGCCTGAACTCCACCTTCGTCACGCCCATCGACCGCGAGGACATCCACCAGCTCGCCAGGTCCCTGGACGACGTGATGGACGCCATCGACGCGGCGGCCGGCGTCCTGCGCCGCTACCGCATGGCCTCGCTCCGTTACGGGGCGCGCGAACTGGCCTCGCTCACGTGGCAGGCGAGCATGCAGATGAAGGTGGCCGTGGAGGCGCTCGAGCGCAAGACCGGTGTCCACGAACGCGCCGTCGAGGTCAATCGCCTCGAGAACGCGGCAGACGACGTGCACGACGAGGCGCTGCGCCGCCTCTTCGAGGAGGAGCGCGACGCCATCACGCTGATCAAGTGGAAAGAGGTGCTGGACCTCATCGAAGAGGCCACGGACCGATGCGAGGACGTCGCCAACGTGCTCGAGGGCGTCGTCGTGAAGCACGGGTAGGCGTGTGGAGTGGACGCTCGTCGCGATCGTGATCACGGTCGCGCTCATCTTCGACTACATCAACGGCTTTCACGACGCGGCGAACTCGATTGCCACGGTCGTCTCGACCAGGGTGCTGTCGCCGGGCAAGGCCGTCGTCTGGGCCGCGTTTTTCAACTTCGCGGCGGCCTTCATCTTCGGCACGGCCGTCGCCGCGACCATGGGTGCGGGGATGATCGACATCACCGCCGTGACCACGGCCGTCATCCTCGCAGGTTTGATCGGCGCGATCATCTGGGACCTCATCACCTGGTACTGGGGGCTGCCGACGAGCTCGTCGCACGCGCTCATCGGCGGCTATGCCGGCGCGGCGGTTGCCCGCGCCGGGACGGGCGTGCTCATCCCGGCCGGCTGGAACAAGACGCTCGTCTTCATCGTCCTGGCGCCGGCGATCGGCTTCGTGCTCGGGCTGACCTTCATGGTGGCGATCACGTGGATCTTCCGGGGCTCGGCGCCCTCGCGCGTCGATCGATGGTTCCGGAAACTCCAGCTCGTCTCGGCCGCACTCTACAGCCTCGGCCACGGCGCCAACGACGCGCAGAAGACCATGGGCATCATGGCCGGCGCACTCTTCGCCGGCGGGTTCATCACGGAGTTCTACATCCCGTTCTGGGTGGAGATGGCCGCGTACTCGGCCATCTCGCTCGGCACGCTGTCCGGCGGGTGGCGCATCATCCACACGATGGGATCCAAGATCACGCGGCTGCAGCCCGTGGGCGGCTTCGCGGCCGAGACCGCCGGCGCCGTGTCGCTCTTCACCGCCACGTCCATGGGCGTGCCCGTGAGCACGACACACACCATCACGGGCGCCATCGTCGGCGTCGGAACGACGCGACGATTGTCAGCCGTCCGCTGGGGCATTGCCGGGCGGATTGTCTGGGCGTGGATTCTCACGATTCCGGCCTCGGCGATCATCGCGGCGGGAACGTTCTACCTGCTATCGTTTCTCGGCATGCGGTAGGGAACGTGAGAAGTGAGAAGTCAGAAGTGAGAAGGGAGAAGCGGGCGAGTGGTGCGTAGGGCGGTAGGGTCGCGGCTACCCCCGCCGGCGGGTAGTTGGTTCTCGCGACCTCGCGTCGTTTCGCCGCGCGGTCTGCACGATTGCCGTCAAGATTGCCACTAACTCGTTTGCTTCATCGGCCAAAAGGCGGATGATCGCGGCGTCGCGCTCAGGGCGCCCGTCTGCAAGCAAACGCAGCCAGAAATGCGACTCGCGCGACTCCTTCAGGGCGAGAAAGCGCCGTGTCAGCCATTCCTTCCGGCTCTGAGAGCCAGGCCCTTCGGCAGAGTTCGCGCCGATCGAGGTTCCAGACTTCAGCAACTGCCGCCACATCACCCGATCCGCATCGTCCCGGGCGCCGATTCTTCGGTAGGCACGAATGAGATTGAGGGCGAACTGAAAGGTTCGATCTTCGATTGGAGGCGGCGGCATACCACCCGGGAAGCAAACGTCGCACCACACTGCCTTCTCACTTCTCACTTCTCACTTCTCACTTCTCACTTCTCACTTCTCACTTCTC
>CAZJBN010000082.1:0-21316 GCA_964543955.1 uncultured Bifidobacteriaceae bacterium
ACCGACGGGACCACCGAGGCACGGAGACACCGAGGCAAAGGGGGAACGCGACAACTGGCGGGAACCACGGAGGCACCGAGGCGAAGAGGAAGCGACAACCGGCGGGACCACCGAGGCACGGAGACACCGAGGCAAAGGGGAACGCGACAGCTGGCGGGAACCACGGAGGCACCGAGGCGAAGAGGACGCGACAACCGACGGGACCACCGAGGCACGGAGACACCGAGGCAAAGGGGGAACGCGACAACCGGCGGGAACCACCGAGGTACAGAAACAACACAGGGACAGCGAGGAGACGACAATGGGAGGGAGCCACAATGGCGCGGCGGCTCGCAGCGGACGCAGTTGGTGTCAGGGTGGCCTGGTGCAGCTTCCCTGACAGCGATCGGCCCGGTGCTGCAGTGTCTCTGTCGTTTCCTTCGTGATCGCAATGACTCTGTGCCTCAGTGTCTCGGTGGTTTCGTCCGTGATCGCAATGACTCTGTGCCTCAGTGTCTCGGTGGTTTCGTCCGTGATCGCAATGACTCTGTGCCTCAGTGTCTCGGTGGTTTCGTCCGTGATCGCGATGACTCTGTGCCTCAGTGTCTCGGTGGTTTCGTCCGTGATCGCGAATGGCTCTGTGCCTCAGTGTCTCGGTGGTTTCGTCCGTGATCGCGAATGGCTCAGTGTCTCGGTGGTTCCGTCGTGATCGCAATTGGCGTCGTGCCTCGGTGGTTCGCCCCGGCATCGGGATCTGACAGATCATGATCAAGAGCATGACCGGCTTCGCCTCACTGGCTCGTGAAGACGAGACGGCCGCCATTGGCGTGACGATTCGTGCCGTCAACCACCGCTTTCTCGACCTGCAACTCCGCCTGCCGTCTCCGCTGGCGGACCTCGAGGCCCGGCTGCGAGCAATGGTGCAGAAGCGCCTGGCGCGCGGGCGGGTCGAAGTGAACGTCGCGCTCCAGATGCGGCAGGTGCCCGTTCCCGACGTGCAGCTGAACGCGCCTTTTCTCGCCGCGCTGTCGGCCGCGATTGCCGCGGCGCGGGCCGAGGGTCTCCTCGAAGGGGGACTGACCGCCGGCGACCTGCTGCGGCTGCCGCAGGCCTTGAGCATCCGCGAGCGAGTGTCGGACGGCGAGGCCACGCCGGAATCGCTCGCCAGGCTCGTCGAAGAATCCGTCGGCGCCGCTCTCGACGCGCTCGAGCGCATGCGCACCACGGAGGGACAGCACCTCCGCGACGACCTCTCCCAGCGGCGCGGCGAGCTTGCCGTGTTCATCGAGCGCGTGGTGGAGGCCGCCGAGTCCGGGCGCTCGGCCGTCGAGGCACGACTCATGGAGCGCGCGCGCGAGCTCGCCGCGGCGCTGCCGATCGACCAGGCGGCGCTCGCGCAGGAGATCGTGCGCACGGCCCAGCGTTCGGACATCGCCGAAGAGGTCACCCGGTTCCGCGGCCACCTGGCGCACTGGGAGGCCATTACCGACACGCCGGAGCCCTGCGGCCGAAAGCTCGACTTCCTCCTGCAGGAGATGAACCGCGAGGTCAACACCATCGGATCCAAGGCCGACGGCCTGCAGGTGTCGGAGCTGATCATTCAGGCCAAGGCCGAACTGGAGCGGATGCGGGAGCAGGTCCAGAATGTCGAGTAGTCACCGGGGGCTCCTCTTCATCGTGTCGGCCCCATCGGGCGCCGGCAAGACCACGCTCGCCGAGCACCTCGTGCAGATCCTGCCGAACCTGCGGCTGTCACGTTCGTACACATCGCGGCCCGTGCGCCATGGTGAACGTGACGGCGTCGACTATAATTTCATCAGCCGCGACCGCTTCGAGCAGATGATTCGGGATGGGGCGTTTCTCGAGTGGGCGGACGTGTTCGGCAATTTCTATGGCACCGCATCGGCCGACACCGAGCGGATGGTTGCCGCGGGACAGGATGTCGTCCTCGTGATCGATGTCCAGGGCGCGCGCCAGGTCAAGGCCTGGGGCGTGGATCACACGTCGATCTTCGTGATGCCGCCATCCTTCGAGGTGCTCGAGCGCCGGCTGCGGGGACGCAGCAAGGACAGCGAGGACCAGATGCAGCGCCGGCTGGCGACCGCAAGGGCCGAGGCGGCCAGCTACGCGGACTACGACTACGTGGTCGTCAACGACCAGCTGGAGCCGACCGTCGTCCGGCTCCAGGAGATCATCGCGGCCGAGCGGTCGCGGACGCACCGGATGCGCGCGGCAGCCGAGGAGATTCTGAGGACGTTCGAAGAGGCCTGATTCGCTCACCCCTATGTCACTCATCGCACTCGGCGTCACCGGCGGCATCGGCGCCTACAAGGCCGTGGAAATCGCGCGCGGCCTCCAGAAGCAGGGCCACGACGTCGTTGCGATCATGACGCGGTCGGCGCGCCGATTCGTCCAGCCCCTGACCTTCGAGGCCGTCACCCGCCGTGCGGTGATCACCGACCTGTGGCAGCCCGGCGCCAACGCGGACATCGAGCACATTTCGATCGCCTCCAGCATCGACCTGCTGGTCGTGGCCCCGGCCACCGCCAACACCATCGGCAAGTTCGCGCACGGGATGGCGGACGATTTCCTGTCGTCGCTCTATCTCGCGACGACCGCAAAGGTCGTGATGGCGCCCGCCATGAACGTGAACATGTTCGGACATCCGGCGGTGGTCGAGAACCTGCGGCTGCTGCGGGCGCGCGGCGTGCACGTAATCGAGCCGGGGTCGGGCTATCTGGCGTGCGGCTGGATCGGCAAGGGACGCCTGGCCGAGCCCGACGAGGTCGTGAGCGTCGTGCAGGAGTTGCTGCGGCCTGCTGCCACGGCGCTGGCGGGCCGCCGCGTGCTCGTCACGGCCGGGCCGACCTACGAAGACATCGATCCCGTCCGCTTCGTCGGCAATCGATCGAGCGGACGCATGGGGTTCGCCCTCGCCGCCGAGGCTGCGCGGCGCGGAGCCGTGGTGACCCTCGTCAGCGGTCCAACGGCAGTGCCCGTGCCAGCCGGGGTCGATGTCGTCCGTGTTCGAAGTGCCGCTGACATGCACGAAGCCGTCCTCGCGCGCGCCGTCGATCAGGACCTCGTCATCATGGCCGCCGCCGTGGCCGACTACACGCTGAAGCCGGCTGCGGAGAAGATCGGCAAGGCCGATGGTCCCATGGTGCTGACCCTCGAGCGGACGCGCGACATTCTCGGCGACCTCGGGCGCCTCCCGTCCCGTGCGGCGGGCCGGCCGGTGCTGATCGGCTTCGCCGCCGAGACACACGATGTCGTCGAGCACGCGCAGGGCAAGCTGGCGCGAAAGGCCGTGGACCTGATCGTCGCCAACGACGTCTCCAGGCCCGACGCGGGCTTCGAGGTCGACACCAACGCGGTCACGCTGGTCACCGCCGATGCCGCCGAGACGCTGCCGCTGGCGTCGAAGGACGCCGTTGCGGCGGGCATCCTCGATCGGGCCGAACGCCTCCTGGCGCGACAGGCCGCGCCCTCACCGGCGCGATGACGGCGATGTCGCGCGATCTGACGGAACACCTGGCGTTCTTCGGCGAGCTCGGCGTGACCGGCGTGAGCCGCGATCCCGCGTGGCGGCGCCGTGCGGTCGACGCCGGTTCGGCGGGCGATGCGGCGCCGGGAGCTGACGCGCCGACGCCGGTCGAAGAGCCGGGCGATCTGCCGGGTACATTGCTGATGGCCGACGAGATTCCATTGCCCGAAGCCACGGCCGCCTCGCAGGCCGATGCTCTGTCGGTCATCAAGACCGAGATCGGTCCCGACTGCTCGCGCTGCAAGCTGCACACGCTCGGCCGCCGCCAGGTAGTGTTCGGCGTCGGCAACCCCCGCGCGCGCCTCATGTTCGTCGGCGAAGCGCCGGGCGAAGAAGAGGACAAGCAAGGTGAGCCGTTCGTCGGACGTGCCGGGCAGCTGCTCACGAAGATCATCGAAGCCATCAACCTGACGCGCGACCAGGTCTACATCGCCAACGTCATCAAGTGCCGCCCGCCCGGCAACCGCAATCCGGAGCCGGACGAGGTGGCGACGTGTGAGCCGTATCTCTTTCGCCAGATCGACGTCATCCGCCCGCGCGTCATCGTGTCGCTGGGCAAGTTCGCGGCGCAGAGCCTGCTCCGCACCGCGGATCCCATCACGCGGCTGCGCGGGCGCGAGTTCGACTACCGCGGCGCCACGCTCATCCCGACCTTCCATCCCGCCTACCTGCTGCGCAATCCGTCGGCCAAGCGCGAGGTCTGGGAGGACATGAAGAAGGTCCGCAGCATCCTTCAGGCCGACGGCACCTGAGCGCCACGTGCTGTCCGCGGTGTCCAGCAACCCGGTACGAATCGTGACCTCACGCCTCGTCTCGGTGGCGGTGCCTGTCCCCGCGCTCGGACTGCTCACTTACCGCGTGCCGGACGGACTCGACCTGCCGGTGGCTGGTGCGCGTGTCGTCGTGCCGCTCGGGCCGCGCCGCCTGACGGGAATCGTCCTGGGCGACGCCGCGGCACCCGAGGCGCAGATGGCGATCAAGGACGTCATCGACGTCCTGGACCGGGAGGCCTTCGTGCCGCCCGATGTCATCGCCATCACGTCGTGGGTGGCCGACTACTACCTCGCGGGCCCGGGGGCGGCGCTCGCGGCGTCCCTCCCGCCGCACGGCCTCACCGCGCGTGTGGACGCGTTCAAGACCGTGCGCGTGGCCACGATCACCGCCCAGGGGCTCGATGCCGTCGATCGACTGGTCGGGCCCCGCTGCGCGCCCCCAGACGACGGTGCCGTTCCGCGCCTGGGACGACGTCAGCAGGAGGCGCTGCGGCTGCTGGCCGGCCGTCCGTCCGGCATGCCGGCGCCCGAGCTCTCTGAACGCGGCATTGCCGCGTCTTTGCTCACGCGGCTTCGCACGCTCGGGTTCGTGTCGCTGCAGAACGAGCGCGTGGACCGCGATCCATTCGACGACAACCGCCACGCGCCTGACCTGCCACCCGGCGCGGACCGGCAGCAGGCCCTCACCGTCGAACAGCGGACGGCCCTGGACACGCTCGACGCGCTGGCGAAGACGCCGGCGTTCCGCGTGGCGCTCGTCCACGGCGTCACGGGCAGCGGCAAGACCGAGGTCTATCTGCGCCTGGCCGACACGGTCCGAGCCTCGGGCCGGGGTGTCTTGATCCTCGTGCCGGAGATCGCGCTCACGCCGCAGGTGGCGTCGCTCTTTCGGGCCAGGTTCGGCCGCCACGTGGCGATCCAGCACAGCGGGCTTTCCGAGGGCGAGCGCCACGATCAGTGGCACCGGATCCGCCGGGGCGACGTCGATGTCGTCATCGGCACGCGCTCGGCCGTCTTCGCGCCGCTCCAGCGTCCGGGACTGATCGTCGTGGACGAAGAGCACGACACGTCGTACAAGCAGGACGAATTGCCCCGCTATCACGGCCGCGACGTGGCGGTGATGCGCGGCCAGCAGGCGGGCGCGCTCGTGGTGCTCGGCTCGGCAACGCCGTCGCTCGAGAGCTATGCCAACGCCAAAGCCGGACGCTACGTGCTCGTCACCATGGATCGCCGCGTGCTCGACCGGCCGCTCGCCGAGGTGCGCATCATCAACATGCGCGAGGAGCTGGCAGAGGTCGGGCCGGACGTCGTGCTGAGCCGGCCGCTCGTGGACGGGATCGCCGCCCGCCTCGAGGCACGCGAACAGGCGGTCATCCTCCTCAACCGTCGCGGCCTGGCCACGGCGCTTCTGTGCCGGCAGTGCGGGCACACGCTGGAGTGTCCGAACTGCAGCGTGTCGCTCACGGTGCACGGCAGGGGTGGCGCGCGTCAGGCGACGGCGGAGCAGCCGGAGGATCGCCGAGGCTGGCGCGCGCGGTGCCACTACTGCAACTACTTCCGCATCGTGCCCGCGGCCTGCCCTCGGTGTGCGGCTCCTTACCTCGAGCGCGTGGGCTTTGGCACCGAGCGGGTGGAGGCGGAGATCGTCTCGCGCTTTCCGTCGGCCCGCATCGCCCGCGTGGACCGGGACACCGTCCGCAAGCGGGGCAGCCTCGTAGACATCCTCGGCCGATTCGCCCGCCGCGAACTGGACATCCTCGTCGGCACCCAGATGATTGCCAAGGGTCACGACTTCCCCGACGTCACGCTCGTCGGCGTGATCTCGGCAGACGTCGGCCTGGGCCTTGCCGATTTCCGCGCTGCCGAGCGGACCTTCCAGCTGCTGACCCAGGTCGCCGGTCGCGCGGGTCGCGGCCAACGCGCGGGCGAGGCCATTGTCCAGACCCTGTTCCCGGAGCACTACAGCATCCGGCTCGCCTGCACGCAGGACTACCGCGCGTTCTTCGAGAAGGAGATCGCGTTCCGGCGCGCCATGCGGTACCCCCCGGAGTACGCCATGGTGAACGTCGTGGTTCGCGCCTCGGCGTTCGACCAGTCGATGGAGGCTGCGACCACGCTCGCCGACGTGACCCGTCGCCTGGCTGGCCCCGGTGTGAAGGTTCTCGGCCCGGCGCCGGCGCCGATCGTCAGGCTCCGCGGCGAACATCGCGTCCAGTTCTTCCTGAAGGGCGCGAGCCGGCGGGCGATGCGCGAGGCCATCCGTGACACCATGGCAGCTCATCCGGCCGTCGCCCGGAAGGCCTCGGTGGATGTCGATCCGGTTTCCATGCTCTGACTCGGGGGGCCAGGCTTCAGGGGCTAGACTTTAGGCTCTAGGCTCTAGTACTACTTTGTTAGATCCGTAGGGAAATTTCCCTGAGTTTCAGCATGGTATTCAGGTAGTGCGGATGCGTCACCAAGAAATGCGCGGTGAGAATCTCGGTGATAACCGCCCGCGCAATGGGCAACGTCGGCAATCGGGCGCCGCGACGACGACGTTCGGCTTGCAACCATGCATACGCGAGCGCAGTCAACACCACGTGGCGTTGCCATCCCGGCAGCGAGCGGCCCTCGAAGTGATCGAGCCCGAGTTCGTCCTTGAGCTCTTGATACTGCTGCTCGATCGCCCAGCGCTGGTGGACCAAGGAGACGAGCGCGTTCAACGACGTGGTCGCCGGCAGGTCGACCAGGTAGTACTTGGTGCGAGGGGTACTTCCCAGATCGCGCTCGCACAGCAACCAGACTTCCGGCGCGACGCGGCGCTCGCGCCAGTCGTGCGCCGGTGTGACGCGGTGCGCGAAGAAACGGGCGCGCCACGGCCGATTCGTCCCGTTGCGCCAGCTGACCAGGCGCCACGCCTTGGCAGGTTGCGCGGCGGCGAGGGCGTTGATCGCCACGCTCTGGACGCCAGGCGCCAAGAGTCGTCGCGTTCGCGGCCGGCCCTTGCCGACCAGGGGCGCCGGCGCGGTCACTGCCGGGATACCGGGGAAGACGGTCAGCGTCGACGACACGCCCAACGCATAGGGCAGCTTCGCGCGGTGCAGCGTGCGACGCAAGGTCGCGTTGTCGCCAAATTCCGCATCGCCCAACACCGCCGTCACTGTGATCCCGCTGGCGCGCACTTGCCGCAACAGCGTGAGCGCAAGCCGCCATTTCTCCTGGAAGTGCACCGTCGTCGGAATGCGCGCGCGCTGTCGCGCCTCGCGCGTCAGCCACGCCTCGGACAGATACATGCTGGCGCCCAGCATCCACGCGCGCGCCCCCGTCCAGAGCGCCACCGTCACGGCCACCTGACAATTGGCGACCTTGCCGAGCGTGCCGCAGTACTGGCGCGCGACGCCGACCGACTGGGTCCCCTGCTTGGGGAAGCTCGTGCCATCCAGAATCAGCACGCCCTCGCGCTCCGGAATCGTGGCGCGCAGGCGACGCCAGACGTCTTCCGCCGCCCAGGGAGCGTCGCTGATGAAATGCTGGAACGCTTCGTAGCTGCCCGGCTCGCTGACACGCGTCAGCATCGCGCTCATCGACTTCCGTCGACTGTCGCTCAGAAGGCCGAGCAGATATCGACGGAACGCCCCGCGTTGCGCCACATGCCCGAAGTCGTTCTCGAACGGCTCGAGCCACGTGAGCAATCGATCCAACCACACCGGTGCATTGGCCGGCAGCACGCGCTCGCAGCGTAGCGGAATCGAGGAAAAAGTACAATGACCTCAAAAGTGATCACTCGCGATTCATTGAACGATTTCGCGGATCTAACAAAGTAGTACTAGGCTCTAGGCTCTAGGCTCTGGGCTCTGGCTAAAGCCTGAAGCCTAAGGCCAAGCGTCTGCCCGCGTCAGGAGATACCGCCATGTGCCGCAACATCAGGACGCTGTTCAACTTCGATCCCCCCGTCACCGACGATGAGATTCGCGCGGCCTCGCTGCAGTTCGTGCGGAAGGTAAGCGGCTTCACGCGGCCGTCCAAGGCCAATGAGGCCGCCTTCGACGCTGCAGTTGACGCGGTGGCGGCGGCCTCGCGGACGCTCCTCGAGGCGCTCGAGACGAAGGCTCCGCCGAAGAATCGGGAGGAAGAGGCGGCCAGGGCCCGCGCTCGGGCCGCGGAGCGCTTCGCGTAGGGCGGCTCTTTGGAGCCGCCTCGGGGGCTTCGTTTTGGGGAGGGGATGACATGGCCACGAAACGCAGGCGCGGCAGCCGAATCGGGGAATCCACGCGGCAAGGGTTCATCAGCACCAGGGCGGAGGCGGCCGGCGTTCCCGACTACGTCGTGGTCGAGCTTCGTTACGAGAGTCCGATTGCGCCCACCGCGTCCGGCTTCGTCGCACCGCAGGCCGCCAATCGCGGGCAGGCCGAGCAGCTCAACACCGTGCTCGAGGGGTTCGACATCCGCACGGTTCGCTCCCACTTCGGGCTGAAGGCCACCGACGTGCGCGCGCGCGTCGAGGTTGCCGCGAAGCTCCCACCCGAGCCGGACCCCGACAAGTTCAGGCGTCGCGGCATGGACACGGAGTTCATCCAGAGCGGCTTCGTGCAGATCATCCCGAAGAAGGGCTCTGACGCGAAAGCGATCGCCGCCCGGCTCAACAGCAAGCCCGCGGTGTGGAAAGCATATGTTGCGCCGCGCCCCGTGCCGGCCATGGCGGTCGGCTCCGCAGCCGGCAGCCGCCTGTTCGAGCCGGCCCAGGGCTACCTCTGCAGGCCGCCCAACGGGATTGGCGCGGCCGAGGTGTGGCCGCTCGACGGCGCGAGGGGGAAGGGCATCACCATCTGCGACATCGAGGGCAACTGGAACCGGTCGCACGAGGATCTGCCGAACGGCATCGCGCTCATCGGCGGGACGGTCATCGACGACCTCGGGTGGAGGAATCACGGGACCGCGGTGCTCGGCGAAATGATCTCGATCGCGAATACCAAGGGCACCGTCGGCATCAGCCACCAGGCCAAAGCCGTCGTGCAGTCGGCAGTGGTCGGGGGCGTCTTCAACACGGCGGCGGCCATTGCCAACGCCGCCAGCCAGCTCAACGCCGGCGACGCCATCCTCATCGAACTGCAGGCGACTGGGCCGAACGGCAAGTACGTGGCCATGCAGTACTGGGGCGACGTGTTCTCCGCGATCAAGGCCGCAGTGGACAGGGGCATCACGGTGGTCGAAGCCGCGGGCAACGGCAACGAGAACTTCCAGCTGCCCATCTTCACCGACACGGGACTCCAGAAGGACAGCGGCGCCATCGTGGTCGGCGCCGGCATTCCGCCGGCCAATCACGTGGACTTCGACGGCGTCTCCGGGCTCTACGCGTCCTACGAATCGCTGGGCGTGCCGCGCTCGCGCATCTGGTTCTCGAATTACGGCACGATCGTCAACGTGCAGGGATGGGGCTGGCACGTGACGACGCTCGGCTACGGCGATGCGCAGGGCGGCGCGTCGGAGAATGTGTGGTACACGCTGCGGTTCTCGGGCACCTCGAGCGCCTCGCCCATCGTCACCGGCGCGGTCGCGTGCCTGCAGGGACGCGCAAAGGCCAAGAACGGCGCGCCGATGACCCCGGCGAAGGTCCGGAAGGTCCTGATCTCGACGGGAACGCCCCAACAGACGGGTCCGGGCGTGCCGGTATCGCAGCACATCGGGCCGCTGCCGAACCTCGTCAAGGCGATGACCAAGGTCTGATCGGAGCGTGCGCATGATTCCGGCGGTGCCGCTCCCTGGCGGCAGCACGGTGCGGACACCGATCGATGTGAAGCTGAAGGAGGCATGGCGGTTCGACCAGAACCGCCGCGTCTTCTCATCCGCAGCAGGCGAGACCTTCACGCCAGGTCCCACGCTTCCCAGGGGAAGCCGCATCCTCTACAAGGTGCCCGGGCTGGCCGGGGCCGATCCTGCGAGCCTTTCGAGGCCCGAACGAGACCTCGCGCGCTACATGCAGGTGATCCTGCCGAAAGGGAAGTCGCCGCACGACTGGGTGGAGGCCGTCCGCGCCTGGCCGCCCGTCGAAGACGCGCGCGTCGCGCCCGAGGTTAGTCTTCCGTCGCTCTGAGGTCGCTCACTCGGCGGGACCACCGAGTGGCACCGAAAAGACGGGGTTGACCACCGAGGCCACCGAGGCACCGAGCGGAACCACCGAGGCTCTGAGTCTTCGAGCCGCCAGCCAAGCGGATCGACGGACGCGCGTCGGCGCGAAGCGCCGACAGGCGTGACCACTGATCCGGATCCGCATGAGCCCCCTTGCTGTGGCCTCGGCTCATGTGGATCCGGATCAGTGGTCACGCCACTCAGGCCGGTCGTCGACCGGCCTGCGCGTCCCAAGTCAAGTGGCCGACGTGTGGCGGTTAGGGCCTGCCCTCTTCGCATCTGTGTTCGTCGGTGCATCTGTGTTCGTCTGCGCATCTGTGTTTCATCTGCGTATCTGCGTAACTACTGGCCGGTGACGAACGGCTCAATCGGCGCCGGCGTGAAGCAGACGACGAGCATGACGAGGGCGAAGAGGGCGAGCCACAGCCGTGTCGTGCCGAGCGGCGTGTCGTCGTCTCCGGTCGGCGGGTGCCGCGGGCCGACGAGCACCAGCATCAGGACCAGCATCACCGTCCACGCAATCCAGCTCGTCGAGACGAACGTCAGACCGATTGCCGCCGTGAGCATGGCCATTGTGACGTAGAGCGATCGCGGCCCTAGGACCGCAAAGCTGATGTGCCCGCCGTCGAGTTGCGCCACGGGGAACAGGTTGAGTGCCGTCGCCAGCAGCCCGAACCACGACGCAAACGCCATCGGGTGCATGTTGATGGAGTAGCCCTCCGCAACGTCGCCGAAGACGAGCCACGCCGCGAAGCGGAAGAGCAGCGGCTCGCCGAGCGACATGAGGTTGGACTGATCCGCCGGCAGGCGGACGATCTCCGAGAGCCACAGCCCGGCAAAGAGCGCCGGCACTGCGACGACGAAGCCGGCAATCGGCCCGGCAATCCCGATGTCGAAGAGCGCCACCTTGGACGGGATGCGCGAGCGGATGCGGATGAACGCCCCGAGCGTGCCGGTGAGCGGCAGCGGCGCGGGCAGGAAGTAGGGCCTCGACGCGTTGACGCCGTAGCGCAGGCACGCGACGTAATGCCCCATCTCGTGGCAGCCCAGAATGCCGAGCACCGTCAGGCTGAACCACAGGCCGCTCAGGTAGAACGACGGGGACGTGAACAGATCCAGGACGTACTGGCGTCCCTGTTCGGCATCGAGCGGCGGTGAGGACTCGAAGCCCTGCTCGAAGCTCAGGTAGTGGCAGCCCCCTGCCAGGGTCGTCGTCGCAAGGGTGACCAGGAGCAGGACGACGTGCAGCCAGACGCGGTCGCGCGGGGCGGGAGGGGGCGGCTCGACGGGCGAGACGGGCCAGTCCGGAATCCGCCCGTGCTCTGGTGGAACCGGGTGCGCTCCGCCGGCCGCCTGATTGCGATCGGGCCCGAAGGGCAGGGACACGAATGCGTTACCCGATGTTCTGCAGTTCTTTGCCGGGCTTGAAGCGAATCGTGCGGCCGGGAGGGATGCGGACTTCCTTGCCCGTTCGGGGGTTGCGTCCGATTCCGCGCTTCCGGGGCTTCACCTGAAACACGCCAAAGCCTCTCAGCTCAATACGTTCGCCGCGCTGCATCGAGTGGCGCATCGCCTCGAAGACGGCATCGACCGCCAACTCCGCTTTGACCTTCGTAATCTCGGCGATCTTCGACACTTCGTTGACGATGTCGACCTTGATCATCCGTGTGCACGCTCCTCGATCCGTGTAAGTATCTTAATTCACTGGACTTACGAGTGTCAAACCGCAAGTCCTTGTGTACCTGTAAGATCGGAAGGATCCGTGGCGCAACGTCCTCCCCCTGCCGTCGTCTTCGTCGGCCGGCCGAATGTCGGTAAGTCTACTCTTTTCAATCGGTTGACTGGATCGAGGCGATCCATCGTGACCGCCGTTCCCGGCACGACCCGCGACGTCATTGCCAAGCCGGTGACCTGGGAGGGGCGGACCGTCATCCTCACCGACACGGGCGGCATGTTCGGGGCCAGCGAGGATCCTCTCCACGCGCTGGTCCTGGAGCGGGGCCGCCGGGCCCTGGCCGAGGCCGGCCTCGTCGTGATGGTCGTGGATGGCCGCGAGGGCCTGATCCCCGGCGACGAGGAGATTGCCTCCGCCATCAGGGCCACCAACGTCCCGGTCATTCTGGCCATCAACAAGATGGACGATCGGCGTGCGAAGGCCGGCGCGCTCGATTTCTACCGGCTTGGTTTCGACCCCGTTCTCGAAGTGAGCGCGGAGCACGGCGTCGGCGTCGGCGATCTCATGGACGCCGTGGTCGCAAAGCTTCCCGAAGGGGGCCGGCCGGCGCCGGAGATCGACCCGCCAGAAACCGGTGTCGCCATTGTCGGGCGGCCAAACGCGGGCAAGTCGTCGCTCGTCAACAGGCTCCTTCGCGAGGATCGGATGATCGTCTCCGAAGTGCCGGGCACGACGCGCGACGCGGTCGACACGCTGCTCACGTGGCACCGCAAACAGTTCCGCATTGTCGACACGGCAGGCATCAGGCGGCCCGGGCGTGTCGCGAAGTCCGGCCAGGTCGAGTCGGTCAGCGTGCTGCTCGCCAAGCGCGCCATCGAGAGCGCGGATGTCGTCGTGCTGGTGATGGATGCGGTGGAGGGCCCGACGGATCAGGACGGCGCCATTGCGGGTGCGGCCGTCGACGCGGGTCGGGGCATCATCATCGCCGCGAACAAGTGGGACCTCATGAAGGACCACGGCCCCGAGGGCGCGAAGGTCTTCGACGAACGGGTGCGATATCACCTGAAGTTCCTGGACTTCGCGCCGATCCTGCACATTTCGGCGAAGACCGGCGAGCGCACGCCGAAGCTGCTCGAGACCATCGAGAAGGTGTCGGCGGCCAGGCGGACCCGCGTGGGGACCGGCGAGCTCAACCGCTTCATCGCGGCGATTACCGCGTCGCATCCTCCGGTCAGCTCGGGCCGCCGGAACGTGCGCGTGCTGTACGCGGCACAGACCGGCGTGGCGCCGCCGACATTCGTGCTGTTCACCAACGCGGCGTCGACGCTGCATTTCTCGTACATGCGCTACCTGGAGAACCGGCTGCGCGAGGAGTACGGGTTCTTCGGCACGCCGATCCGCATTTCAATCCGCAAGCGCAGCCGGAAGTGAGGAAAGAAAAGGGGTCAGGCGTCTTTTTCTTTGCGACCTGTCCGCAAAGAAAAAGACGCCTGACCCCTTTTCTCTGAGTTCCGCCCTGGCCTGCTATACTGGCCGGCGGGATCAACGTCTCGATGGCTGTGCCCAAGCGGGAGACCTTCAAGGCCGCCGACGTGTGCGAAGTCGCTGAGGTGCAGCCGTTCGTGCTGCGGTCATGGGAGAAGGAATTTCCCAGCCTCGGCCATGCGCCCGCCGACGGCGGGCCGCGCGTCTACCGGCGTGCGGACCTCGAGATGGTGCTGCGCATCAAGGCGCTGGTGTTTGGCGAAGGCCTGACGCTGGCCGGCGCGCGACGGCGGCTCGACGAAGTCGATGCGCCGCCCAGTTCGTCGGGCGTGACCGTCGACGAGGCGCTCGGTGCGCGGGCCAGGGAACGGGTCCGGTTCGTGCGTGACGGGCTGCGGAGCCTGCTCGAGATGCTCGGGTCGGACGGCCAGCCCGAGTTGATGCTGGTGGCGCCCGCGCCATCGACAAGGCGGTCGAGCAAGGCGCGGGGCAAGCGATAGGATCGGAGAGGCGACCCTTCGGGGTTGGCGACGTCAGTTTCGGGATGTAGCGCAGCCTGGCTAGCGCGCCTGCTTGGGGTGCAGGAGGTCCCGGGTTCGAATCCCGGCATCCCGACCATTCACACACATGAACAAGAACGGGATCGTGTCGGTTGTCGTTGTGATCACAGCCGTGGTGCTGGTGGGGCTCTGGGTCATGCGCAGCGGCCAGACCCGGCCCGGCGGCCGGCAGTTCGACTGCACGGCGCCGCCGGAGGCGCCGTCGAACCTCACCTATGCGCAGGAGGGCGATACCGTGAGGGGCAGCTGGACGCCGCCTGCCGGCGAGCAGTTGCCGACGACCTATGTGATCGAGGCGGGCAGCCAACCCGGACTGAACGACCAGGGCACATTCGTCGTGCCGGCGACCGGGACCACATTCGGCGACAAGACTCCACCCGGCACGTACTACGTGCGCGTGTACGCCCGCAACGCCTGCGGCACGAGCCCGGCGTCCAACGAAGTCACCGTCACGGTCCCCTGATCCCTGCCTTCGACCGGGTGGAGGTTCCCCGCGCGCCGGCGACTCGCGGTTCGGCCTGGTGAGGCAGGGGCAATGCGGCGGTCCTTTGCCGGCCTGGTCCTGATCGTCCTGGCGCTCGGAGCGGCGTGGTTGCCGCCGCCGGTTTCCTGGGTCGAGTCAGTGTATGCGGAGCGTGTGTATCCCGCGCTCCAGGCGCGGCTGTCCGCGTTCTCCAACCTCACGCGCGTCCCGCTCTTCGACCTGACCCTCGCGTGTCTGGCGATCGGCGGACTCGCCGCCGGCGGCGCGGCGATTCGTCGTGCGCGGCGGCAGCGGTCCGTCCGTCCCGCGGCAACGGCGTTCTTTGCCGGCACGGTTGTCCTCGCGACGCTCTACCTGTGGTTTCTCGCCGTGTGGGGGCTCAACTACCGCAGGCCGCCGATCGAAAACGCCATGGCCGACGTGCAGCCATCGCGCGTGACGACAGCGGCCGTCCAGCAGCTGGCCGAGCGGGCCGTGATGGAGGCCAATCGGCTCCACGCCCCGGCGCACGCGCACGGGTTTCCGGCCCTCGATGCCGTCCCGCCGGCGCTCCTCGCGTCACTGCACGTTGTCGAGCGTCAACTCGGGCGGCCGATCCCCACCGTGGCGACCCATCCGAAGCGTCCGTGGAGCGCGCCGTACATGAGAGCCGTCGGCGTGAGCGGCATGCTCGCGCCGTTCTTTCTCGAGACGCTGCTCAACCCCGATCTCACGGGTCCGGAGCGTCCGTACGTGCTGGCGCACGAGTGGGCGCACCTGTCGGGCCATGCGCCGGAAGACGAGGCCAGCTTCGTCGGCATCGTCGTGGCGCTGGGCGCCGACGTGGCGTCGCAGTACAGCGCGTGGCTTGCGCTGGTCTTCGACGCCTCTGCGCAACTGCAGCCCGAGGTGCGGCAGCTCGTACTCGGGCCGCTGGCCGACGGCCCGCGCCGCGATCAGGAGGCGATTGTCGCCAGGCTTCGGCAGCGCGTCGAGGTGCTCGATCGCGCGAGCTGGGTCGCGTACGATCGAGCCATACGGTCGCAGGGCGCCGTTCACGGCGTGAGAGGGTACGGTCGCGTGGTGGAATTGCTCATCAGCACGGGAGTGATCGAGCGGGGAGGGACGCTTCCGTGACGCGTGTCCTCGCAGTGGATGCGGAGCACCCCGATCCTGACGTCGTCGCCGAAGCCGCAGCGGTCATTCGCGGCGGAGGGCTCGTCGCGTTTCCAACCGAGACGGTGTACGGCCTTGGCGCGAACGCACTCGACACGACCGCGGTCGGCCGGATCTTCGAAGCCAAGGGCCGCCCGGCGACCGATCCGCTGATCGTGCACATCGCGCACATCGGCCAGCTCGGCATGTTCGCGGCGCCGATCCCGCCGTCCGCGCGCGCCCTCGGTCTGGCATTCTGGGCAGGTCCCCTCACGCTCATCGTCAACAAGAAGCCGTCGATCCCCGACATCGTGACGGCAGGCCTGCCGACCGTTGCCCTTCGCGTGCCCGGCCATCGCGTCGCGCGGGCGCTGATGGAGATGGCCGCGGTTCCCGTCGCGGCGCCGAGCGCCAACTGGTTCTCGCGCCCGAGCCCCACGCAGGCCTCGCACGTGCTGGCGGACCTCGACGGCCGCATCGACCTGGTGCTCGACGCGGGGCCCACCCCGATCGGCGTCGAGTCGACGATCGTCGACTGCACGAGCGAGCCCCCGACGCTCAGGCGCCCAGGGGGCATCACGCGGGAGCAGTTGCTGGAGGTGGTTCCCGACCTGGTGATCGACGTGCGCAGTGGGGCCGTGGACCAGGCTCAGCCCGCGCCGGGACAGCTCCTCAGGCACTATGCGCCCCGAGCGCGCCTCACGCTGTATGTGGGGGACACCGACGCGGTTGTGACACGCATTGCTGCCGAGGCGCGGACGCTGGCAGCCGGCGGCACGCGTGTCGGCGTGCTGGCGCCCGAAGAAGACCTGATGGCCCTTGCCCCTGTGCTGGCCGCTTCGGCCGTTGCCGGGCGTATCGTCACGCGCGCGGCCGGCGCGCGGCGCGACCCCGCGCGCACGGCGCAGGTGCTCTTCGACGCGCTCCGCGCGCTCGACGCGGAACGTCCCGACGTCATCCTCGCGACGACGATCCCGCCGGAGGGCATTGGTCTCGCCGTTTGCGACCGCCTCACGCGCGCCGCGGAGGGTCGCGTCGTGCATCTGTAGCAGGCCCTGGTGAACGGCATCACGGCCTCGGCCCTTATCGCTTCAGCTCCCCGCGCCTCAGCTGCCGGTACATCTCCAGCGCATCGCGAATGATCTGCACGGCATCGTCGGTGCCGAGAAAGTCCTCGACGACCACCTGCTTGTTCTCGAGGAGCTTGTAGTCCTCGAAGAACCGCTTGATTTCGCGGAGGAGGTAGTTGGGGAGTGCCTTGTGATCGGCGTAATCGCGCACGGCGGGATCGCGCGTGCTGACGGCGATGATCTTGTCGTCGATGCCCTTTTCGTCTCTCATCCGCATGACGCCAATCGCCCGGGCTTCCACGATGGTGAGCGGCGCCACCTCTTCCTGGCCGAGCACGAGCGCGTCGAGCGGGTCCCAGTCGTCGCAGTACGTGCGCGGGATGAAGCCGTAGTTGGCCGGATAGTGGACGGCGCTGTGGAGGACGCGGTCGAGGCGGAGAAAGCCCGTTTCCTTGTCCAATTCGTACTTGTTCTTGCTGCCCATCGGTACTTCGATGACGACGGGGAAGGCGGACTCGATGAGGTGGTCGTCGACGTAAACGTCATGCCAGGCGTGCATGTAATGATCATAGTTGACCCGGATTTCTGCTACTATTCACGCGTTTCAGGGGGATCCATGTCTGAAGGTCCGAGCACCAGCGCGCCCGGCAGTCAGCCGGGTGTCAGCCGCCGTAATTTCATCAAGGGCGTCATCGCTGCGGGCGCCACCGTCTCGGCCTCGGCGTACATGTTCCGCGCCACGCTGGCCGGCCAGGACAGCGCTCTCCCTGGCTCGGTCGAGCGGCTGATCACGTTGAACGTGAACGGTCAGGATCGCCGGGTCGACGTCCTCAAGCAGGAAACGCTGGCGACCACCCTCCGCTACAAGCTGGGGCTCACCGGCACGAAGCTCGGATGCGACCGCGCGGAATGCGGCGCATGCACCGTCCTCGTGGACGATGTTCCACACTATGCGTGCTCGGTGCTGACGCACACGGTGCGCGGCCGGAAGATCACCAGCATCGAGGGCCTGCAGGCGGCTGACGGCACGCTGCACCCCGTGCAGCAGGCGGTCGTCGACGGGCAGGGCTTCCAGTGTGCGTTCTGCATGCCCGGCTTCGTCATGGCGACGGTCGGCTACCTGAAGACGCATCCCGCCCCGACGCGCGCGGAGCTCGCGCACGGTATCTCCGGCAATCTCTGCCGCTGCGCCGACTACAACAAGATTCTCGACTGCATGATGAACGCAGCCGACTTGATGCGGAGGGCGTGAGATGGCTGAGCACAAGCTCATCGGCAAGAACTACACGACGCCCGATCTGGTGGCCAAGGTCACGGGACGCGCAAAGTACGCGGAGGACTACCGCGCCGAGGGCATGGTCTTCTGCAAGCTGATGCTGAGCCCGCGGCCGCACGCGCGCATCACCGGCATCGATGCCAGTGCCGCGCTCGCGATGCCCGGCGTGCACGCCGTGCTCACGGCCGACGACATCCCGCCGCCTCCGGTGCCACCCGCGCCGCCGCCTGCCGCGCCTGCGCCTGGAGCCGCACCGGCTGCCGGTGGGCCGGCTGGCGCAACACCGGCCGCCGGCGCTGCGCCATCGCCGCCTCCCGCCGCGGCTGCACCGCCGCCCCCGCCCCGACCGTCGATTCCCGGCGAGGTGGCGCTGACGAAGGAGCCTGTGTACGAGGGGGAACCGATCCTGGCCGTCGCGGCCGATAGCGAGGAACTGGCCGCCGAAGCCATCGAGCGGATCGTCGTCACCTACGAGCCGCTGCCCTTTGTCATCGACCCGCTCGACTCGCTCCGCCCCGGCGGCCCCAATGGCCGCAGCGAGGGCAACGTGTTCGTCGGCCCGAGCATGCAGACACTCAAGTGGACGGCCGCCGATGTCGCGGAGGTGGACGCCGGCCGGTTCCCGTCGAATGCCGAGGCGGCCGAGACGCTGGCCTTCGGGGACATCGAGCAGGGCTTCAAGGAAGCCGACCTCGTCATCGAGCGGGACCACTATCAGCAGACGACCAGCCACCAGCCGCTCGAGACCCGCTCGGCGATGGCCTACTGGCAGAACGGCAAGCTCTACCTCCACGGGTCCACCCAGAGCGTGGCGCGCACGGTCGCCTCTGTCGCCGGATGGGTCGGCATCAAGCCCGAGGAACTGGTCCTCATCAGCGAGTACACGGGGGGCGGCTTCGGCAGCAAGATCCCCGGCGCGCACTCGATGGCCATCCCCGCGCTCCTCTCGAAGAAGCTCAACGGCCGCCCGGTGATGATGCGCATCTCCCGCGAGGAGGAGACCTACATCGGCCGGACCCGTCCCGGCTACCAGGGCTGGATCAGGATGGGTTTCAAGAACGATGGGCGCGTCACCGCCTGCGACATGTTCATCGTCGAAGCGGCCGGACCCTATCGACGGCAGGGCGATCACGCGACGTCGGCGAACAACACGTCGCTGATGTATCAGGTGCCGCACATGCGCTTCCGCGGCATCTCGGTGGCGACCAACACGCCGCCGGGCACGTCGCAGCGCGCGCCGGGCGGCCTGCAGGCGTCGGTGATGATCGAGCCGATGATCGACGAGGCCGCGCGCAAGCTCGACATCGACCGCGTCGCCATCCGGACGGTGAACGCGCCCGAAGGGCAGCCGCAGTTCGGCCTCGCGCCACCCAACGCGCCGCCGGGACGGCCGCGCAACAAGCTGACCAGCTGCTTCCTCAAGGAGTGTCTCGTCAAGGGCGCCGAGATGTTCAACTGGGAGGAGCGCAAGACCAGGTCCGGACAGCGCCGCGGCAACAAGCTGTCGGGAGTGGCGGTGGCTACCGGCTCCTATACGGCCGGGTCGATTGGCGTCGACGGTCTCTGCCTGATCAAGCCGGACGGCAAGCTGTACATCCACCAGGGCATCGGCAACCTCGGCACGCACTCGGTCATCGACACCGCGCGCGTGATCGCCGAGCAGGTCGACATGCCGTGGGAGAAGTGCGTGGTCGTCTGGGGCAACACGGCCAACCACGTCGCGTGGAGCTCGGTGCAGGCGGGCAGCCAGACGACCTATGCGCACACGCGCGCGAACTACGCCGCCGGGCAGGCGCTCAAGCGAAACCTGCAGGAGCTTGCGGCCCGGGATCTCGGCGGGTCGCCGGATGATTACGACGTCGCCAACGAGCGCGTGTTTCGCAAGGGCAACCCGGGCCGGGCCATCACGTTTGCCAGGGCGGCCGAGCGTGCCATTCAGCTCGGCGGCACGTTCGACGGCCACGAGGTGCCCAAGGAACTGAACGGGATGACCAAGGCGTCGGCCGCGGCACTGGCCGGACTCGGCCTGATGGGCGTGGCGCGCGACAACCTGCCGCGCGACGGTTCCACCTATTCCTTCCAGGCGGCCTTCATCGAGGTCGAGGTGGATGTCGAAACCGGTGTCTACAACATTGTCGATTACCTGGCCGTCGCGGATGTCGGCACGGTGATGCACCCCAACAGCCTCGGCGGCCAGATTCATGGCGGGGCGATCCAGGGCTTCGGGCACGTGCGCAGCCAGAAGCTGGTCTACGACTCGCACTACGGCGCGGCGCTGGCGAATCGGCTGCACCACAACAAGCCGCCGACGATCCTCGATATCCCGATCGAAGCGCCGATGCGCTGGGCGGCCGTGGAGATTCCGGATCCCACGAATCCGGTGGGGGCCAAGGGCATTGGAGAGCCGGCGATTGGCGCCGGCGGCGGCGCGCTCATCTGCGCGCTGGCCGACGCGGTTGGCGACGCCCTGCTGCGCCGGACGCCGGTGCACCCCGAGCAGATCATGATGTCGCTGGCGGCTGGCAAGCCGGCCTACGAGACGTTGACCTCGTTCATCTAGGAGAGGACCGATGCCAGCTGCGATTCGCGATGTGATGCCGGCATTCGAGCTGTTTCAGCCGGCGAGCGTGAGCGACGCGCTCGGGCTGCTGGAACGCCACGGCGCCGATGCCTGGGTGATGGCCGGCGGCATGGACACGTTCGACTGGCTCAAGGACCGCATCAGGAAGCCCCGCGTCGTCGTCGATCTGAGCCACGTCGCCGAGCTGCGCGGCATCAAGGACGCGTCGGGCGGCATCGAGATCGGGGCGACGACCACGTTGACCGAGGTCGCCAATCATCCGCTGGTCAAGGAGCGGTTCGCCCTGCTGGCCGAGGCCGCAGGCCTCGTGGCCTCTCCGCAGATCCGCAACCAGGGCACGCTCGGCGGCAACATCGCGCAGGACGCGCGCTGCTGGTACTTCCGCGCCGGGTGGCCCTGTTACCGTGCCGGCGGCAACATCTGTTACGCCGACACGCCCACGGCACTCAACCGCGAACACGCGATCCTGGAGGCCGACCGCTGCGTGGCGGTCAACCCTTCGGACACCGCGCCCGCCCTCGTCGCCCTCGACGCGCAGATGGTCGTCATGCGCGGCTCGCGGGAGCGGGTCGTCGCGGCAGACGACTTCTTTGTCGGGCCCGGCACGGACATCACCCGGCTCACCATCCTGCAGCCGGGCGATCTGC
>CAZJBN010000083.1:0-21067 GCA_964543955.1 uncultured Bifidobacteriaceae bacterium
CTCGTGCGCCTCGAAGTGGAACCGCCTCACGATGACCGAGACGACCTCACGGCTGGCGATTACCCGTAATCACCCGAACGATTTCCAGGATCGTGTGGTCCGGATCTGGGTCGACGACGAGCGGTGGGACGACCTCGCCTACGGCAAGACCCTTTCGCGCGAGATCGCGCCGGGCCCCCACCGTGTCAAGGCCCACAACACGCTGTTCGGGACGTCGCTCGAGTTCGACGCGGCACCTGGCGAAGACGTCCGCCTGACCTGTCAGAATGGCCTGACCGGCGGTGGGATGCTGATGGTTCTGATGATGGGCGTGGCATACTTGCGCGTGCGTCTGGAACGGGAACCGCTCGCCTCGCCACGAGGTGTCGCGTGAGGAGTGCGGTGATCGCCGCGACGCTGATGGCCGTCGTGATGGCGTCTGTCGCGATGGCGGCCGATCGGATCTTCACCAACCCGAAGCCGGACGCGCACCTGCGGACGCTCTTTCCGCAGGCGGCAGCGTTCTCGCCCCTCAGCGGTACGCCGCTCCACTTCAAGGCCTACGCGCAGGATCCAAAGGCGAACCACGGCGCGCAGCCGATCGGCTATGCGTTCTGGACGACCGACATCGTGCCGCACGAGCGCGCGTACCACGGCGCCATCCACTTTCTCGTCGGCCTCGACCTGAAGGGCACCATCACGGGCGTCGTGCTCGACTACGACTCCGAGCCCTACGGCTACTTCTCGATCGAGCCGCCCGAGTTCGTCGCGCAGTTCACCGGCAAGAGCGTCCGCGCTCCCTTCCGTGTTGGTGACGACGTGGACGCGGTGTCCCGCGCGAGCATCACGGTCAACGGCGCGACAAGGGCCATCCGCGACAGCGTGCGGATCATGGCGAAGCAGTTTCTCGATCCCGCCGCGGTGAAGGAGTGAGTCAGCCGGCGTCCGCGGATCCGTGGGGGTTCGACGAGGTCCCCGTCGAGACGCTCGCCGACATCGTCTCGTCGCAGGCCGCCGACCTCGCAGCGCTCGCGGCGTTCTTTCTCCTCGCCTATGTGAGCTTCAGACGGAAGAGCGTTCCGCTCAAGCTCGTCACGCTGGTCGTGGCCGTCGGCTACATGGGCTTCGCCAAGAGCTACCTCATCTCCATCGTCAACGTCTTCGGCATCGTCGGGTGGGACTTCCCGGTCTTCAAGTACAACCTCGCGTGGTACGGGTTCGCGATCTTCACGCTGGTTTCGACCATCCTGTGGGGACGGTTCTACTGCGGTCGCGTCTGTGCGTTCGGCGCGCTCACGCAGTTGATGGACATGGCCCTGCCGTCCCGCTGGCGCGTCGAGGTTCCGAAGGCCATCGAGAAGCGCGCCTCGTGGATCAAGTTCGGCATCCTGGCCGCGGTCGTCGGCTACTTCGTCGTGAGCCACGACATGTCCGTGTACCGGTTCGTCGAGCCGTTCTGGATGTTCGGACTCTTCGGGACCACGGCCCTGTGGACCGGCCTCGGCGTGCTGCTCGTCGCGACCGTGTTCGTCCGCAATCTGTACTGCCGCTTCCTGTGCCCGGTCGGCGCCACGCTCGGGTTGATCTCCATGGTGAGCGTGTTCCGCATCAAACGCTGGAGCGAGTGCGGCACCTGCCGAATCTGTCAGAAGGCCTGCGAGTGGGGCGCGATCGACGGCCCGAGGATCCTGGTGACCGAATGTGTGCGGTGCGACGACTGCGAGCGGCTCTACGCCGACGAGCAGAAGTGTCCGCACTGGCGGATCATCGACTACAGGGCGAAGACGGTGATACCGGTCAAGGCGGTGTAGGGGAGGTCCGATTCTTGTCGGGCCCACCGTCGGTGTGGAGAGACTTGCGAGAGGAGCGGTCACGCACACTGGTTCAGCGACCACCGCTTGCGACGAACGACTCAGCGGCGGCGTGCGATGCGGCAGCAACCCACAGATCATTCTTGCCGTGAAACAGCGACCAGCCGGATGGTTGCGCCAGGGTGGACAGCTCGGCGTACGTCTGCCTGACTCCAGGATCTCGCCGGGGCGAGCTTCGAGCTTGAGAACTCCCTGGCTTGCTCCCATGACATCAAGGCGACCAGTCACACGGACGCGTCTCGGCGCCGGAGTCACCGCAGACAGTTCAGAGGCCGCGATCACGACGTCGGCGTCGATCTGTCCGCGCCGCTCGACGACGGTGTCAGGCATGGTGATCCGATCGATTCCACGACCGAGCACGCGCTGGCAGGTTCGGATTCGGCGGAGCATTCCAGGATCGAAGCGATTGCTTTCCGTGCGGCGAGCTGCGACGTCGTGCAACGCCGCGCCAAACAGCTCGAATGCCGTTTCCTCCGGCCTGGGCCGTCGTCCCAGAGAAGCCGTTGCTCAAAGAGCTCCGAAGCGATGCTTCCAAAGGTCGGCACTTCGAAGTGAAGCAGCGTGGCGCCGCCCTCGCCGCTGTCCGGAGGCGACAGGTGTGGGAACTCGCGGACGTCCGCTGGCCGGCGAACCGGCTGCGCGTCAGCCCCCGCAGGACGACACGCTGATTCGACCGTGGGTTGGCCTCCTGGGACGCGTGCCGCGGGTTGCCCGCGCTGACCGACGCGAAGCGCGACGCAGGCCCGGGCGGCGATCGTCAAGATGCAGATCGATCGGCTTGGTGACGGCACCGCAGAGCTGTTTTCGCCGAGCGGTTGGCGCCGACGTGATCTCATGGTCCGACGCGTTGACCCACATCGAGTCGCCGGGCACGTCACTCGACCCGCCAAGCAGGGCTGGCGAGTTCTGGACTCAACAAACCCAGTCGCTTGTTTTAGAATGGCCGCCTATCCTAAAATAACGGCCGCGCCTATTTCAGGTTCCTAATCACCATGCAGCGGCCCGTGCCCGGCAGGTATGTGAAGGTCTCCACCGCAGGCGAGCCGTTCAACGCCTTCGTCCCGGATCCGCTGCCACCGGCGCCGCCTGTCGTCTGGACTGGCGCCCTGCGGCGCCGTTTCGACGAGGCGCTTCTGGCTCTGGGAAGGCTCGATGCCCTCACCGCCCACCTGCCCAACGCCGACCTGCCGCTTTACAGCTTCGTGCGCAAGGAGGCCGTGCTGTCCTCGCAGATCGAGGGCACGCAGTCGTCGCTGGCGGACCTCCTCCTCTACGAGATCGACGAGCAGCCGAGCGTTCCGGTTGAGGACGCCCGCGAGGTGAGCCGCTGTGTCGCCGCGTTGGATCGGGGGCGGATGCTGCTCGCCACCGGTTTGCCCCTGTCGATGCGACTCCTTCGCGAGGTTCACAAGGTGCTGCTGAGTCACGCGCGCGGGCGGGACAAGACGCCGGGTGAAGTGCGCCGCTCGCAGGTGTGGCTTGGCGGCAGTCGGCCCGGCAATGCTCGGTTCGTGCCGCCGCCCGCCGATGCCCTGCCGATGTGCCTGCGATCGTTCGAACAGTTCCTGAACGACGAGCCCGAGCCGACGCCGCCCCTGCTCAAGGCGGCGCTTGCCCACGTGCAGTTCGAAACGATCCATCCCTTTCTCGATGGAAATGGCCGGCTCGGCCGGCTCCTGATCGTGCTCCAACTCCTTGCCGACGGCGTGTTGCGGCAGCCGATGCTCTATCCGAGCCTCTTCTTCAAGACCCATCGAAACCTCTACTATGAGCTCCTCGACGGGGTCCGGCTCCGCGGCGACTGGGAGCGCTGGCTGGACTTCTTTGCGGAGGGTGTCCACGTGAGCGCGACGGAGGCGGTGACGACGACCAACGAGCTGCTCGCCCTGGTGGCGGCAGACAGGACTCGGATTGCCGGGCTCGGCCGCGCCGCGGGTTCCGCTCTCGAGGTGCACCAGGCCCTCCAGCGCCAGCCAATTGCGAGTGCCGGGACCATTGTGAACGCCACCGAGCGCACGGCTGCTACCGTGAACAAAGCTCTCGCACACTTGGAGCGAATCGGCATCGTCGCCGAGCTGACCCACCGCCGGCGCGGACGCGTGTTCAGCTACACGCGCTATACCGAGATCCTCGGCGCCGGGCTGGAGTCGGCTGCGTGAGCCAGTTCGCCTTCCTCCGTCAGGTATGGGCCGCCGTCTTCGACGCGGCCCGGCGGGCGGAGGCCGCCGTGCACGGCGATCCGCGGACGGCGTGCTTCTATGCCAGGCGGGCGCTGGAGCTGGCTGTCGACTGGGCCTTCAAGCACGATGCGGCGGTGCGGCTGCCTTACCAGGAGAACCTCTCCGCGCTCATCCACGAGCCGAGCTTCTAGCAGGCCGCCGGCGAGGCCGTGTTCGCCAAGGCGCGCGTCATCACGACGCTGGGCAACAGGGCCGTCCACAGCCATCGTCCGGTGCCCGAAGCCGATGCCGTTGCAGCCGTGCGCGAGCTGTTCCACGTGGCCTACTGGCTGGCGCACACCTATGCCCGTGCGGGTCGTCCCGAGCCGGGCATCACTTTCGATCCCTCCGCACTGCCGAGGCCCGGGCAGCGCGCCGCGCGGACCGCCGAGGAACTCCGGGCGCTTCAGGCCAGCCTGCGCGAGAAGGACGAGAACCTGACGGCGCTGCTGGCCGACAAGTCGGTGCTGGACACGGGAATCGACATCCCGGAAGTCGTCAACCTCGTCTTCTTCAAGCTGGTGCGCTCGAAGACGAAGTTCTGGCAGATGCTTGGGCGTTGGCACGCGCCTCTGTCCGGACCTGTTCGGCCCCGGTCGTGACAAGGAGCACTTCTACGTTTTTGACTACTGCCAGAATCTCGAGTACTTCAGTCAGGAGATGGCTCCGGCCGAGGGTGGAGCAGGCGAGTCGCTCGGCAGGCGCCTGTTCACGGCGCGCCTGGAACTTGTCGGCGCGATCGATCACCGGCTCGGGCCGTCCGGCTCGGACACCGTCAGGGAGCCGGCGCCAGTCTTCGGAGATCCCGCCACGGATCTCCAGGTGCGGACCGTCACCGCCGAGATGCTGCAGAGGGAAGTCGCGGCGATGAACCTCGGCAACTTCGTCGTGAGGCCGCACCGCCGGCTCGTCGAACAGTTCGCCAAGCCTGAAGCGTGGCTCGTGCTCGCGCCCGAAGCGCTCGGGGATCTCGCGCGCGACGTGGCCGGGCTGCCGTCGGAGCTCGACGCCGAGAACGAGGAAGCGAGGCGCTTCGACCTGCTCCTGCTGAACCTTCAGCTCGCCCTGCTGCGGCACGAACCGGGCTTTGCGAGGCTGCGCGAGCGCGTCCAGGCCCTGGCCGGACTGCTCGAGGACAAGGCGGCGATCCCGATGGTGCAGGCGCAGATGAGCCTCATCCAGGACGTGCAGTCGGACGAGTGGTGGCAGGACCTCACCGTGCCGATGCTCGAAGTAGTGAGGAGGCGGCTTCGCGATCTAATCCACCTGATCGACAAGCGCGAGCGCAAGCCTGTCTATACCGACTTCGAGGACCAGATGGACGGAGAGCAGGAAGTGGTGCTGCCCGGGTTTGCCGTCGGCACCGACGACGCGAAATTCCTCGCCAAGACGCGCGCGTTCCTGCGGCAGCATCTCGACCACGTGGCGATCCACAAGCTGCGCGCCAACAAGCCACTCACCGCGAGCGACCTCGACGAGCTCGAGCGCATGCTGGCGGAGAGCGGGCTTGGCGGCGCCGACGACTTTCGCCGCGCCGCTCGCGAATCGGAGGGCCTTGGCTTCTTCGTGCGCTCGCTGGTCGGCCTGGACAGGGGCGCCGCCAAGGAGGCGATGGCCGGGTTCATCGACGGCAAGGCGTTGTCGGCCAACCAGCTCGAGTTCATCAACCTGGTGGTGAATCACCTGACGGAGCACGGCGTGATGGATCCCACGCGGCTGTACGAGTCGCCGTTCACCGACGTCACGCCGCTCGGGCCTGAAGGGTTGTCCCGTCAGACGATGTCGACGAGCTGGTGA
Organism: uncultured Bifidobacteriaceae bacterium; assembly: GCA_964543955.1. Lineage (GTDB taxonomy): Bacteria > Acidobacteriota > Vicinamibacteria > Vicinamibacterales > UBA2999 > VFZN01. The sequence continues at coordinate 5,867 of CAZJBN010000083.1, forward strand.
AGGTGCTGCAGGCGGTTCGCGCGAATGCGCTGGCCGCGTGAAGTTCAAAGTCCAACAGTTCAAAGTTCAAGAAACAGAGAGAGCGCACGCGCAGAGCGCGTCCGTGGCGCAAAGCGATTGAGAAGCGCCACCGTTGTAGGATTGCAGGGCTTCGGTGCACCTTCGTTTTCTCGTTTCTGCGGAGGCCCCATGCATCTTGTCAAAACGACGTTCGCGTTCGGACTGCTCCTGGCGGTCGTCACCCCGGCCAGTGCTCAAATCGATTACCGCGTCATCGCGACGAGCAAGACGTCTACCACGGAGAAGGAGATGAACGAGGCGGCAGATGCCGGCTTCCGTTTCGGCGGCGTGATGGGCGGCGAAACGACACTTGGCGGATCCGAAGTCGTGACCGTGATGCACCGCGGATCGGCGGCGGAGAAGGGCCGCTACTCGTACAAGCTGCTCGCGGCGACCAAGACCTCGACCATGCAGAAGGAAATGCAGGAAGCCGGCGACGCGGGCTACGAGTACAAGGGGCAGACTGTCTATAATTCGCTCTTCGGCGGCAAGGAGGTCGTTGTCATTCTCGAGCGTGACCGCGACGTTCGCGATCGTCCGGCCTACGAATACAAGCTGCTCGCCACCACGAAAACGTCGACGCTTCACAAAGAGCTGAGCGAGGCGGGAGCGGCCGGATACGCGTTCGTCGGGCTCACGGTTGCGGATACGGCCATCGGTGGGACCGAGGCGGTTGCCATTGTCAGGAAGGTCCGCCCGTGAAGGATGCGCGAGGCGGGTATCGAATGACGATGCCTGATCCCATCGTTTTCGAAGTTCAAAGCCCGTGGCGATTCGCCTGATGCGCCCGGACATCGGGACGTTTCCGAATGGTGGCCAAGGTTTTGCATTTTGCACTTTGAACTTTGAACTCGTGAACTGGCAAGCCCGTCCTACGGCGCGCTGTCGGTCGGTTGGTGCGAGATCCGGAGCTTCGCTCGAAGCCCCGTCGACACCAGCACGCGGTTCTCGGCGGTGACGATGACCGCTTCGATACCCGGCGTGCGCTCGACGAGGGCGAGACCATCGGCCGGGCCGAGGATGAAGACCGCGGTGGACATCCAGTCGGCGGCAAGGGCCGTCGGCGCGAGGATCGTCACGCTGCGGCATCCGCCCGCGGGCTCGCCCGTGCGCGTGTCGATCAGGTGGTGATAGCGGACCCCGTTGGCGATGAAGTACCGCTCGTAGTCGCCTGACGTGCTGAAGGCGGCGTCCGAGACGTCGAGCGACGCGAAACTGTCGCTCTCCGCTCCGCGCGGATCGTTGATGCCGAGCCGCCACGGGCGGCCGTTGCGGTGTCCCGCGGCGTACAGATCTCCGCCCGCCTGGATCATGAAGTCCCGCAGGCCCAGATCCCGCAGCATCTTGATGGCGCGATCGACCGCGAAGCCCTTGCCGATGCCGCCAAGATGCACGCGGACGCCCTTGCGCGTGATGAACGCCGTGCCCGGCGGCCGATCCACTTCGACGGTCCGGCCGTCGACGAAGGGGAGCCGGGCGTCGATCTCCTTCCTGGTCGGAATGCGATTGTCCTGATCGTGATCGAACTTCCAGATCTCGGCCAGCCGGCCGAACGTGATGTCGAAGGCGCCGCGGCTCAGCGCAAACGCCTCGGCCGCCGCGTGCAGCACCTGGCGGGTGTCGTCAGCGACCACGATGGGGCGCGTGCCCGCCGCCTCGTTCAGCCTCAGGACGTCGCTCCCGGGTCTCCAGACGCTGAGCAATCCGTCGAGCCGATCGAACTCGGCAAAGACCGACTCGAAGGCGGAGAGCGCGGCGGCTTCGTTGCCGGTCCACGCCGTCAGCCGGAGCTCGGACCCCATGGCCGGACGTACCGCTTCGACGAGGCGAGCCTCACCGACCGGACCGCTGCAGCCCGAGAGCGCGAGGCTCGTCATCGCGAGCACGGCCGCGACGGTCGGTCGGCAGGCGGGCGTCACCGTCTCCCGTCTATGAGGATCAGGCCCAGCGGAACCCGTGCTTTGAAAGCGGCAGCGAGCGGACGCGCGTGCCCGTCACGGCGAAGATTGCGTTGCAGACGGCAGGCAGGATCGGCGGAAGCGCCGGCTCGCCCAGCCCCGTCGGGCTGTGGTCCGTGATCCGGAAGTGCACGTCGATGGCCGGCGGCGCCTGCCGCAGGCGGAGCAGCTGGAAGTTGTTGAAGTTGGACTGCACGGCGCGGCCCTTGTCGATGACGATCTCCTGGCTCATGAGCTCGGCCAGCCCGTCCATCACCGCTCCCTGCACCTGGTTCTCCGCCATGCTCGGGTTGATGATCTGGCGCCCCACGTCGCCGACGACCCAGACCTTGTCCACGCTCACGCTCTTGTCGGCGCCGACGCGCACCTCGGCGACCTCCGCGAAGTAGCCGCGGTGGCTGTAGTGGAACGCCACGCCCAGAGCGGAGCCCGGGGCGACCGCGCGGCCCCAGCCGGCTCGCCGGGCCACCTCCTCGAGCACGCCTCGCATCCGTGCGGCGTCGAAGCCGCCGCCCGACGCGTCCTTTGGCTTCGGCAGCTCCGCGTCGAGCAGGGCCAGGCGGAACTGCACGGGATCCTTGCCGGCAAGGTGTGCGCACTCGTCGATGAACGACTGGTACACCCACGCCACGGCGTTGCTGCGCGGCGCGCGCAGGGCGCCCGTAGGCACGCCGAGCGGCATGAGCGACGCGTGAATGGCGAAGTGGGGTACGAACCCGGACGGGAACTCCGTTGCCGGGATGTTGGCCGACGGCGCGAACGCGTTGGGGTTGTCGGCCGGAGGCTCCATGGGGCCATAGCTCACGAAGTGGCCGCGCCACGCCACGAGCGTGCCGGCCTCATCCACGCCGCCCCGGAGGTAGTGGAATCCGCCCGGACGATAGAAGTCGTGGCGCATGTCGTCCTCGCGCGTCCACAACAGCTTGACCGGCCCGCCGATGGCCTTGGAGATCCACGCCGCCTCGACGACGTAGTCGTTCGACAGCCGGCGCCCGAATCCGCCACCAGCCTGCATGAGATGGAGCGTGATCTTCTCCGGCGGAAGGCCGAGCAGCCGCGCCACCATGTCGCGGCCGCGCGCCGGTGTCTGACTCGGCGCCCAGATCTCGATCGCGCCGTCCTTGTAGTGGGCGGCGCAGTTCTCCGGCTCCAGTTGCGCGTGGGAGATGAACGGGTAGGAGTAGGCGCCTTCGACGGTCCTTGCCGCCGTCGCAAGCGCCTTGTCCTCGTCGCCCTCGCGATGAATCGTGAACGCCGGCGGCTCCTTCGACAACGCCTCCGCGCGCGACGCAAACGATGCGCTGCTTTGCGACGCAGTGGCCCCCGGATTCCACGTGACCTGGAGCTTTCGGCGCGCGGACTGCGCCTGCCACCACGTGTCGGCGACAATCGCCACACCGCCGAGGAGCCCGGTGAGGTCCGTGCCGCCCTCCACCACGAACGCGTGCCTGACGCCGGGCTCGGCCTTGACGACGTCCAGGTTGGCGCCTGCCACCGTGCCACCGAACACCGGCGACTTCTCGAAGACCGCGAACAGCATCCCCGGCAGCGTGAAGTCGATCGAGTAAATCGGCTTGCCCGTGACGATGGCCGCGTTGTCCACCCCGGGCGTGGCCCGTCCCAGGATCGTGTAGGTCTTCGGGTCTTTCAGTTCGACAGCCTCGAGCGAGGGCGGAGCGACCCCATCCGTCCTGGCCGCGAGCTCGCCGTAGCCGAGCGACCGGTTCGAGACACGATGATGCACACGGCCCGACACGGCCTCGCATTCGCTCGCCGGCACGCCCCATGTGCCAGCGGCGGCGGCGACGAGCATGTGGCGTCCCGCCGCGCCGGCGCGCCTGAGCGGCTCCCAGTTGGTCGGCGTCGCCGTGCTGCCGCCCGCGCTCTGTCGGCCGTATTTGTCCTCGTCGAGGTCGGCCTGCTCGAGCCGGACGTCCTCCCAGTCGACACCGAGCTCTTCGGCCACCAGCATCGGCATGGAGGTCTTGACGCCCTGTCCGACCTCCGGGTTCTTCGCGATGATCGTGACCACGCCATCGGGCGTGATCCTGATGAACGCATTCGGGGCAAAGTCCGAGGCCGTCTCTTGTCCGACGTGGGCGATGGCGTCGAGCCGGGTGGCAATGAGCAGTCCACCACCTGCAAGGGCCGACACGCGCAGGAACGAACGTCGATCGATTGTCGCCGGCGTCATCGCTGTTCCTCTCCCAGCGCTGCCCGCGCGGACGACGACGTGGTGGCGGCGATCTCGGCCGCGCGGTGGATGGCCTTGCGGATGCGGATGTAGGTGGCGCACCGGCAGATGTTGCCGTTCATGGCGCGATCGATCTCCGCATCGGTGGGCCGCGGCGTCTCCGAGAGAAGGGCTGCCGCGGACATGATCTGTCCGGCCTGGCAGTAGCCGCACTGCGCGACGTCGATCTCCATCCAGGCCTGCTGCACGGGATGTGACCCATCGGCCGACAACCCCTCGATGGTGGTGACCGGTGCCTTCACGGCGTCGACGCGCGTCTGGCACGAGCGGACGGGTCTGCCGTCAATCTGAACCGTGCAGGCGCCGCAGGCGCCGATGCCGCACCCGTACTTCGCACCCTTGAGGTGGGCCACATCGCGGAGGGCCCAGAGAAGCGGCATGTCTCCAGGGACGTCGAGCGTCGTCGGTTTGCCGTTGATCGTGAGCGTGAAGGGCATCCCTTAAGGTAACGTCCCGGTTCCGCCCGATTGTCTCCCGACGTCACCGCCAGCCGCCATGCCCTTATGCTGTGTCGATGGACCAGATTCAGCACAGCCAAACCGCGACGAAGGGACGGTTCTACCTGGAGCGCGATGGTCAGCTGCTCGGCGAGCTGACCTACTCGCGGGCGGGCGACGACGCCGCGATTCTCGATCACACGCTCGTCACCGACCTCGCGCGCGGCACCGGGCTCGGCCGCCGGCTCGTGGATGACGCGGTGGCCTGGGCGCGAGAAGGCAGCATCAAGCTCATCCCGCTCTGCCCGTACGCACGCTCCGTCTTCGAGAAGGATGAATCGCTGGCCGACGTGTGGCGACGGTGAGGACAAGGGACGACGGCCCTCGGCAGCTGGATGCCCTTCGCGCGGTGGCACTATTTCGATGGCGGGCGGAAGTTCGGGACCAACGCGCCGCGGGAGCACGTCAACGAACTGGACATCGGGCTGGAGTTCGCCAGGTGCGCGGAGCTCGAACTCACGATGATGTACACGCGGACGTTCGAACGCACGCGCAGCAGCCTGTTTCCGTATGAGTCCGAGAAGGACGCGAACCGCGTCGGTTTCCAGGTGCAGTGGAACTACTGAACAGGGGCCCCGTCCCCCTGTTCAGGGCCTGTGCGGCTTCATGACCGTGTGCGAATGCTCGGTACCAGGCGGCGCCACGTGCACGTGGCCCATGAGTCCACCCTCCGCATGGTCGAGGATGTGGCAGTGGAACATCCACATGCCCGGGCGCTCGTCGAAGTCGACGATGAAGCGCGCCGTCTCCTTCATCGGGATGTTGACGGTGTCTTTCCACACCATCGGCTTGATCGGCTGGTTGTTCTCGTCGAGCACCAGAAAGAAGAAGCCGTGCAGGTGGAACGGATGGTCCCACTCCGTATCGTTCCTGACCGTCCAGATCTGCCGCTCGCCGACGCGCGCGGCATACGGTTTGGCCTTCCAGTGCGGCACTCCGTCCACGCGGAACTCCGAATGCCCGTTGACGTCCACCGGCGGCAGCGTGAGGACCACGTTCACCGGCGTCGCGCCCTCGGTCGCCGTCGGGACGATGGTCCGCTTGAAGTCCGGGAGCGTCGGGTCGGCCACGTGCGGCGCGTCCGAAATGGTGACCGTCATCAGCTCCTCGACACTCCGGTACTCGACGCTGCCGTAGCCGCGGTTGTAGAGCATCGAGCGCAGGATCAACTCACTTCCGGGCTCGCCGGTCGGCGTGACGATGAGGTCGACGCGTTCGCCAGCGGTCACGAGGACGATGTCGCTCGAGACGGGATGCTCCTGCAGTCCGCCGTCGCCGCCGATCGTGATGAGGCGCTGGCCTTCGAGCTCCAGGAAGAAGAACCGGCTCTTCGCCGCATTGACGATGCGCCAGCGCTGCGGAGCACCCGAGCGCGCGGAGATCGTCGGCCGCACCTTGCCGTTCACGAGCACATACGCGCCCTCGCGGCCGAAGACCATGCCGGCCGAACCGCCGCCCTCGGGGTCCTCGAGCACGCCGTTCTTGTCGAAGCCGATATCGCTCAGGACGATCGTCACCTCGTCCTCGACGCCGATGCCGTCGTCCGGATCCTCGACCAGAAGCGCGCCGTACAGGCCGAAGCCCACCTGTGCCGCCGACATGACGTGCGGGTGATACCAGTAGAGGCCCGCGTCGCGCACGATGAAGTCGTAGACGAACGTCTCACCCTTCCGCACCGGCGGCTGCGAGACATCCGGAACGCCGTCCATCTCGATCGGCACGCGCACGCCGTGCCAGTGGATCGTCGTCTCCTGGTCGAGCTCGTTCCTGAAGTGGACGATGAGGCGATCGCCGACCCTGGTGCGGATGAGCGGACCGGGAATGCCGCCGTCGTAGGTCCACGCCTTGACGGTCTTGCCGGGCGTCACCTCGACGTCGGCCAGACGCGCGGTCATGTCGATCTCGACGACCGCAGGATCAGGATTGCGATCGACGGCTTCCTGCAGCTTGATGCCCGCGTCCCAGTCCGGAGGCGCCAGTGACCCTGAGGCCTGTGCCTGCAGGTCGGTCACGCCCGCGGCCAACAGGAGTCCCATGGCCAGGCACGACAGCCGCGAGATCGCAGGGGCTCGCTCGTTCATCCGGTCCCTCCAGAAAACTGGCATCCATAATACAACTTTAACGACGGGCGAACCGGCAGCCGCCGATCGGAGACAATCTTTGACGATGACGCGGGGTTCGAGGCGGGTCGTGGCGCTCGTCGTGGCGTCTTGGAGCGTGTCGTGCGGCGGCCAGGCGCGAGACGTCGTGGAGGCGCCGCTTCCCGCGGAACAGCCGACGCTGCCCGTGAGCGCCGTGGCCGCCGAGATCGGGCGCATGCTGGGCGAAGACGATAGCGCACGTGTGCCGATGTCCGCGTCGGAAGGTCTCGAGCTGGCGAGCGTCTACGGTGCGGAGCACCTGCCGGTATGGCTCGATGCGAGGGCCAAGCCGAGCCGGCAGGCCAGGGAGGCGATGGCCATCATCGATGGCGCCGCCAGCGACGGCCTCCGTCCCGCCGACTACGGCGCGGCGGAGCTTGCGCGGTTCGCGAGCACGCTGGACGCCGTGACGGTGCCGCCGGTTCGCGAACTCGCGGCCTTCGATCTCAGCCTGAGCCGGGGCATGCTGCGGTTCTGGCGCCACCTCCACGCCGGCCGTGTGGACCCGCGGGCGATCGGGTTCAAGTTGACGGTGCCGGCCGACGACCACGACTTTGCCGCCGCGCTCGTCGCGGCTCTCGAGGCACACGAACTGCACGAGACCACCGAGGGCTTCCGTCCGCCGCTCGTCCTGTACCGGTCGCTGCGCGGGGCGCTCTCGGAGTATCGGGCACTCTCCGGCGCGCCGCCATTCGAGACACTCACTGTCCCCGCGCGATCGATCAAGCCGGGCGAGCCCTACGCCGACATTCACGCGGTCAGGCGCCAGCTCGTGGCTCTCGGCGATCTGCCTGCCGACACGCCCGAGTCGAGCCGCTACGAGGGCGCACTCGTCGACGGGGTCATGCGGTTCCAGATGCGACATGGCCTCGAACCCGACGGCGTGCTCGGCCGCGGCACGATCGCGGCGCTGAACGTGCCGATGGCGGATCGCGTCGTGCAGATCGAGTTGGCGCTCGAGCGGCTCCGCTGGCTCCCGCACCTCGATCCCGATCGGTTTCTCGCCGTGAACATCCCGATGTTCCAGCTCTGGGGCTGGGACGGCGTACCGGCCGACGGTCGGCCCTCCTTTGCCATGAACGTCATCGTCGGGCGCGCGCTCAGCACCGAGACGCCGGTCTTCGCCGAGGAGATGGACCGGATCGTCTTCCGCCCGTACTGGAACGTACCGCACTCGATCCTGCGTGGCGAGATCGTCCCCGCGCTCAGGCGCGACCCGGACTACCTCGAACGGCACGACATGGAGATCGTGGCGGGGCAGGGCGATCGATCACCCGTGGTCGCCCCCACCGCCGAGACCATTGCCAGGCTCGGCACCGGCGCGCTGCGCGTGCGGCAGCGGCCGGGTCCATCCAACTCGCTCGGACTCGTCAAGTTCGTGTTCCCGAACGACGACAACATCTACATGCACGACACGCCCGCGCCGCAGCTGTTCGGCCGGCCGCGGCGCGACTTCAGCCATGGCTGCATCCGCCTCGAAGACCCGATCGCGCTCGCGGAATGGGCGCTCCGGGGCCAGGAGGATTGGACGCGCGACCGCATGGTCGCGGCCATGCGTTCGACGGCGCCGCAGGAGGTGAGGCTGGCGCGTCCGATCCAGGTGATCCTCTTCTACGTCACGGCAGTCGTGATGCCGGCCGACGGCACCGTGCGGTTCGCCGACGACATCTACGGGCACGATGCCCGGCTGGTCCGGGCGCTGGCTGCGGCGGCAACCTGACCGACGCGGGCCGCCTACCAGGTGCGGACGCGGCCGGTGTCGACGTGGACGAAGTCGGAAGCGGGATAGTAGCCGACGCCACCCCCGCCCATCGAGAGGGCGGCCTTCCGCAGCGAGGCGAGCGGGATGTCGGCCAGGCGGATATCGATGGCCTGCCCCTTCATGTGCAGGCTGCCGGCCGCCACGCCTTCGCTCCGCCTGCGCAACTGCGAGTTGGTGGCTGGCGATCGGTATCCCGAGATGACCTGGAAGGGTCGACTCGTGCCCGTCAGGCGGGAGAGTCCATACAGCAGGTCCAGCAGGTCGGCGTCGATCGGATGGATCTCGTCCGTCCGGAAGTCACGGAGCAGATGATTGATGGTGGCCAGCGCGTCGGGGCGGTAGCCCTCCGCGCCGAAGTACTCGACCGCCAGGCGCTCTCCGGTGTGCGTGTGTGCAAAGCGGAGCGCTCGGGGACCGGTGGGCAGGACGGATGACGGGATGAACCCCGCCTCCGCCGCCCTTGCCAGAGTCGCCATGGAGATCCCCGCCCCAAACGCCGCCAGGAACCGTCGTCTCGAGAGCACCAGACCGTGATTGTAGGAGGCGGCGAGGAGGGTCGTCAAACACCCCTCTCGACGTCAGAGGCCCGCATGAGTACACTTCGAAGGATCCGGCGTTCTTCACAGGGAACCGACATGACACCATCGTTCAAGGTCCTGGCCACCCGCGTGGTGTGCCTCCTCGTTTGCGGCGCTCCGTTCGTCGCGGCCACGCCGCGCATCATCCACGGTCAGGAAAAGAAGTCCGTCAACCAGGGGGTCTACTCCGACGCCCAGGCGGCCCGAGGCCAGAAGACCTTCGAGCAATCGTGCACCACGTGCCACGACACCGGCCGCTTCACGGGACCGGACTTCGTGAAGAACTGGGCCGGGCAGCCCCTGCACGCGCTCTTCGACACGGTCAGTTCGACCATGCCCGAGGACAACCCCGGCAGCCTCGAGCCGCAGCAGTACGGCGATCTCATTGCATTCTTCCTCAAGCTGAACGATTATCCAGCGGGCAGCGACGAGCTCAAGGGTGACGAGGCGGCCATGAAGACGATCCAGATGGAGCCGAAGAAGTGACTTCTCATCGCAGGGAGGGTTTGATGACGTTACGGTACCGCTGGGGCTGGGTTGGAGGCCTGGCCGTCGCATGTGCCGCGCTGGTCACGACGGTGCAGTTGTCGGGCCAGCAGGGTTCGGCCGCCGCGACGGTTGGTACGGCCAACGGGGAGTGGCGGTACTGGGGCGGCGACGCCGCCAGCTCGCGCTATTCGCCGCTGGATCAGATCAACGCCCAGAACTTCGGCACGCTCGAGACCGCGTGGGTCTGGCGCGGCGACAACTTCGGCCGGACAGCCGACAACATCCTCCGGTCGACGCCGCTCTACGTCAAAGGGAAGCTCTTCACGGTTGCCGGCGAGCGCCGCACCGTCGCCGCGCTCGACCCGGCCACGGGCGAGACGCTCTGGACGTTCCGCGAGGCCCCCACCAAGCGGTGGGAGGACTCGATGCGGAAGAACTACGGCAAGGGCGTCGCCTATCACGAGGTCAACGGCAAGGGCCGCGTCTTCATGGTGAGCCCCGCGTTCAAGCTGCACGGCCTCGACGCCGACACCGGCCGCCCCATTGCCGACTTCGGCAAGGGCGGCGAGGTGGACATGCTCGAGAACTTCGGCTACCCGTTCGATCCCGACGCGGGGATCCCGCAGGAGGTCGGCTACATCACCTCGTCGTCGGCGCCGATTGTCGTCAACAACGTCATCGTCGTCGGCAATTCGCACGAGCAGGGTTACAACCAGACGCGCATGGAGAACGTGCCCGGCCACGTGCTCGGCTACGACGCGACGAGCGGCAAGTTCCTCTGGAAGTTCAACGTCATTCCGCAGGCCGGCGAGTTCGGCAACGACACGTGGAAGGACGATTCCTGGAAGTACACGGGCAACGTCTCGGCCTGGGCGCCGCTCTCGGCGGATCTCGAGCGCGGTATCGTCTATATCGGCACCGACCCGGGCACGAACGACTTCTACGGCGGGCATCGCAAGGGCCAGAACCTGTTCTCGACGACGCTCATCGCGCTCGACGCGAAGACGGGCAAGCGCCTGTGGCACTACCAGCTGGTGCACCACGACATCTGGAACTACGACATCCCGGGCCCGCCCAACCTCATGGACATCACGGTGGATGGCAAGCAGATCCCTGCCATCGTGGTCACGACGAAGCAGACCTGGGCGTTCGTCTTCAACCGCGTGACGGGCGAGCCGGTGTGGCCGATCGAGGAACGGCCCGTGCCTCAGTCGCTCGTGCCCGGCGAGGAGACCTGGCCGACACAGCCGTTCCCGACCAAGCCGCCCGCCTGGGAGATGCAGGTCGTGACGCACGATTCGCTCATCGACTTCACGCCGGAGCTCCGGAAGAAGGCCATCGAACGCCTCGAGCAGTTCCAGTACGGGCCGATGTACCTGCCGCCGCTCAACCGCGGCAACAAGATCGGCAAGCTCGCGGCCATCCACTGCCCGGGCAGCAACGGCGGCACCAACATTCCCGGAGGCTCCGGCTTCGATCCGGAGACGAACATTCTCTACGTGGTCTCGCAGCGTGCCTGCTCGGCACCGAACCTGGTGCCCGGCAAGGAAATGGACGTGAAGGATCCAAACCCGGTGGGGAAGACCGTCATGGACTGGGCAAGCGGTCCCGGCGTCGGTCCCGGCAACATCGACGGCCTGCCCTTGTGGAAGCCGCCCTACAGCAGCATCACGGCGATCGACATGAACAAGGGCGAGATCCTCTGGACCATTCCGAACGGCGTGACGCCTGACCGCGTCAAGAACCACCCGCAGCTGCGCGGCTTGAACATCGCCAACACCGGCAACGGCTCGCACGGCAACAAGCTCATCACGAAGACGCTGCTGATGTACGGCGCCGGCCGCGGCGCGGAACGAAAGTTCTACGCCGTCGACAAGGCGACGGGCAAGCCGCTCGGCGAAATCGACATCCCGGCTCCGTCCAACAGCACGCCGATGACCTACATGCACGAGGGCAAGCAGTACATCGTCATCCCGATTGGCGGGGGCGGGCACCCGGGATCACTCGTGGCGTTGACGCTGCCGGGCGACCAGAAGCCGCCGACCAACCGGGAACCGGGCGGCGAACGCTAGCGTCTCGATCCTGAACAGAGATACCGGACGGGGTGGCCTCCGAGAGGGGGCCGCCCCGTTCCTGTCTCCAGGAGATCATCACGCGACGAACCGCGAGTGGTAGAATCCAGCGGTTCGTGCCCCAGGTCCTCCTTCGCGGCTGGTCGCCACTGGGTTTCGAAACGCTGTACGCGCTGTGTCTGCGCGCGGCCGATTGGGCCCTCGCCCATCGCTCCGCCGTGCTGCTGATCGGCACGCCGCTCGTCATCCTCACTCTCGTTGCCATCAACCAGTTCGTCCTGCTGGACTTTCCCAACTCGGGCGACGAGTACGCCTATCTCTACCAGGCGGCGACGCTTGCCGAAGGCCGGCTCTGGAATCCGGCGCCGGTGCCGGCCGCGTCCTTCAGGTTCAACTACATCGTGCACGCGGACGGACGCGCGTACAGCAGCTTCCCGATCGGGTGGCCGCTGCTGCTCGCGCTGGCGATCCGCGCCGGCATTCCCACGTGGATCGTCAGTCCCATCCTCGGGGCCGTGACGCTCTGGCTGGTCGTGGTCCTCGGCTCGCGGCTCTATACGGCGTGGGTCGGGGTGCTCGCGGCAGCGCTGACGGCGGCCTCGCCGTTCTTCCTCTTCAATGCCGCGTCGTATTTCTCGCATACCTTCTGTGGTGCCCTGCTCCTTGGTGCAGCGTGCCTGGCGGCGCGCCGGGACCGGTCGCCGGCATGGGTGCCGCTCGGCATCGGGTTCCTCATCGGCTGGGCCGTGCTCACGCGCTACCTGACGGGCACCGTCGGGGCGATTCCCATCCTGCTGCTCCTGCTCAGGGATCGGACCGCTCTCCTGCGCACGATGGCACTCGTCGTGCTGGGCGGTCTGCCGTGGGTGCTGGTGCTGCTCTGGTACAACGACGCCATCACGGGTTCGCCGTGGACCCTGACGACGCTGCCGACGACGGTGTCGTTGTGGTTCAGGTCGGGCTTCGCGCTGCGCGGCGCCGACATCCTGTCGACCCATCTGCTGCGTCACGCCCTCTGGACGCCGCCGCTGCTCATCGCGGCCTACGTGTTCTATCTGGTCACGGCGGGGAAGGAGACACGGCGCGGTGCGCTCGACTGGATGCTGGTCATCATGGCGGCGATCCTGTATTTCTACGTCGAGCGCGGCGGCAACCAGTACGGGCCGCGCTTCCACTACGAGGTGTTTCCGTTCCTCGTCCTGTTCGTCACGGCCAACCTCTTCCGGGAAGAAGCGTATGCGGACAAGAGCGTGGGGAGCCGGCGCATGTTCGGACTGATGGCCGCCAGCGTCGCCGTGCTGCCGCTGCTCGTCGTCGTACACGCCGTGATCGAGCGGAGGGTCATCGAGGAGCGATCGGACCCGTACTCGAGCGTGCGGGAAGCGGGGCTCCAGAACGCGCTGGTCCTGATTGGCGGGCGCATCGGGAGCGAGCGCTCGATGGATGCGCTCGATCTCACGCGTAACGGCCTCGTGGCCACGGCGAGCGTCATCTACGGTCTGGACATCTCGCCGGCAATGAACTGCATCGTGAGCGCGCGACACCCGGACCGGCGCCCGTATCTCTACTACTGGGACCGCGAGATCAACGACGGTGTGTTGGTACCGCTCGTGTGTCCCGCCCGACCGTAGCCGGCCTCGCCGACACCGCGGCGCTCCTGCCGCTCGCCCCGCGCTATAATCTCTCGTTTGCCTGTTTTCATACGTCGCTGTCCGACGCCCGGCGCCTTCGTGTGCGGCCGGCTTCGTGTCGCCGGCTGATCCAAGGAGAGAACGTCCGTGGCCAAGATCAAGGTCAAGAACCCCGTCGTCGAAATGGACGGCGACGAGATGACACGCATCATCTGGCAGAGGATTCGCGAGCAGCTCATCCGGCCGTACCTCGACATCGACCTGAAGTACTTCGACCTCGGCATCGAATCGCGCGACAGGACAGCGGACCAGATCACCGTGGACTCCGCCAATGCGACGCTGAAGTACGGCGTGGCGGTCAAGTGCGCGACGATTACCCCCGACGAGGCGCGCGTCAGGGAGTTCGACCTGAAGCAGATGTGGCGGTCGCCGAACGGCACGATCCGCAACATCCTGGACGGCACCATCTTCCGGGAGCCGATCGTCTGCCGCAACGTTCCGCGACTCGTCCCCCACTGGGACAAGCCCGTCGTCGTCGCGCGCCACGGCTTCGGCGATCAGTATCGCGCGCAGGACTTCCACTTCCCTGGCGCCGGGACCATCACGATCAGCTGGACGCCGGACGACGGCGGCGAGCCGATCCACCGCGATGTCATCAAGACGAACGGCAGCGGCGTGGCGATGGGGATGTTCAACCTCGACGCGTCCATCGAGGGCTTCGCGCGCGCCTGCTTCACCTACGCGCTCGACCGCAGGTACCCGGTCTACCTGTCGTCCAAGAACACCATCCTCAAGGTCTACGACGGCACGTTCAAGAACACCTTCCAGCGCGTGTTCGATGCCGAGTTCAAGGCTGCGTTCGACGCGAAGGGCCTGACCTACGAGCACCGCCTGATCGACGACATGGTGGCGTCCAACCTCAAGTGGAACGGTGGCTACCTCTGGGCGTGCAAGAACTACGATGGCGACGTGCAGTCGGACACCGTGGCGCAAGGCTACGGGTCGCTGGGCCTCATGACGTCCGTCCTGATGTCACCGGACGGACGGACGGTCGAGGCCGAGGCCGCGCACGGGACCGTCACGCGGCACTACCGGATGCACCAGCAGGGCAAGCCGACGTCCACCAATCCGATCGCCTCGATCTATGCGTGGACGCGGGGACTCCAGTATCGCGGCCGCTTCGACGACACGCCCGACGTCATCGGCTTCGCGGAGACGCTCGAACAGGTGTGCGTGGACGTGGTCGAGTCCGGCCGCATGACCAAGGATCTGGCTCTCCTCATCGATGCCAGCCATCCCTACCTGACGACCGAGGAGTTCCTCGGCGCCATCGACGCCGAACTCCGCACCAGGCTGTCCTGACGCAGATGCACAGATGAGACACAGATACGCAGACCAAACACAGATACGCAGACCAAACACAGATACACAGACCAAACACAGATACACAGACCAGGAACAAATACACGGACGGAACACAGATTCGCGGACGAAACACAGATTCACCGACGAATACAGGCTGGCAGATCACGTCGAAGCGCAAGGCAGGTCACCAGGGCGCGCGGGTTCGGCGTCGGGGCGTAGCCCCGCACGCGGTCACCGCTCGAGCAGAGAAAATGAGCCGGCCGCAACGAACGACGGGCTCATCTCTCTGCCCGAGCCGTGACCGCGCAGCCCGGCCGCCCTGCGGCCGGCGCCGAACCCTTTCGTGTCGCTTCCCCGTTGGTCTGTTCTCTGTGCTATCTGCGTTCGTCTGTGC
>CAZJBN010000084.1:0-4908 GCA_964543955.1 uncultured Bifidobacteriaceae bacterium
TCCCAGAGTTCCGGCCCCGTCTGCTCGTAGTGCGCCTGCGCGTTGGACGGGTTGTCGTACTGCTTGGCCTTCCAGCTGTTCGGCGTGTCGCGCTCGAGGCGCGACGAGACGGAGTAATACGACCGCGGGTCTTCGGGGGCGACGTCGGTCGGACAGACGATGACGTCCGCGCCGAAGGCACGGAGGGCGTCGACCTTCTCCTTGGACTGCTTGTCGGTCGTCGTGAAGATGCACTTGTAGCCCTTGACGACGGCGGCGATGGCCAGGCCCATGCCGGTATTGCCGGACGTGCCCTCGACGATGGTGCCACCGGGCTTGAGGCGGCCGTCGCGTTCGGCATCCTCGATCATCTTGACGGCCATGCGGTCCTTGATCGAGTTGCCCGGGTTGAAGGTCTCGATCTTGGCGAGCACATCCGCCTCGATGATGCCCTTCGTGAGGCGGTTGATGCGGACGAGCGGCGTATGCCCGATGGTGTCCAGGATGGTGTCGCAGATCGGTTTGGTCATGCGGTTCATGCGCGGATGTCGGATTGGGGATTGTACCCTGCGGGCGCGATCCGCGGCCGCCCCGTCAGGGCCCCGCGTCGAGGCCTTGACGGCGGCGAGACGCCCGGGAATACTCCTAGCGAGGCATGCCTCAGACCGCCGAGCATGCCTGGCCTCGCTAGCCTCTATTTACTCTTGCCCCGCCTCCGGCGTGGCGTCGCCTTGACGGAGCAACTTGACTCATATGGTCAACATTCTGGGCCGCCAAGGCTCCTAGCGCGGATGTTGCACGCGGCCCACTCATGAAGCTGACGGATTTGCGGGGCATCCTGCAGTACGTACCTCAGTTCCGCGAGAAGACCTTCATTCTCGCGATCGACGGCGGCATGGTCGCCGACGACAGTTTCGGCACGCTGCTCGTCGACGTGGCGCTCCTCCGGTCGCTGAACATCCGCGTGGTGCTCGTCCACGGCGCCTCCGCACAGGTCGAGGCGCTGGCCGCCGCCCGGGGCGTGCGGGCATCGAGCCTCGACGGTTCCGGCGTGACCGACGCGGTCACCCTGGACCTGGCGTTGACGGCGGCCACGCGCCTGACGCACGAAGTGCTCAACGGCCTGGCGGCCAACGACCTTCGCGCGGCCTGCACGAACGTCATCACGGCCCATCCCGCCGGCATCATCCAGGGCGTGGACCAGGGGTTCACGGGCAAGGTCGAGCGCGTCGATGCGGCGCTCCTGCAATCGCTCCTGACACAGGGGGTCGTGCCGGTGATCTCGCCGCTTGGCTTCGACGGCGAAGGCAAGACCTACCGTGTCAGCTCGGACCGTGTCGCCGTGGCGGTCGCCGCGCAGCTCAAGGCAACCAAGCTCATCTTCGTGACCATCCACGACGGCCTGGTCCATCGAGGCATGCTCATCCGCCAGATGCTGGTGGACGACCTGGCCGCGCTCCTGCAGCGCGACCCCGGGGGCTTCGCGCCGCCGCTCCGGTCGAAGGCCGCCAATGCCGTGACGGCGTGTGCCGGCGGAGTGCCGCGCGTCCACGTCATCAACGGCACGCTGGACGAAGGCCTGCTGGGCGAAGTGTTCTCCAATCACGGGCTCGGCACGCTGATTCACGCAAACGAGTACGAGAACATCCGGCCGGCGAGGAAGACCGACATTCGTGCGCTGCTGGCGCTGACCTTGCAGGGTGTCGAGGCCGGCGAACTCGTGAAGCGGAGCCGCGCGCAGATCGAACGCGACCTGGCCGACTACTTCATCTTCGAGGTGGACGGGAACCCCGTGGCCTGCATCGCGCTCCACGTCTACCCGGAGCAGACGCTGGGCGAGCTGGCGAGCCTCTATGTCAGCTCGTCGCACGAGAACGAAGGGATTGGCCGCAAGCTGATTCAGTTCGTCGAGAACCGCGCGCGCGAACTGGGTCTCACGCGACTGCTGGCGCTCTCCACGCAGGCCTTCACGTACTTCCAGTCGAAAGGCGGCTTCGTCGAAGGCACGCCCGGCGACCTGCCACCCGCCCGTCGCGAACGCTACGAGCAGAGCGGCCGCAATTCGAAGGTGCTGGTCAAGACGCTCGTACGGTAGGAAGAGCGTCGGAGGAAAAGGGGTCAGGCGTCTTTTTTTCTGCGATCGGTGGTCAAAAAAAAGACGCCTGACCCCTTTTCCGGGAGCGCGGCCTACGGCTGCACCAGATCGCGGTAGTTCGCGGGCGTGATCCTCAGCGTGATCGGCGAGCCCGGCCGTTCGAACGGTCTGATCGGCCGCCCGTTGATGGTCACCGTCACGTTTGCCGGCATGCCGATCCGAACCACGGCCTCCGCCGTCGCGCTCATCGTCGCGCGCTCCCCGGCCGGCAGGACGCGGTAGATCACCTGCTGTCCATCGGCCGTCGCCGCGACCCAGCAGTCTCCGGTTGCCTGAAGGTCCACGCGCACCGTGCCAGGCGGTGCCTGCGCCGTCTCCGCGGGCAGTTCGCTGACGGGCGCCGGTGGCGCCGCGGGAGCTGCCGGCGGAGGAGTATCGGCCGGCCTGACGGCTTCGACGGCGACCCGTCCTGGCTCCTCGATGGCAGGGGAACCAGGTCCCGGCCTCAACGCGAAGTAGGCGCCGGCCAGCACGGCGATCGTGGCCAGGACCATCGCGACTCGAATGCCCGTGAACCCGGACGCCAGGTCGGTGAGCCTCGTGCCGCCTCCAGCCCCGAGTTCGTCGGCGCCGTCCCGGGCATCGGCCAACTCGCGCTGCGCGTCGAAGCGCTCGGCAATCCCGTGCGCGTCGAGGCCGACCTCACGGGCATACAGCTTCACGAAGCCCCGCCCGATGGCACCGCCAGGCAGCTGTCTGAGGTCGTCGCTCTCGATCGCGCGAAGGACCGGCTGGCGGATCTTCGTTCGCTCGGACAGCTCGCGAAGCGAGATGCCACGCTCCTCCCTGGCCTGGCGCAACTCGGTGCCAACGGTCATTGCCGGCGCCGTCCCGGACGATTTCTCATCGCTGGTCATTCACGGTGCTCGATGTGCCGCGTCTTCCGGACACGGGGCATTGCTGTATCCCGATCGAAACGCCGCGACCGTCCCGGCGGCCGGATCGAAGCGGTGTCGCCACACGCACGCCGTGTCGTTGGCCAGGAGATGGATGGAGACGGACGGCACGTTCGACACGGTCCTGACGTAGTGAATGTCGTCGCGAGGGGGAAGCAGACTGTAGAACTCGCCCGGGCCCACTGTCCTTCGACGCGCGACCTCCAGCGACGCCTTCCCCTCGTCGGCGCCATCGTCGAGGCGGCGATACACGGTCTCGTCCTGGCGGCCACGGTAGACGCCGATGAGCCCCCAGGCCAGGTGATCGTGAACGGGCGTCTCCGCGCCCGCCGGGATGACGAGAGAAAAGAGGCAGAGCGACCCGTCCTCGGCCCGGTACAACGCGTACTGCCCGATGCCGCCTCCCATGCCGCTCGTCAGATCCGGTGAGGCATACGGTTCGGGGAGCCATCCCTCCGCCGACAGCAGCCGCGCGAACGCAGGCTCGAGTGCCTTGACCCGGGCGGCCGCGTCTGCCATCTCGGAGGTGAGGCGGCGTGTCTCGTCGATGAGCGTGCGGATGGCGGGCACGTCGACGAGATAACCGAAGCGCGGGCCGTCGCCGTGCGCGTCTCGATGGTGGTGATCGTCGCCGAAGTCGCACATGCCGTGGATGATAGATCACGGTCGCACGCATCCGGCGTAACATCGCTCGCGCGAAGGGGGTCTCATGAGGCAGCTTGCGATCGTGGCCGTCCTGTCTGGTTTCCTCGGGTTGGGGGCGATGGCCGACCAGGCCCAGGCGCCGAAGCCCCAGGTGCCCGTGCCGAGCGCGGATCCGTACGCCACCAACCCCGCGCCAGGCGCCGGCAAGTTCCCGCTGGCGGCGCCGGCCGGCGTCGACAGCCGTGCCCGGGAGGTCTCGCCGCCCGCGGCGGTCAACACGGGAGCGTTCGATCCCGCATCCTGGACGTTCGGCAGCGCGTTCAATCCGCCTGCCGGATCCCCGGTCTGGAACCCCGTCAAGCTCAAGCTGCAGCAGGGGGGCAAGGTGACTGGCGGCACCCTCTTCGCCGCCACCGACCCCGAGGTCTACTGCGCGATGGCCAATGCCGGCTACGACTTCATCTGGACGGAGATGCAGCACGGGCAGCGCGACTGGCAGGCGGCCGCGCGCATGTGGCGCGCGTGCGCGCACGCGAAGGCCGTGCCCGGCGTGCGCGTGGCGTATACGGACGAGCGCGAAATCCAGCACGCGCTCGACGCCGGAGCGCTCGTCCTCGTCGTGCCGACCGTGGACACGGAGGAGGAGGCGCGCGAGGTCGTGAGCTGGACGTACTTTCCGCCGCTCGGGCGTCGGAGCAACGGCGGCGGGCAGGCGTTCGATGCCGCGATGTGGGGCACCGTCCCCGGCGGCTACCGCGCCACCGCTAACGACAACATCGTGCTGATCCTGATGATCGAAACGCTCGAGGGCCTTCAGAACGCCGAAGCCATTGCGAGAGTGCCGGGCGTGAGCGCGATCTTCGCGGCAAGCGGCGACCTGGCCAACTTCACCGGCTATCGCCAGGGGCAGCCCGACTACGAGCGCGCCATCAACATCGTCCACGATGCGGCAATCGCGGCGGGCGTGCGGCTCTGTGGTCCGTTTGCCTGGCGGGATCGGCCGGACTTCACCTGTTTCCAGGCGGGGAGCGAGACCGCCGCCATCGCACGCGGCGTGGCCGCGGAGCTGGGACCGCTCGCGAACACACAGGCGCAGGTCACGGCGGGGCCTCTTGCGGCGAGAGGGCAACCCTGAAGGGTTGCCCCCACACGAAGGTGCTTACGGGAAGCGGGCAACCCTGAAGGGTTGCCCCCACACGAAGGTGCTTGCGGGAAGCAGGCAACGCTGAAGGG
>CAZJBN010000084.1:5008-14912 GCA_964543955.1 uncultured Bifidobacteriaceae bacterium
CTGAAGGGTTGCCCCCACACGAAGGTGCTTGCGGGAAGCAGGCAACGCTGAAGGGATGCCACGACACGACATTGGCCTCCGCGAAGATTTTGTGGAGGCAACCCTTCAGGGTTGCCTGGCATCGGTCATCCTACGGCAACGCCATCGTCGTGTACCCGCCATTCACCGGAATCACGACGTACTGCTTGCCCTGGTGCAGGTAAGTCATCAGCCCATACCCGCCCAGGCGCGGCGTCGGCACCGCGCCGACGCGCTTGCCGGTCTTTTTGTCGATGGCGAAGAGCTGCGCGGTTCCGTCTGCGGTCTGCCCGGTCGCGAGGAGCAGCGTCGAGGTGGCCGCCATCGCGGGGGAGCCGCGGCGTCCCCAATTGGTGTCGATGTTCAGGCCTTTCAGCAGCGGGTTGTTGCGGAACGCCTCCTGCTGCCTGGCGTCCATGTCGCCGTGCGGGATCATCCACAGGTGTTCGCCTGTGTTCATGTCGATCGCGGTAATTCGGCCGACGGGTCCCTTGAAGACATCCGGGATGCCGTAGAGCGGATCCTCCGGCGCGACCTTCGGCCTCGGCGGAGCGCTGCCGCGCGCGGTGGCCCACTGCGCGATGGTCTTTCCGGTCATCTTGTCGTTGTCGCGCTCCTTCGCGGGCGCCAGCAGCGTCGGCGAACATCCGCTGGCTGAGGCGACGAAGATGACGCCGGTAGTCGGATCGGCCGCCGGGGGTCCGGTGATGTTGGCGCCGCCGCCGCCGCCCGGGCAGATGTTCGCATGCCCCTTGCCCTCGGAGTTGCCGCGATGGGTCGGCGGCGCGAAGAGCGGCGCCAGCAGATCCAGTTCCGTGGCCCGCGCCAGCGCCAGCTTCCTGATCTCCGGCGTGTAGTCGATCAGGTGCGCTTCGGTGCGGCCCTGCAGGTCGTACGGTGCGGGCCTGGTCACAAACGGCTGCGTGGGAGACAGCTTCTCGCCCGGCACCTTTGTCTGCGGGACCGGCCGATCTTCGAACGGCCAGATTGGCTCGCCCGTGTGGCGATTGTACGAGTAGACCCACGACTGCTTGGTGATCTGGAATAGTCCAGGAATGCGGCGGCCGGCCACGGTCACGTCCATCAGCACCGGCGCGGTGGGCGTGTCGTAGTTCCAGATATCGTGCTTCACGAGCTGGTGGTGCCAGACGCGCTTGCCCGTCTTGACGTCGAGCGCAATGATGCTCGTGCTGAACAGGTTGTCTCCCGGCCGGAATCCTCCGAAGTAATCCATGGTCGATCCGTTGGTCGGGATGTAGACGAGCCCGCGCTCCGGATCGGCCGACATCGGTGCCCAGGACGAGACGTCGCCCGTCCACTTCCATGCGTCGTTCTCCCACGTCTCGTGCCCGTACTCGCCCGGCCGCGGGATGACATGGAACTTCCAGAGGAACTTCCCGGACTTCGCGTCGTAGGCGAGGATGTCGCCCGGCACGTTCTCGATCCGCGTCTGGTTGTAGCCCTGTTCGGCGGAGTTGCCGACGACCAGCACGTCGTTGACGACGATGGGCGGTGAGGAGGTGGTGATGTAGCCGAGCTCCAGCGGCAGGCCCTTGGCCGCGTCGTAAGGCTGTTTGGCCTCCTGCCACGGTCCCCAGTCCGCAATGAGGTCCTTCAGCAGGTCCACCGACCCGGTCTTCGGGAAGCCCTCGACGGGTACGGCGCCGCCCCAGCCCTCGAGCGGCTGACCGGTCTTCGCGTCGAGCGCGTGCAGGAAGAAGCCGGGTGTCGTGACGAACACCACGCCGCGTCCGTTCAGCCGCGCGTACGCCACGCCTTTGCCGTGGTTCGACCGCATCGAGTACTCGTGGCGCGGTGTCAGGGGCTCCTGGAAGCTCCAGAGCGTCTTGCCCGTGGCCGGATCCAGCGACACGACCGTGCGGCGCGGCCCTGAGGTGGTGATGAGCATGCCATCGACGTAAATCGGGAGCGAGCGGGCGTTGATGTCGCCCAGTTCCACTCCAGGGACTTCGCCGTTCCACTCCCAGGCCACGCGGAGTGAGCCGAAGTTGGAGGCGTTGATCTGATCGAGCGGCGAGTACCGGGTGGAGGCGTCGCCGCCGGTGATGCCCGGCCAGCTGCCGTTCTCCTGGGCCGTGCCCCGCAGGCCCACCATCGCCACGGCTACCACCATCCCGGCAACGAGTGACGCGGCCGCGATCGATCGGCGCGGATGTCTGGAGTTCATGGGCACCTCTTCGGGTTCACGAACGAACGTTCGGCAACGCGCCGAAAGGATGCTTCGCTGCATGGAGTCTTGTCAACCAGGAACCGGTACCCGAAGGGCTGCCGGTTCGGACCGCGCCCGCGCCCGCGGGTGCCCGCGAGGGTGCCCGCGAGGTTGCGCCGCCTCGACGGGTGGTGTACAAGTTGGTGTTTCGATGTCCGCCCGACGCCGGGACCGTGCCAAAGGGAGCCGGGAAGCTTCCAGCCAACCCTCCGCCTCCCCATCCATGAAGGTGTTCGCGGTGCCGCTCGGCCTCACGGCCGCGCTCCTGGCGATGACCGCGCTCGCCCGCGTCCAGGTCAGCGCACCCCTGGTCCGCTCGTTCTGGGCGGCGTCGATCGCCCTCCTCGTCTGGCAGATCGTCCTGGTGGTTCGCGCGCGACGCCTGGGGGCGCCGTCGCTTGTTGCCGCGGCGCCTCGGCCGCAGCACTACATCCAGAGCCTCTGCCAGTTTGCCGTCTATGTGTACTGGGGCTGGTTCTGGCCGCCGGTCTACGACTTCGCGCTGCTCATCCTCGCGCAGCTCGTCTTCGCCTACGTCTTCGACATCCTGCTGACCTGGTCGCGCCGCGAGGCGTACGTCCTCGGATTCGGGCCGTTTCCGATCATCTTCAGCACGAACCTGTTCCTGTGGTTCAGAGACGACTGGTTCGCCTTCCAGTTCCTGATGGTGGCGGTGGGGTTCCTCGGCAAGGCGTTCATCAAGTGGATGCGAGACGGCAAGCGCGTCCACATCTTCAACCCGTCGGCCTTCACGCTTGCCGTGTTTTCGGTGGCGCTTCTGGTGACGGGTTCGACCGACATCACGTGGGGGCAGGAGATCGCCACGACGTTCAGTCTCGGCACGAACGTCTACATGCTCGTGTTTCTCGTCGGGCTGGTCGTGATGTACTTCTTTGCGATCACGCCGGTCACCGCGTCGGCGGCGGCCACGCTCTTCGCGTTCAGCGCGGTCTACAGCGCCGCGACCGGTGTGCCGTACTTCGTCGATTCGGAGATCCCGTCGGCCGTGTTCCTCGGTCTTCACCTGCTGGTGACCGATCCCTCCACGTCACCGCGCACGCCCCTCGGCCGCGGCATCTTCGGCGTCCTCTATGGGCTGGGCGTGGTCGTGCTCTATTGGCTGCTGGGCGCGCTGGGCATGCCGACCTTCTACGACAAGCTGCTGTGCGTGCCCCTGCTCAACCTGGTCGTGCCGAGAATCGATCGGGCCGTGATGGCGATTGGATCGGGGCCGCTCGTCAGCCGGCTCGGGCTGGCCGGCCGTGTCGGGACCTACAACCTCGCGCACATGGCCGCGTGGATCGCGCTCTTCGGCGCCATGACGCTGGCCGGCGGGACCGACGGCATGCATCGGGGTGACGCGATGCCGTTCTGGGAGCAGGCCTGCGCCGAGAATCGTCATGGGGCCTGCGATCGCATGCTGCGCATCAAGGCGTCGTACTGCGTCGACAACTCCGGGTGGGCGTGCAACGAGATCGGCTATTACACGCTCGAAGGACGGCTGGTGCCGCAGGACCGCGACCGGGCGCTGGCCTATTTCTCGCGCGCGTGTGAGGCGCAGTTCAGGCCCGGCTGCGTCAACCTGCTCGATCCGCCGGCGCCGGTCCGCTCGAATCCGCGCCCGCTCGACCTCCGGCTGCTCCTCCGCGAGGGCGGACCGAACCTCATGGACATGCCGGAGCCGGACTTGTACGCGCGTGCGTGCCGTCACGGATGGGAGTTCGCCTGCGAACGGGTGTCCGCGTCGCGATGACCGCGCCTCGCCAGAACCCGGAGCTCGCCGCGCCAGTCGTTCGCCCGCGGCTGAGGCGCACGGTTGCCCTGACGTGGCTGGCT
This sequence comes from uncultured Bifidobacteriaceae bacterium, assembly GCA_964543955.1. Taxonomy (GTDB): domain Bacteria; phylum Acidobacteriota; class Vicinamibacteria; order Vicinamibacterales; family UBA2999; genus VFZN01. Next base: position 9,093 of record CAZJBN010000084.1, read on the forward strand.
GCTGCCGTGGCGGCTGTCGTGGCGCTCTCGCCGGCCACGGGCCAGTCCTCGCCCGCGTCGGCCCGCGAGGACGCTGTCGCCATCCTTCCCGACTTCGTCGAGATCCCCGCGGGACCGTTCATCATGGGCGCCGACTCGGCGCACGATCCCGACGCGTTCAGCAACGAACGATGGTCCCCGTCCGAAGGGCAGGGCACGGTGGACCTGCCGGCTTACCTGATCTCGCGCCACGAGATTACCGTGGGGCAGTTCGCTGCATTCGCGCAGAGCGGCACCTGGTCGATCCCGCCGCAGCCGCTCGACGGTCCTCCCACACACCCGGTGCAGTCCGTGGCGTGGCCAGAAGCGCTGGCCTACTGCCGCTGGCTCCAGGCGACGCTCGAGCGTTCCGGCGTCTCGGGGCTGGTCAGACAACGGCTGGCCGAGGGATGGCGCGTGCGGCTTCCGAGCGAAGCGCAGTGGGAGAAGGCGGCGCGCGGCACCGACGGACGTCGATTCCCCTGGGGGAACGAGCCCCTCGCCGGCCGCGCGAACTTTGGCGGAACGGGCACGACGCCCGTCGGGCAGTATGCGTGCCCGGAGTGCCCGTACGGGCTGGCGGACATGAGCGGCAACGTGTGGGAGTGGACCATCAGTCCCCACGAGCCGTATCCGTACGATCCGGGCCGGGCCTTCGCCAACCTGGATGGCGACGCGCTGTTCGTGATCCGCGGCGGGCACTTCGGCGATCCGGCGCGACTCGTCCGCACCACCACGCGCGGCGCAGCCGACCCCGGCGCCCGGCGCGCGTTCATCGGCTTCCGCGTGGTCCTCAGCCCCAACTGAATACGCAGATGCGCAGACGAAACGCAAATGCGCAGACGAAACGCAGATGCGCAGACGAAACACAGATGCGCAGACGAACGCAGATGCACCGACTTACACAGATGTTCGGGCGGTACTGCTCCTGCCACGAATCGCTACCAGTCGCGCCTCGGAGGCTGCCAACTCTCTGAGGTGACACTCGAATCGTGGACGAATCCGCGCTGCCAGCGTCAGCAATCAGGCGGTCGGGCCGCCTGGTCGACAACGATCACGCCTGAGGCCCAACTGCTCGCGAACGGCAACGAAGATGGAGGGGCCCGACGCACGATGATCGTCGAGAGTACGGTTCGCATCCTCTACTCCTTTCCCGTTCGATCCACGTTCCCTCCAGCCAGGCCCTGCTGGCGCAATGCCGCCGCCCCCATCAGACCACCCATGCCCATCGACTCGACGGCGCTGCTGGGAATGAGCATCAGCGCACCCTTCTCCTTCAGGCCCTCGTAGAGCATGTTCATCGCGCGCAGATGCAAGGCCGTCGGATTGTCGTGGTAAGACCGCGCGGCCTCCTGGAACGAATGCGCGATCTCGACCTCGGCCTGCCCGAGAATGATTCGCGCCTGCTTCTCGCGAGTCGCCTGCGCTTCACGCGACATCGCATCCTGCAAGGCGCCGGGGATGACGACATCCCGCATGTCGACCGACGACACCGTGAGGCCCCACGGACTCGACCGCTGATCGATCAGCGTCTGCAATTCATCCTCGATGTGTTCGCGGCCTCGCAACAACTCGGAGAGCGTTGTCCTGCCAATGACATCCCGGAGTGCGGTCTGCGCAGCCCAGCTTACCGCTTGCGCATAGTCCTGCACCTCCAGGGCGGCTCGCTCGGCGTCGTGGACCATCCAGAACAGCACAGCGTCGACGTTGACGGGTACCGTGTCGGCCGTCAGAGTCTGTTCGGCAGCAAAGCCCGTCGTGACGACTCGCTGATCGATCCACGCCGACACGCGGTCCACGAAGGGGATGATCCAGAACAGCCCAGGGCCTCGCAGTCCAATGAAGCGCCCGAACCGCATAACGACTGCTCGTTCCCATTGCTGCGCGATTCGTGGCGCCGGCATGAGCAGCACTCCGACCAGTGTCAGGACCGCGAGCGCCAGCCAGTGCTGCGTGACCCAGGAGCTGGCGATGCCGGCGGCGAGCGCGCTCGCCAGGATGGCCACCGCCACGACGTTCGGCAGGCGGGCCACATTCATGCGATTACTTTGTCGTCCCGACTCGAAAACGGCCATTATGCGTCCTCCTACTCGAGCAGCTTCAAGGTCCGGACCACGTCGGCGAGGCTGAAGCCAGCTGTGTCGGCGTCAGCAAGCATTCGCGTGACGAACGCGCGCAGCCGGCGCTCATGTTCACGGGGCGGCCTGGCGCGTTCGGTCGTCGCGCTCACGAAGGAGCCCACGCCACGCCTCGTTTCGAGTACGCCGGCGCGCTCCAGTTCGCCGTACACGCGCGCGACGGTATTGGCGTTCACGCGCAGTTCGACCGCCAGCTGTCGAACCGTTGGGAGCTGGTCACCCGCGCGGAGCCGCCCCGTCGCGATCGCCGCACGCAGCCCCCGCTCGAGCTGCGCATAGATCGGCGTCCGGTCGCGGCTATCGATCGAGACAACTGCCATTGACCATTAATACTAGTTCATTAGTACAATTTGTCAAGTGGAGCTTTCGATCGTTATTCCTGTTGCGCACCCGCTGGCGTCATTGTGATGCCGTGACGACCGCTGCGATGAGCCCGACCGAAGCGGATCGTCAGCGCTGCCCGCGCGGTGAGCGTCGGGCTCGCTCCGGCGGTGTGTCATTCCCCCTGTGTTCATCTGTGTCATCTGTGTCATCTGTGTCTATCTGCGCATCTGTGTCTGAAGGGGGATAATCACCGCTATCGATGGGATGCAGCCTGTTGCGGGTAGCGGTGCTCGTCGCGCTCATCGGCATGCCGGCCTGGCCGGCTGCCGCACAGCCCGCCGCCGACACTGCCGATCCGCCTGCGATTCGGCGCTGGCTCGACGTCCAGCAGCTGCAGCTCGCGCTGCGCTATCGCCGGATTGAAACGAGCGAGGGCGAGGTCGACGCCAACGGCCTTCAGTGGCAGTCGCAGAACCGCCTGCGCCTCCTCGTCGACCCGGGTGCGCGCATCCGGATTCACGTCGGCGCGTTCACCGGCAACGGCTTCACCTCGGGCTGGGACAACACGGGGATCGGCACGGGCGAACGGAGCGGTGCGTTCTCGGTCAAACAGTTGTTCCTCGAGGTCGAGCCCGTTGCGGGACTGGACGTCCAGGCGGGGAGCCTCTATGTCAACCGCGGCGAGACGAGCGAGATCCTCTCGTACGACAACGACGGCTACATCATGGGCGAGCGCGTGCAGTGGCGGCCGCCTCGAGGCCCCATCACCGCGATCACGGCCACCAGCGGCTATGTCGGCGACCTCGAGATGCCGAACGTGTTCCACCGCTTCCGGCACATGGACGAATGGAACTACGGGCAGATCCTCGTCGCCGTGCGGCCAGCGACGCGTGTGGAGGCGTCGGCCGACTACACCTACGAGGATGGGCGCGACACGCTGCGCCAGGGTGTGAGTATCGGCATGCCGGAGGGATCACGCCTGCTCCGGGCGATCAGGGCAGAAGCCTACCAGCGCGTCTCGGTCGAACGGGGCGCCGGGTTCAATCTCGCCGCGGATCTCCAGGTCACCGGGCGGTTGCAGGTCACCGGCGGCGTCGAGCACGTCGATCGTCACTATGAGGGATTCCGCGGCTTCGGCCCGCTCAACGCCGACCGGTTCGAGACCGGATCACGCCTGTACGACATGGGAACCTACCGCCTGACGGAGACCTTCACGGTGGGATGGTTCCACGACATCGGCGTGAGAAACGACTACCCGCTCGACAACGGGCAGCGGTTCGAGATCCTGGCGACGATCAACCCGACGGCAACGCTGAAGCGTGTGGGGGTGTTCTGAGCGGGCGGTCCGCCCGGTTCCGACAAGGAAACCCTCTCATGTGGAGGCGACCCTTCAGGGTCGCCTGGACATCAACTCCTCCAGCGCATGACAGGCGCGAGCCGAATAGGGTCCAGGTCGTTCGCACACCTCTCGCACTTCTGCGATGCCAGACGCGGGCTCCCTCAGCCGTGCGATGCCCACGAGGACGTACCAACCCGCGGCGGCAGCGGTCTGCGGATCGGGGCTGGCCTGCGCCTGGCGGAGCACCTCGATGGCTGCAGGCACCTCGTCGATGAAGAGTCGAGAGATGCCCAGGTAGAGAGCGGCGCGGTGCTCGTCCGGGTTGTCAATCCAGACGCCTTCGAGCTCCGACGCGGCGGACTGGAAGTCGCGCTTGCGATAGGGCTCGAGCGCGCGCGTCAACGCCTGCGAGGGCGGGGAGGTGGCGCCTTCGTCGATGGTGGCCGGCTCCAGTGGGAATGCGGCACGCCAGCGCTCCGGATCCGTTGTCATCCCTTCGGGTGGCGAGGGCCCGGCGTGTGCGGCGGGAGAGGCGGGATCGCCGGCGGGCGGTCCCTGCAGATAGAGAAAGACGCCACCCAGTCCGACGGCCACGACGAGCGCAAGGAGCACGTTTCGCACGAGGGCGGCAGTATACTTCGCGGCCATGCGACCCCTTCGCCTCACGGCGCTCATCACCGCCTGCGCACTTGGCCTGGCTGGACCGCGGCTGTCGTCCCAGGCGCCCGACACGCCCGTCACGGTGCTGCAGCCGGCATCGGTCTTCGACGGCGAACGCCTGCACTCGAACTGGGTCGTCGTCGTGCGCGGCGATCGCATCGAGGCGGCCGGGCCCGCCGCCACGACGACGGTGCCGGCCGGCGCCGGCATGCGGCCCTTGCCGGGTCTCACGCTCATGCCGGGCCTCATCGAGGGGCATTCGCACCTGCTGCTGCACCCCTACAACGAGACATCGTGGAACGACCAGGTGCTGAAGGAGTCGATCGCGTACCGCGTGGCCCGCGGCGTGGTCCACGCCGAGCGCACGCTCATGGCCGGCATCACCACCGTTCGCGATCTGGGCAGCGAGGGCGCCGCCTATGCCGACATCGATCTCAGGCGTGCGATAGACGACGGGGTTGTGCCGGGCCCGCGGATGATCGTGGCCGGGCCGGCCATGGTGGCGACGGGGAGCTACGGCCCCAAGGGGTTTGCCAGCGAGATTCGTGTTCCCCAGGGGGCCGAGGAGGCGGATGGCCTCGAGGGCGTGGCGCGCGTGGCGCGCGATCAGATCGGGCACGGCGCCGACTTCATCAAGATCTATGCGGACTATCGCTGGGGGCCGAATGGGGAAGCGCGGCCGACCTTTACCGAGGACGAGATCCGGCAGATCGTGGAGGTGGCCGGCAGCAGCGGCCGTCCGGTCGTCGCGCACGCGGCCACGGCCGAAGGCATGCGGCGCGCGATTGTCGGCGGCGTCGAGACGATCGAGCACGGCGACGAGGGCACGCCCGAGACCTGGAAGCTGATGGTGGAGAAGAACGTCGCGTACTGCCCCACGCTCGCTGCGCCGGAGGCGACGTCTCAGTACGCCGGATGGAAGAAGGGCGTGGACCCCGAGCCGGCACGCATCACGCGCAAGCGCGAGACGTTCAAGGCGGCGCTCGCCGCGGGCGTCCGGATGTGTTTCGGCGGCGATGTTGGCGTGTATCCGCACGGCGACAACGTCCGCGAACTCGAGCTGATGGTCGAGTGGGGCATGTCGCCCCTCGCCGCGGTCGTGGCGGCCACGTCGGGCAATGCGTCGTACTTCCGCCAGGCGGATCGTATCGGACGCGTCAAGGCGGGCCTGCTGGCCGATCTGATTGCCGTGGAGGGGGATCCCACCGCCGACATTGGCGCCCTTCGCCGCGTGAAGTTCGTGATGAAGGGCGGACGGATCCATCTCGGGCAACCCTGAAGGGTTGCCCCCACATGAGTTGTAGAGGCAACCGAGAGAGACACCCGGTGGAGGCAGCCGAG
>CAZJBN010000084.1:15012-20701 GCA_964543955.1 uncultured Bifidobacteriaceae bacterium
GGAGGCAACCGAGCGAGACACCCGGTGGAGGCAACCGAGAGAGACACCCGGTGGAGGCAACCCTTCAGGGTTGCCTACCCTCTCACGCCTACACGATGTTCAGCTCGCCGCCGGCGCGCGCCGTCTCGAACCTCTCGAGGGCGAACGGCGCGAGGTCGAAGTGCGGATCCCGCCCGGTAATGACGTCCGCAAGCACGCGTCCGGCCGCGGGCGAGTGCTGGAAGCCGTGGCCGCTGAAGCCCGCGATGGTGTAGAAGCCGGTGACGTCCGCCGACGGACCGATGATGGCGTTGTGATCCGGCGTCATCTCGTAGAGCCCCGCCCAGGCATGCGAGACCGCCGCGTCGGCCATCACGGGCAGGCGCCTGATCGCGACGTCGGTGACCTTCGGCAGGAAGTCCCAACGCACCGTCGTGTCGAAGCCGGGCGTCTCCTCTGGGTCACCCATGCCGAAGAGGACGCACGCGCCCTCACGGTGGAAGTAGAACGACGTTTCGAAGTCGATGACGAGCACGCGCGAGCGGGGCACGCGTCCCTGCCACTCCGGCGCGTCCCACGAGCCGCCGCGCGCGGGCGCCGCGATGAAGATGTGCCGGCGCTCGGGCTCGACGGGCACGTCCACCCCGAGCATGCGTCCGATCGACTTGGCCCAGGGGCCGGCCGCGTTGACAACGACAGGCGTGCTGACGTTGCCGGCGGACGTGCGCACAGTGGAGACGCGATGGCCGGCGAGATCGATCCCGTTCACCTCCGTCCCCCGGACGATCTCCACGCCCATCGCCTGCGCGCCCTTCGCGAACCCCATCGTCACGCCATTCGGATCCGCCACCCCATCGTCGGCACACCAGGCGGCGCCCCTGACGCCGGTAACGTCGATGCCGGGTGCGAGCGCCGCGGCCGCGCCGGGCGCGAGCCAGTCGACGTCCACGCCGTGCGCGCGCTGCAGCTCGATGTTGCGGCGGAACGCCGCCTCGTTGGCCGACTTCGACACGAGGAAGAGATAGCCATCGCGGTGGAAGTCGACGGGCCAGCCGACCTGTGCCTCGAAGTCCGCCATCATGGCAATCGACTCGAGGGAAAGCGCGATGTTGGCGGGATGCGAGAACTGGTGGCGGACACCTCCCGCATTCCGGCCGGTGGAGCCGGCCGCGAGCTGCGCCTCGCGCTCGATGAGGAGGATGTTGGTCAGTCCTCGCCGCGCAAGGTGCCAGGCCACGCTGCAGCCCATGCACCCGCCCCCGACGATGACGGCATCAGCCGTAGAACGCATGGTCGATTGTAATGGGGTCAGGCACCATTAAATTTGCGGCCGTTTCTGCCATCCCTCACGTCCGGTGGCAAGAACTGCCGCGTCGTGAATGTCAGCGTGCAAGGCCGCGATACACGCGCCCGCCCTTCATCACCCACACGACCTGTTGGAGCGCGGTGATGTCCGTCAGGGGATCGCCGGCGACGGCCACGAGGTCCGCGGCCATGCCCGGCTCGACGCCGCCAATCTCCTTGTCGAGGCCGAGCGATGCGGCCGCGAGAGACGTGAGCGATCGAATCGCATCCGCTGGCGCCTGGCCGGATCTGACGCGCTCCAGGACCTCGCGCATGTTCTGCCCGTGCGCACCGGCCACCGCGTCGGTGCCCATCACGATCTTCAGACCTGGCGTCTTCAGCGCAGCGCCAAACATCGCGTCCTTGAGGTCGAGCGCCTTCTCCATCGCGGCAAAGCCCTCCTCGGTGTAGTTGCCGATGCCGAGGAAGCGCTGCCTGTTCTCGAGGTAGTTCTGCGTCACCAGGCCGATATTGGGATCGAAGAAGACGCCCCGGTCGGCCAGGAGCTTCAGGGCCTCGGCCGTCGCGAGGGCGCCGTGCTCCACGACGGTGCACCCGGCGCGCGCGGCGCGCATCATGGCCTCCGCGCTGTGCGCGTGGACCATCGATCTGAGGCCCACCGCACGCGCTTCGCCGCAGGCCGCGTCGAGCTGCTCCTGGGAGAGCGTGGGGACGCCGCCGTCGCGGATGCTCGCCGAGGCGAAGATCTTGACGAGGTCCGCACCCTCGTCCTTCCGTGCGCGCACTTCGGAGCGCAGCTGGTCGGGCGTCGACTTCGCGTTGCCGATCTGCGCGAGCGACGTGAGAATGCGCGGACCCGGCAGCACGCCGCGCGCGATGGCGTCGCGGAGCGGCTTGTCGGACCGCGACCCCACACTCTGCACGGTCGTGAAGCCCGCCTGCAGCGTGACATACGCGTTCTCGGCGCCGTAGAGAGCCGCGGACTCCGGCGGCTCAGGGCCGTTGACATAGCGGCCGTCGGGACCGAAGTGCCAGCCGATGTGGACGTGCGTGTCGATGAAGCCCGGCAGGAGCGTCGCGTCGCCCAGATCGATCGACACCGGCCCGGCCGGCGCGCCGACGCTGACGATCGCGCCATCCCTGACGGTGACGACCGTCCCGTTCATGACCTGACCCCGCCCATCGATGATGGCGCGGGCCTTGATTGTGAGGGTCGGCGTCTGCGCCTGGAGCGCGGGCGCGACGAGGCAGAGGACCGCGACGACCGGGCGAAACGCCGGAGCGGTAGTCGACATCATCAGCGCGACCCGCTGGCCCTGAACAGTCCGTCGGCCGACTGCAGCGTGATGTTCTTCAACCGCACGGGGTAGTTGGCCGGCAGGGAATCGAGGAACGCCCGCACCATGCCGGCGACCTCCGCCGAGCTGTGGCCGCCGAGCGTCGCGTCCAGCCAGCGCTTGGGGAAGAAGATGTCGCCCGTCTTCTGGATCTCCCAGAGCATGTCGAGACTGGGCGGAACGTAGCCGGCCGACGCCCGCGCGCGCAGCGGATGGTGCAGGTACTCGAGCCCTTCGAGCACCCACGGTTCGCGGCGACGGCTGTTGACGTCAGAAAGCGCCTTGAACCAGCGATCCCGCTCGGCGGGATCGGCCGACAGCGCCGGCATCACGAACGCGAACCGGCCCTTACGGTCCGGATTCTCGATTCGCGCGAGTTGTGTCCCCAGGATCTCCCGCCAGCCGTCGACTTCGCGAACGGCGAGCTCCTGCGCGAGCGTCGAGTAGTCGGCTTCGGCGAGCGGCAGGCCCTCCACGCTCTCTGTCTTCGCCCAGATGTTGCGCAGCCACGCGATGGTGGCGGGCGTCGTGGCCACGTCGCGGATCGCCGCAAACCACGCCGCCTTCCGGCTGGCGGTGCCCGACGCCCGGAGCCCTGAACGAAGCACCTCCTCGACCGTCGACGCCCGGCGTGACCGTTCCTCCGCGGGCAGGAAGCGCCACCATGTCGTCCGGAGGTAGCCGAGCAGGCGCGAGGTGAGCTGCTCGTCTTCTTCGTGCGGGACGGCATCCACCATCAGGTCGAACAGCCTGGAAGGAGCGACGCGCTGGTTCAGCAGCGCGTCCCAGAGCGTGACCCATGCGCTGCCTCGCGTCAGCGGATCCGGGAGCGAGGGCAGGTTGGCGACGAGGTACTCGAGCGACCCCTCGTCGAGGACGAAGTCGCCATACGCCCAGCCATGCGCCGACGGCAGGATGAAGGTTGGGATAGGCTGACCCCGCACTTCTGCGTCGGTCGTTCGGCCTATCAAGGGCACTGTGAGGGCGGGACCTGCGCCGCTCGCCAGCCGATCCGCTGCGCCGCCGCCATCGAGCTCCACGCGCACCTTCAGCTCCTGCGGCCACACCAGTCCTCGACCCATCGGATCGGTCTGCTCGAACCAGACGCGCGTCACCTTGCCGTCGGCCGTCTCCAGCTTCGTCGTGATCGTCGGCCGACCGGGCTCTTCGACCCACACCTTGCTCCATGCCTGCAGGTCCATCGACGTCCGCGTGTCCAGCACGTCGATGAGCTCCGGCCACGTCGCGTTGCCGAACTGGTGCGCGTTCAGGTACTCGCGCAGGCCGTCCCGGAACGACTGCTCGCCGAGGAGCGCCTCGAGGTGCCGCATGACGATCGGCGCCTTCTGGTAGATGATCGCGCCGTAGAGGCTGCCGGCCTCGTTCAGGTTGTCGAGCAGCTGCCGGATGGGATTGGCGCCGGGCGTCCGGTCCACCTCGTACGCCGCGGGGTAGTGCGACAGCAGGAACCGGAGCTCGTGGTTCACCTCCGGGAACGACGGGTTCACGATCTTCGCCGCCATGAAGTTGGCGAAGACCTCCTTCATCCACACATCGTTGAACCACCGCATCGTCACGAAATCGCCAAACCACATGTGGGCGGTCTCGTGGGCGATGACCGAGGCGCGGCCGAGCAGCTGATTCTGCGTGGCCGACTCGTCGAGCAGCAGGCCCGAGGCGTTGTAGAGGATCTTGCCGGCGTGCTCCATGCCGCCGAACTGGAACGCGGGGATGGCGACGAAGTCGAACTTGCCGAACGCGTACGGGATGCCCGTGTAGCGTTCCATGTACTCGATGGCGGTCGCGTGCAGATCGAAGATCGCCTTCAGGTTCCGCGTCACCTTGGCCCGATCGGTCTCGCGGTGGAACATCCGGAACTGGCGGCCGTTCCGCTCGGCGGTCTCCACCTGGAAGTCCCCGACGACGAACGAGAAGAGGTACGTAGGGAGCGGCTGGGTCTCGACGAAGCGGATCTGACGCTTCTTCCCCGACGGTCCACCGCCGCTCGTCATGTCTGGCGTGGCGAAGTCGCCATCGCTGGCGGTGGCGCCGTTGCTGACCGCACGCCATTCCGCCGGGTACACGAGCGACAGGGTCCATCGCGCCTTGAGGTCCGGCTGATCGAAACAGGGAATGGCCAGCCGCGCGCGTGCCGGCACGAAAAGCGCGTACATGAAATCCGCGCTGCGGTTGAGCGACGCGTTGCCGGCCGTGAACGCAATCGCGAGTGTGTTGGGCCCCACCTTCAGCGCGGTGGTCGGCAAGACGATGTGCCCGTTGATGTACTCGAAGTGCGTGGGCCGGCCGTTGGCCGTGACGGAGGCAACGTGGTCGCGGCTCGTCTCGAAGTCGATGACGAGCGGCTCGGTGTTGTCCCTGAGGTCGAAGGTGATCGTCGTCGTGCCCGTGATGGGCGACGCCAGCTCTCGTGGAACCGTCAACGCGAGGTTATAGCGAAGGTCCGCGATGACCGCCGCACGGCGGATGGCGAGATCCAGCGGCACGCCCGCCGCTGGCGTTGCCGTTTGTTCTTCGTAGGGCGGACCTTCAGGTCCGCCTCGCACGCCGTAGGGCGGAGCTTCCGCGTTGCTGTAGGGTGGGGCTTCCGCCTTCGCTGAAGCTTCGGCGGACCGCCATAGCCTTGGCGGAGGCTGGTTAGCCCCGCCATCAGGCGCGCCGTAAGCGCCCAAAGCGAGCACCACAGAGAGAATCGCGAGCGGCATCGAGCCGATAGTACGGCGTGAGGTCCGAAGTTCCAAGCGGCAGCTGCGATACCGCACCCAACCGTGTGGCAGAATTCCAGGGAACGGGACCTCGAGAAACGCATGCTGATCCGGCCTGAAGTCGAGCGCGATCGTGCCGCCGTCCATGCGTTGAATGTGTCGGCGTTCGATGGCCCGGCCGAAGCCGCGCTCGTGGATCTCCTGCGCGACCGGGCGCAGCCGTTGATCTCCCTGATTGCCGACGAGGATGGTGCAGTCGTGGGGCACATCATGTTCTCGCCCGTCGCGCTGTCCGGCCACCCGGCCTTGGGCATCATGGGCCTCGCTCCGATGGCGGTCGCCCCC